>QKCK01000293.1 GCA_003245695.1 Bacteroidota bacterium | reverse complement strand
GATGTAACGAAGGCCCGGTGATAAAAGTGGGCGATACATACTATTCACATATAGGAGTAAGCGATCTACCTGACCTTATTAAAAAGCTGAAGTCATTATCTGACATCTGACAGGAACTCAGTATATGAATGAGATAAAGCAATTTCTTATAGTAGAGGTGCTCAGAAATGAGTCCGATACTCTCTCTGCTTCTGTTGAGAAGAAGCTTGCAGAGATACGCCGGGATAAGCCATCAGTGCCCGTTATTTATATATCGGCTGGTGCCGCTGCGATAATTGCCGGTGCAGAAAAGAGTGCTGCGGCAGTTAGGGGTTACCTGGATGATATGTCAATAAACGCTGAGGTGGTAAATGTAGGATGTAATGGTCCTGCCATTTATGAACCCATGGTTGCCATTCACTTACCTGGTAAGAACAAACTTATATTCAGGAACATCACTGAAGAGAAGGTTGAGTCATTGCTTAATGGGGTCTTCCATAGTGATATGCCTGATGAGGATCTTGTGGCACAGCTTGGAGGAACTGGTTTTGAGGCCTGGCATGGGATACCATTTATGGAAGAGATACCCTATTTCAGACTTCAGAAGAGGGTAGTACTAAACAACTGTGGTTGTTATGACCCAACTAACATTGAAGAGTATATTGCGCGCGGGGGGTACAGAACCTTTATAAAAACAATTCGTAACTATACTTTTGAAGAGGTATGTGATATCATTGAGAAGAGTGGCCTCCGTGGTCGCAGCGGAGGAGGCTACCCTACAGGCTTAAAGTGGAAGCATGCTTTGAACACTGCCTCTAATAAGCGATATCTTATCTGTAATGCCAAGGAGAGTGATCCGGGAGCTTTTACCGACCGCTCTATCCTTGAGGGGGACCCTCACCGACTGCTTGAAGGTATATGTATAGCTGCGTATGCCATAGGTGCATCAAATGCAATAATATTCCTCAAGGCTCTCTCTGATCATGCTCTGGGGCGGATGCAACATGCAATAGATGAAGCCAGGGATTATGGTCTGATAGGTCATAATATCTTCTCCAGCGGTTATAATCTTGAGGTAACTATCCGTAACGAGGCTGGCGCTTTTGTGTGTGGAGAGGAGACCGCTTTAATTGCATCACTTGAGGGTAAGAGGGGGATGCCTGAGTTGAAGCCCCCTTATCCGACTACTGCCGGCCTTTTTGATAAGCCAACGGTGATAAACAATGTTGAGACATTGATGAATGTACCGCTTATTATGCAGAACGGTCCCGACTGGTTTCGCAATATAGGTACTTCAGCAAGCAAGGGAACGAAGATTTTTTCTGTTGCTGGCAAAGGCAGGTTTACGGGCATAATTGAAGTGGAGATGGGAACTACTTTCAGAACCATTGTGGAGGAGATAGCTGATGGTGTAAAAGACGGAAAGGAGTTTAAGTCACTTCAGATTGGGGGTCCTTCGGGCAAATTTCTCCCTGAGGAGAAGCTGGATACCATAATTGACTATGAAGAGATAGCTAAAGCAGGAGCTGCAATGGGATCTGGCGGCCTTGTCATTGTTGATGAGTCTACCTGCATGGTTGATCTGGTGAGATATTATATGGATTATATTCATAAAGAGAGCTGTGGTAAGTGTATCCCATGCCGTGAAGGTACAGGACGTATGCTTGAGATACTGGAAAATATTATACGCAAGCCGCACTCTGATGACTCAAATGCTACCCTTGAGCGCTTTAAGGGGGTGATGCAACTCGAGACGATTGCTGCTGTGATGAAAGACACCTCCCTTTGTGGATTGGGACAGACAGCCCCTAACCCATTTATCAGCGCGTTGGAGTATTACAGGGAGGAGTTTGAAGAGCATATTTTTGATCGCAAATGCAGGGCAAATGTCTGCAGAGGTCTTCGTACCTTTTCCATTAATGTGGATAAATGCACAGGTTGTACCGTTTGTGCATCAAAATGCCCTGTCAATGCTATATATGGAACACGTCTGCAGCCCTTCTTTATTGTTGATGAGAAGTGTATTGGTTGTGGTGTATGCCATGATGTTTGTAAGTTCAGTGCCATTTCAGTCAGATAGATCATGCAGTTTACAATAGAAGTTAACAGCCGGCGCATTATTGCAGAGAAGGGAGAGACAATTCTCTCTGCTTTAAACAGGAATGGAATCATTATTCCTACTCTCTGCCGGATGAAGGATTTTTCTCCCACAGGTGCATGCCGTATGTGTGTGGTGGAGGTAGAGGGTAAAGAGCGTCTGGTGACTGCCTGCTCGCAGCCTGTTGAGGAGTGGATGAAGATACAGACACATTCACCCAGAGTAATACGGGCAAGAAAGACCATTGTTGAATTACTCCTCTCAAATCATCCCGACGATTGTCTCTATTGCGAACGCAACCTCGATTGCGAGTTACAGCGTCTCTCTGACCAGCTTCAGGTACGTGAACGCCGCATCAGAGGCAGGAAAATCAAGCCTCGCCTTGATCAGTCAAGCCCGGCTATTGTCAGGGAGCTGTCAAAATGTATTCTTTGTGGAAGGTGCCTGCGGGTTTGCGAGGAGGTTGTCACGGCCACCTCCATCGATTTTATTGGCAGAGGGAGAAAGACACATGTCGGAACGGCAATGGATCGTGACTTTAACTTCTCAAGCTGTATACATTGTGGACAGTGTGTGCTTGTCTGCCCTACCGGAGCCTTGCATGAGAAGCATTATATCTCAGAGGTTCAGGAGTATCTGAGCCGGAAAGACGTACTAAAGGTGATACAGTACTCGCCGCTGGTACCTTATGCCCTTGCTGAAGAGATGGGAATGAAGTATTCACGTGACTTTGAGCGCATCGTAAACGCTACTCTGCGAAAAATAGGTTTTGACAGGGTATTTCTTTCAGGCACGGGCACCGATATACTTGTGAAGGAGCTGGCTGAGTTACTTGAACCTTTACCTCACAATACTGACAGCAAGCCTCTTTATATCTCTGCCTGTCCGGCATGGGTTAAATACTGTGAACAATTTCTGCCTGAACGGATATCTGAGTTATCTACACTTAAGACCCCACAACAGATTTCCGGTGCTATTATAAAAGCTATGCTGCCAACTGGTAAAAATGGCATTCCTGATCGTATATTTACTGTCTCTGTAACCCCATGCACGGCTATGAAGTTCGAAGCCAGAAGAGACAGTATGACACGTAAGGGAATAAGTGATGTGGACACTGTACTAACGGTACGGGAGCTGGCCAGACTAATTGGGCTTTATGGAATTGATATGTCAAATATTGATCCTGAGCCTGCTGATGAGCCGCTCTCTTCACGCAGCTCCGCTACTCTTCTTGCTGAGACATCCGGCGGAATAGCAGAATCTGTTCTCAGAACTATGGCCCATAATATTACCGGGAGGGATCTTGACAAGGCTCTGTTCAAGAAACTGAGGCTGACAGGCAGCTTCAGGGAAGTGACACTGCCTGTTAATGGTACAGATTACAATATTGCCGTGGTTGACGGATTGAAGGGGCTTGAGAAGCTAATGGAGGCTTTATCGGCTGGCACAAGATATCATCTGATTGAGGTGATGGCTTGTCCGGGAGGTTGTGTCAATGGCGCAGGGATGGCTGCTGCAGGATCGCGCGAGGCTCTCAGATCAAGGGCCCGGTTCATCTATCAGTCAGACGATCAGGATCCGATAACGGGCCCATGGAGATCACACTCACTGAATAATCTTTATGATAAGATATTCAACGAGAATAAAGAACTCACTGACAAGCGGGTATTAAATACTTTCTTTGTAAAAAGAGATGTGTTATTATAAACTAATTGCTTTTTCTGATGCTGGTTTACACAATAAAAGAGTTATGCCGTACATGTTACACCTGTGTAAGGGAGTGTCCGGCACGCGCCATTCGCATTGTTGGTGGCCAGGCAGAGGTAATTGAAGAGCGCTGTGTTGCCTGTGGTAACTGTACCAAGGTCTGTAGTCAGGGTGCAAAGGTCTTTTTAAATACCAATGACAGGGTGAAACGACTGCTTGAAAGACACAATCGTGTTGCCGCACTGGTGGCACCCAGTTTCCCGGCCGAGTTTCCTGATATTGGGAACCACCACATTCTAATAGGTATGATACGGAAACTTGGTTTCAGCCTGGTAAATGAGGTATCTTTTGGCGCTGACCTGGTAGCGCACTGTTACCGTAAGCTGGTAAGCGGAGGCGGAAGCAGATATTACATATCATCCGATTGTCCGGCCATTGTGAGTTTTATAAGGTTTTATCATCCTGATCTGACCGATAACCTCTTGCCTGTTATATCACCTATGGCTGCTATGACAAGGGTTGTAAGGAAAAAGTATGGAGAGAATCTGCCTGTTGTTTTTATTGGCCCCTGTGTGGCTAAGAAGACAGAGACAAAGGAGGTAAATGAAGCTATTACATTTACTGAGCTGAGAGAGTTATTTGAAGAGTCAGGTGTTACTCCCGACAGTGTCTCTCCTTCTGATTTTGACCCTCCAATGGGTGGTCGTGGAGCAATATTTCCTGTTACAAGGGGGTTGTTACAGGCTGCCGGGATGAATGATGATGCAGTGACTGGTAATATCCTTGCTGCTGAAGGGAGGATAGATTTTCATGAGGCTATTAAGGAGTTTGAGGAAGGGTTAATAACAGGGCAACATCTTGAATTGTTATGCTGCGAAGGCTGCATAATGGGACCTGGCATGAGCAAGGGAGGAAAGCAATATACCCGACGTGCCCTGGTGAGCTCTTATGCTCAGATGAAAATGGAGACAATTGACGTAGGCTTATGGCAGAGGAACCTCGATGAATATTCAATGCTTGACCTCTCAGTGAAATTTCATCCGGAGAGTATTAAGGCCACACCATATGACCGGCAGGAGGTTGACACAGTTCTTATCTCTATGGGCAAAATATCATCAAAAGATCATCTTAACTGTGGTGCCTGTGGCTATGATACATGCGAAGAACATGCTGTAGCAATAGTAAAGGGCCTTGCTGAGGTAGAGATGTGTCTCCCTTACACTATAGATAAGCTTCATAATTCAGTGAAGGAGCTGGCTCTCTCAAACGAGAAGTTACGCACTATACAACAGGCACTGAAACAGACAGAGAAGCTGGCTCATATGGGACAGCTTTCTGCAGGTATTGCTCATGAGCTTAATAATCCACTCGGTGTGGTTATAATGTATAGTAATATCCTTCTGGATGAGTGTCGGCCTGATGATCCTGTGAGACAGGATCTTCAGCTTATTGTTGAACAAGCCGCCAGGTGCAAGAAGATAGTTGGAGGCCTGCTTAACTTCGCACGCAAGAATCAGGTGAACCATCAGTTCATTGATGTTGCAGAACTGGCAGCCAGTAGTATTGATAGTGTAATTATCCCGGAGAATGTCAAGGTCAACATACATAACAGGACAACGAATCCCTCTGCTTCACTTGATGCCGAACAGATGACACAGGTTCTGACAAACCTGTTCAAGAACTCAATAGATGCAATGCCTGATGGAGGGATAATAGACATCACTCTGGAGGACACTGTCAGCGATGTGATATTTATTGTCACTGATACTGGAACTGGTATTAAGGATGAGGATAAACCCAAAGTCTTTGAACCATTCTTTACAACTAAAGGTATTGGCCGGGGGACAGGACTGGGGCTTGCGACAACCTATGGTAGTCTTAAGATGCATAAGGGACATATAAATGTTGATAGTAATGC
>QKCK01000352.1 GCA_003245695.1 Bacteroidota bacterium | reverse complement strand
AGTATTGTCATTATTGGCATTTATAGCATTCTGCGTGTTCTGATAAGCGATTTCTTTTTCAGTGAGTTCTATTCATTAAGAAAGATGCCATTGTCTAATCTTATCTTTACCTCCTTCTTTTTAGACTTTTTATTCATAGGGATGGCTGTATTTCTGAATTTTGCAGAAAACTGGTTTATTACTCAACAGCTTCAGCAAAGGATAGAGAAGGAAAAACTCGAAAGTGAACTCAAGATGTTACGGCAACAACTTAATCCTCACTTTCTGTTTAATACCCTGAATAACATCCATACACTGGTATACAAAAAATCAGATAAGGCTTCAGACGCAATATTGAAGCTGTCTGGTCTTATGCGCTATATGCTTTATGAGTCTGAGGATGAGGTTGTGCCACTATCAAAAGAGGTAGACTATCTGGTGAATTTTGTTGAACTGCAACGACTCAGACTCTCATACCCTGATACTGTCAGTTTTAAGGTCAGTGGTGAGACGGAAGGAAAATCAATCGCACCTCTTTTGCTACTGCCTTTTGTTGAGAACGCATTCAAATATGCCCCAGGCACTATTGACTCTTTTATCAATATCGGGATTAAGATATTTGATGAGGCAATTGTTTTTACTTGCATAAATAAATACAGAACCGATATATCAAAACTGGAAAACGGGGGCATAGGACTTAAAAATGTAAGGAAACGCCTGAAGCTTCAGTATCCTGATTGCCATTTATTGTCAATAAATAAAACAGATAATACTTTTGAGGTAAATCTTACCCTTTTCAATAAAATAGCAAAAGATGAATATAAAATGTATAGTAGTTGACGACGAACCTCTGGCTATTGAAATCATTGAAACATATATCGAAAGGATACCCTATCTTACTTTAGAGCATAGCTTTACAAACGGTATCGAAGCACTTCAGTATCTGAAAGAAAATAGAACAGATCTTATGTTTCTTGACATTCAGATGCCTGATCTTACTGGTATTCAGCTGATGAAAATATTGACAACTCCTCCGTTGGTTGTATTTACTACAGCCTATGATAATTATGCGCTGAAAAGCTATGAGGTAGAAGCTGTTGATTATTTGCTTAAGCCTATTGATTTTGAGAGATTTGTCAGAGCTGCTGAGAAGGTGTGGAAAAGAATTGAAAATAAATCATCATGTAGCGGTATTAGTATTGATAATAATGAAAAGAGAGAATCGTTTATATTCATAAAGACAGAATACAGAATTCAGAGAGTTGAAAAGGATGAGATACTATATATTGAGGGGATGAAAAACTACCTGAGGATTGTAACACGGACAGGGAAATACATGACATTGCAGAGCTTCAGGAATATACAGATGCTGTTGCCGGAACATACCTTTGTTAGAGTTCATAAATCTTATCTGGTTGCACTTGACAAGATCGACAGTATTGAACGTGGGCGAATAAAAATCGGGGCACAGATAATTCCTATCGGAGAAACATACCGGAAAGAGATGGAAGCTTTACTGGACGGAATTATTAATCGTCGCTGATTAGCTGGTCACGTCATGCTTCTTTAGTTTTGCATTTTTTTTCAATATGCCTAATTTTGCAGAATAATTGAGTGAATGAAAGGATTGAACAGAGTTTGGAATCGTTTTTTGTTGCTTACAGTTTTTCTGATTGCAGCAGTAGCATTGCCAATGGGGATAGAACGTTCCTGGCATGCTCTTGATACAGATGATATTACGGAATTCAGAATTGATAATTCACTTACCGATAGTGCCAGTTTTATAAGATCAGAGAAGGATGTGATTTCTTTCATGCAACAATGGTCACTTAAAGGCGCATCTGTTGCAGTTGCAAAGGATGGCAGACTGGTATTTGCACGGGGTTTTGGATATGCTTCTCTTGAGGATTCTATATTAGTGCAGCCATATAATAAATTTCGTGTTGCAAGTGTTTCAAAACTTGTGACCGCAGTTGCTATAATGAAGCTTCAGGAAGAGGGCCGGCTCTCTGTGAATGATCATGTCTTTGGTATAGATGGTATTCTTAATGACACCATTTTCTCACACCCTAAAGATAAGAGGGTTTATGGTATAACCGTGGGTCATCTGCTTTCACATAAGGGGGGGTGGACGCAGAGATGGGGTGACCAGATGTTTATGCCTGAAGTAGTATCAAAGGAAACCGGGGTGGCCATGCCCGTTGATACAAAAACAATTGTGAGATTCGCCCTTGATAAGAACCTTCATTTTAATCCCGGCATGGGGCAGTCTTATTCTAATCTGGGCTACAGTATTTTAGGTCTTGTGATTGAAAAGGTATCAGGGATGGCTTATGAGGAATACTGTAAGAGATATGTGCTGGAACCACTTGGTATCTTTGATATGTGTCTGGCGAAGAATATGAAGGACGATAAAGCGCCTTATGAGGTAACATACTATCTTGCTCCGGATGCCATCCCTAAACCATCTGTTTACGGTACCGGAGAGCTCCTTCCTGCCTGCTATGGAGGTAATGATATTGAGGCTCTGGGAGGTGCAGGTGCATGGCTGGCTACTGCACCTGATCTTATGAAGCTTTTACTTGCCATAGACGGATTTAATACTCCCAAAGACATACTCTCAGAGGCGAGTATCAGATTTATGACCGATTCTGAGAATACATATGCTCCTGTGGGTTGGCGTGGTACATCTCCTGACGGATCTTGGTGGAGAACAGGTACATTTGCAGGTACTTCCTGCATGTTGAAGAGGATGGCTGACGGCACGGCCTGGGTTGTGCTTTTCAATACCAGCGCCTGGAATGGCCCTGAGATATCATCAAGGGTCGACAAAATGATGACTCGGTTTGTTAATCATGTTTCGACATGGCCTTCCTGCGATCTGTTCAACTATTACCTGCCGGTACCTCTCACTGTTAATAAAAACAAGAGCTGATATGTGCTTCACCGTTAGCGTTAATATCGTCAGGGAGGAGCTCGAACAACGATATGGTGCTGAGCTTATCGACCCTGACAAGTACAGACCAAGCTACTATTACCATGCACAGAGTATCCCTCAGATGCCTGTCGTATGTTGTGGAAATGACTCCCTCATTGATTTAGCCTCCTGGGGACTGATACCCTCCTGGATTGCTAATGAGGATGATGCAGAATCTATAAGACGGAAGACATTTAATGCCCGGGCTGAGTCACTCTCAGAGAAACCCTCATACTCAGCGGCCCTTGAGAGTGGAAGATGTATCATCCCTGTCACCGGATTCTTTGAATGGCAACATCAGGGGAACCGGAAGATCCCATGGTATATCACCATAAGCGGTGAGGTAATATTCTCCCTGGCTGGTCTTTATGAAAGATGGATTTCCCCGGGAGGGGTGACCGTTAAAACCTTCTCTGTAATAACAGTAGAGGCAAATAGCATAATGGCTGAGATTCATAATACAAAGAAGCGGATGCCGGCAATATTACCCCGTGAACTTGAGAAGATTTGGCTGAAGCCTGTATTGAAACCGGCCGACGCAAAGAATCTGTTATCACCATTACCCTCTGAGATGATACAAGCCCATACAGTGAGCCCCCTGGCTTCGGATAATTCATCCGACAGAAATGTGCCACAGGTGATTCAACCATATTCATACCCTGTTCAGGGATCATTGTTCTAAAAAAAAGACCCCGCTGTCGCACGGGGTCCTCAGATAAATAACTTATTGTTATTGGGAATATCTTGTTGAAGGTGTGATCTTTTCTTATCTTATCACCATTATCTTCTCAGTGGCAAAATATATCCTGTTGCGCGATGTTACCTTTATCTGGCAGATATATGTACCTGATGCCTTTAACATTCTGCATTCTGATCTGTTGATTGAGGTTGTATATTTACCTTCCTGCAGTTCTTCATTTACAAGTGATGCAATAAGCTGGCCGGTAATGGAGTATAGCTTTACCTGCACTTTGCCATCCTGAGGTACATAATACTCAAGTGTGGCGTCACTGGTCACAGGGTTCGGATATATCCGTATTAGCGCCTGTCCGGCTTCATCTGCAGGGGTATCTGATACATCAGTAAGAGGGGATGTGCCATATTCAATACTGATAACCCCCAGATAATAATAGCCTAAACTATTTGTGTTATTGGGACCTGGAGATACATCTATCTTTATCTTGCCATCAGCATCAGGTCTCATGTTTTCTGCATATACAACACCGGCAATATTATTTGCTGCATCAAGGTAGACTGTTGTGTCTTCACTGCCGGTGACAAAATATTTTGTTTCCCTGTTGTCAGTTACCCCGGCACGTGAGGCAAAAAATGTGAGTGTGTAATAAGAGTCTGCATCAAGACCTGATAATGTAACTCCTCCTGTCGGTTCAACTATTGTTTCGTGTGCTCCTGTGTTTCCAAAGAAACTGTCACTTGTTGCCGTAGATAAGAAACCCAGAGAGGGATCAGGACTGGTTGTGCCTGTCAGATTAACATCTGTAAAAGCATCGTGCACACTGGCTGATATACCTGTCTGGTTACCCTCTTCATTTATAAGGTCAATAGTCTGACCACCTCTGGCAGCTGTAAGATTATTCCAGTTTCCCGCCGAAGGTACGGTAGAACTACCGCAGTCAATATTTATAGTCCCGTCAGAATCATACTCAACAACAGGTATTATCTTTTCATAATCCATGACTATACTCCCTATGTAATAGTATTTAAGGGAGTTAGTGTTGTTTGGCCCGGGGGTGACATCTATTTTTATTGTACCATCAGCTGCAGGTATAATATCAGCAGCACTGACAACATTACCGGTGTTGTTTGCAGCATCAAGATAAAGAGTCTCAGATGAAGCACCAGTGATAACATACCTGGTCTCTCTGTTATCTGTTACATTAGCCCTGGAGGCAAAAAAGGTAAGAGAATATTTAGTCTCAACATCCAGTCCTGATAATGTCAATCCACCTGATGGCTCTATAATACCGCTGTGTGCTCCTTCACTTCCAAAGAAACTGTCTGATGTGACAGTTGACTCATAGCCCAGCCCTGCATCCGGCGTGGTTGTACCTGCAGTATTAACACCTGTGAAAGCATCGTGCACTGTTAGAGAAAAGCCTGTCTTATGTCCGGCAGTGTTATCAAGATCAGATAACGAGGATGTACCTGTTGCATCAGTGAGATTGTTCCATCCTGATGTTGCAGTGGAGGCATCACCCAAATCAATCTTCACTGTTCCATTGTCATCATAGACAACATAATCGCCATAGGTGATAGTCATTGCCCCCAGGTAGTAAAATTTATAACCGTTGTTGTTGTTTTCTCCCGGAGCAACCGAGATGATAATTGTTCCATCATCTGATGGTACAATGTTATCTATTGTGGCTACATTGGAGGTATTGTTTGAAGCATCGAGCGTTGCGCTACCTGAAGTCTTGCCCGTAACAGTATATTTTGTCTCGCGGATGTCTGTGACATCGGGGCGTGAAGCAAAGAAGGTGAATGAATATGATGTTGTCACATCAAGGTTTGTGAGCGTAAGGCCAGCTGTAGGCTCAAGGGCACTGTAGAATGCCACGGTGTTGCCAAAGAAGCTGTCGGCAGTGGCATTTGCATCAAGAGCAAGAGATTCATCAGGGGTTGAGGTGCCGTAGTCATTTATTCCGCCGAAGGCATCGTGTACAAACAGTGAGAATCCGGTATGATTTCCTTCAGTGTTTATCAGGTCACCTATGGTTTCGCCGCCTCCATATGATGTCAGATTGTTCCAGTTTCCGGCTGTTGTCTTTGTGACATTCCCCAGGTCAACCTTTATGACTCCATCTTTGTCATATTCAATTACCTTCTCAAACACCATTTTCAGGCAGCCGAAGAAGTAGAATTTTGATGAGTTTGTGTTATTTGGTCCTGGTGAGGCGGTTATGGTAATGACACCCGATTCTGTAGGGTAGATGCCTGATGATGAAACAGTATTTGAGGTATTGTTAGCTGCATCAAGATAGATAGTCTCAGAGGTAGCACCCTCAATAACATATTGAGTCTCTCGGTTATCGGTCACCCCTGTTCTTGAGGCGAATATAGTAAAACTATATTTTTTAGCAGGGTTAAGACCTTCAATTGTGATACCTCCGGTTGCCTCAGTAACACCGCCAAAAGCTACCTCACTGCCGAAGAAGCTGTCAGAGGTGGCTGTGGATGGAATGTCTATTGAAGCATCAGGAGAAGTAGTACCTGATGTATTGACGCCGGTGAAAGAGTCATGGACATAGGCAGTAAAACCTGTTGACTCACCTGATGAGGTAATAAGGTTTAGCGTCTCTGCATTTGCTGAATAGCCTGTGAGGTTATTCCAGTTACCTGATGTGATTGTGGTTGTGCTTCCAAGATCTATATTCAGGGTGTCATAATCAGTATGATCAACACTGTATTTCAGTATATCTTCTGCTTCAACTCTCGATGCCAGCAGGATATGAGCAGCATCATTAAGATGAACACCATCGCCCGAGTCATATTCCGGAGCAATAGTTCCATCACTGGCAGCAATATTACTCCAGAAATCTATCGCATTATCTCCAAGATATTTATTTATGCTGTCACGCATATCCATGAGATTCTGTCTGAGATCGGCTGTGAGATTCCGTGGTTGTGTAGTAGCTACATAAACAGGAATATTATTAGCTGCAGCCGAGTCAAGTATCACAGAGTAATTATACATCTGTTCTTCTTTTGTATAGCTGCTGGCTGCATCATTTGTAGGCAGGTTTATTATAATAACATCAGGGGAGAGACTTATAGCCATAGTAATATTGTGAGCTGCATCAGGCGACGGTCTTCCTGTTGGTGCGGTGAAGCTGGAGGGCATAACCTGATATGTAGAATAGCCACCTACAGCCAGGTTGATCACCTCATTTGAGATATTTATCTCTTTCAGATGACTTCTGTAAAGGTTTACCCATGCATTGGCTGGGTCAGTAGGTCCTGTTCCCGCTGCGGTAGAAGAGCCTAATACAACTACCTTAATTATCTCATTCTGTGCTGAGAGGTTCAGGCTCAGCAGAGTGAGGATAAGACTAAAGATAAGGGGGAAACGTCTTTTCATATGTTTGTTTTTTTTGGTTACCAGAATAATATTAGAACTATGGCACACAGCGCCAGAAGGATATATGATAATATCCTGTAATTCTTATAGAAAGGCAGTTTTTTAAGTTCGATGGTCTCTTGCCGGAACTCTTCTTTTGTCCATACATAAGGTTTTATAGCCTCATAATCAGGTTTTTTTGTAAGAAGGCTTACGCTTATCATAACTGTCATACTGAAGGCCAGATAAACAGGTACGGTAAGAAGGAAATGCATGTCGCCGAAAAGAGAGGTGCCTGTTGAAATTTTCATTATCAGGTTGATCAGTCCAAGGAGAGCGCCTGCTATCAGACCGGCAAAGTTACCAGTGCTGTTTGCTCTCTTCCAGAATACTCCCAGTATAAAAGCTGCAACAATAGGAGGAGCAAGCATTGAAAGCATCTCCTGGTAATACTTAAGAAGCGAACCAAACCTGGTTCCTATCTGCGGGGCCCACCAAACTGCAACGAGCAGGGCAACTGCCGAGACAATACGTCCGGTTCTTACCTTCTTCTCTGAGCTGCTGTCTTTCCTGATCTTGCTGTAAAAGTCCATTGTGAAAAGGGTCGAGACAGAATTGAGCAAGCCACTGAGGGTGGAGGTGAGAGCGGCAATGAGAGCCGCAAGTAGTAACCCTACCAGTCCTGTCGGAAGCATCTTGATCACCAGTGACGGATATACCATATCAGGCTTTTCCAGAGAGGGAAAGAAGTTCTTTGCCATTACCCCGGGTATTATTATTACAAAGAGGGTGATAAGAGTCAATAACCCTACAAGAAGCACACCCTTCCGACCCTCATCGATGTTTTTTGCAGCAAGAGCCCTCTGTACCAGGGACTGGTTGTTACCCCAGAAGAAAAAGCCAAGTACGGGGATGCCAAGTATCATTCCCAGCCATGGAACTGAACCATCATTCATCGGCCTTACCAGTTTCATCATTGTACTGTTCTGACTGATCTGATCAGCAATGTATGATGCCCCTCCCTTAATCGAAATGATGGTGGTGAGGATAATCGCTCCTATAAACAGAAGTACCCCCTGGATGAGGTCAACCCTGATAGCTGATGATAATCCACCCGGTATGGTATAAATGGCTACCATAACTGCAAATGCGATAACCAGTACTGATATCGGGATCGAAGGGAAGATGAGCTTTATTACAAGCGCAGCAGCGTATAGCCCTCCGGCAGCATCAAGAAAGATGTTGATCATTATTGTTATGGCTGAGAAATAATATCTCGATTTTGAATCAAACCTTCTCTCCAGGAACTCAGGCAGAGTAAAGATACCAGACCTGATATAAAATGGCAGGAAGAACCATGCAAAGACAATCATAACCACTATCGACATGAGGTTATAGTTGAATACGGCTATGCCAGTGCTGTAGGCATCGCCCGACTGACCTATCAGGGTAGAGCTTGAGATGCTTGTGGCAAACATTGAAAATCCGATAATGGGCCATGTCATACTGCGCCCTGCAAGAAAATATGACTCGGCATCGCCACCCTTTCTGAATCTTAATCCAATGTATACTATGAAAACAAAATATAATCCGATTATTATCAGATCAGTTATGTTGAGATTCTCTATTAATGTCATGGTTATCCTAATAAAATATAATCAATGAGTTGATTAAGGTCAGCTGTTGCTACTCCTACATATTTGTCTGCAGCTCCGTAATAAACATAGAGAGTGTCATTGACAATCACATTACCTGTGGGGAAGACACAGCCATTATACAGACCTTCAATCTCATAATAATGTTCCGGCTGCATTATCCAGCTCTTTGTCCGTCCGATAACCTTTGTGGGGTCATTCAGATCAAGCATGGCAGCACCGACCCTGTAAAAGCCATTACCGCCATTCTCAACGCCATGATATAATAAGAGCCACCCCTTGTCTGTCCTGAGCGGTGGAGTGCTTCCACCTACCTTCTCTTCCCATCCTCCTTCGATACCTTCAATGAGAAGATGGCTTGGCTCATCCCATACCAGAAGATCATCAGAGAATCGGATCCATATCGCAGGGAACTTTGGTCCATATTTGTCACCTGTCCATTCTTTAGGACGGTGAAGCATAGCAAACTTGCCGTTTATCTTCTCAGGGAAGAGGATGACATCCCTGTCATCAAGGTTGGATTGAGTGATCCTGCCCAGTCTCTGCCATTTTCTGAAGTCATTTGTAAGAGCGAGACCTGTGTTGGCAATGTTATTCTTTAAAAACAGTGGTGCGTTATCTCCCACGTCAGGTGTCAATACCTCATCATGTGCAAACTTCCAGTACTGTCCCGGAGGGAAGGGTCTGAAAGCATATGTTACATAGAAATGATTATCAAACTTGACAATTCTGGCATCTTCAATACAACCTGAGTCAGGCCCTTCAACTGCGGGCTCAAAGACAGGTTTGTCTGAGACACGTGTGAAATTAAACCCATCTGTACTGGTAGCAAGGCCGAATCTGATAATGTGCCCCTCATCATTCCCGGCTGCCCTGTATAACAGATAAAATATTCCCCCTTCATACCATGCCCCCGGATTGCATACAACCAGATCCTCCCAGGAATTCCTGCTTTCCGGTAATAAGACAGGGTTTTTTTCGTACTTCTTTAATAGCATAAATCAATAATTTGTAATATGGTTAGTTTTTGTTTCTTTTTTGTGATATCCTGCCTTTACTGAGAATGATGAAAGAGGTAATCCTTCAGAATTAATGAGGGTCCCAATAGCTCCATCACGCCAGCAATACCTGACATAAACAGGCTGCTTTATCTCTTTGCAACTCAGTGTTATCCTTGTTCCTGATATCTCCGCCACTGCCTTTTTATAGCTGATGCCATCAGCAGATACCTCAAACTCCGGTTCTGCCGTCTCTGCTCTTAAACCATCATAACAACCTGAGAAAAATATCTCAAGGTATTTTTTGTGGCTTACCACACATTCTACTTTTGGATAACAGCTTTTTACATTAATGCCGTAGCTGTGTGATAATGCATGCATAGCCAGCCTTTCACCCACCTCCCGTTTATGACCCGGATGTATATTCGCCGGATCACCTATATCCATCGTTACTACCATGGCTGTTCCGGCTATTGTCTCTTCTGCTTTGCTCTGAGCCTCTCTCAGCAAAGCTGCATTGCTGTCTGTATAGCTACCATACTGATAGGGTGCTATCTGAACAAAATAAAAAGGGAAATTGCTGCCAAAACTATTCCGCCATGCACTTACCATATCTTCCATCATCTCAGTGTAGTTACTGGCATCTTTGACATTCTCTTCACCCTGGTACCATAAAACCCCTCTAATGCAAAAGTCTCTGAGAGGGAAAAGCATGCCGTTGTATAGTGAGGCTGCCGTTGAAAACAGGGGCCTCCCTTCAGAGGGAAATGCGGGTGAATCTTTCAGATCAAATATCTTATGATAACTCCATTCTCCTGCAAGACTCTTTTTATCATTCCTGTCACCCTTAATATAAAACATCTCTTCTGAAGGACCAGTTAACCCACCTCCCCATAATACATTCAATACCCTGGCTTCAATTGTATTTGTTCCTTCCTTAACTTTTGCTGCCGGAATAGTGAACTCAATTTTGCTGTATGACTTTGAATTTCTTATCTCTTCCCATACAAGCTCCCCATTGAAATAGACTCTGCCCAGATCGTCCATTGTACCCAGGCTTACATATAAATCACTATGCCCTGCCTGTTTTTCTATCTCAATAGCCTTTGTCAGTGAGAACTCACCCATCTGATTACCTATTGATGACTTCTCCATGTTCACAGGAAGTGTAAGCGTTACCGCAGTAATATCTTTTGCCCCAGGTTTTTCACATTCTCTTATCCATTCAGCCACAGCTTTGTAATAGTCTGATTCGCTCTGTCGTGATGCCGCCTTCTCTCTCTCCCTGTCATTGATTACATTACTGTAAATTTCTTTCCTGCATAATGTCTCTTCAGGTATCCAGCTCTGTATAGGAGAGCCTGCGTATGATGTTACTATAATCCCAATGGGTACATTTAACTCGTTAAAAAGCTTCTTACCAAAGAAATAGGCTACAGCAGAAAACCATTTTGCATTTTCAGGGTTTGAAACCTTCCATCCATGTGTTATGACATCTGCTTCAGGAGTAAAGCTCTCTTTTCTGCCAATGGTTATAACCCTCAGGTACTTATTTTCTGATTTTAATATCGCATCCTCAGAGTCTTCAACAATAAGATTCCAGGCAGGCTGACTCATGAGTATCATCTCCATGTTACTCTGCCCGGAGCAGAGCCATATCTCACCAAAAACTATATCATGAATAGTTCTGATGTTTCCTTTTGAATCCGATATTGATATCTCATAGTTCCTGAAATCAGCTTTGCCGGTCTTTACTTTAGTAACCCAGTTACCATCCTGATCAGCAATGGACCAGAGCCTGTCATCCTGCCATGAACATGTTATTTCCACCTTCTCTCCAGGGCTTGACATACCCCATATCTTTACAATTGTATCCTGCTGCAACACCATATTATCGGTGAAGACTGCTGCAAACCTGATTTCACCGGCTTTTGCAGTGATAGTCGCTATAATAAAGAGAATGGAAATAATAAGCTGTCTCTTCATTTTATTCTTAGTTTATACCTGATATAAGCAGGAAACTCTTTGCTTTTATTTCAAGGTTATGCCTTTCGGCTATTTTTACCCCACTAACAACAGGTAATGGAACCCCATCATCATCTTTCTTCATTTCATTCTCCTGATAATTATAGACTCTGGCATTTTCAATGGGGCAGGGAAGACGTAGTTTAACCTTAATGTCTGTATCAGTAACATTTACAATTGCCACCGTTAGTTTGCCATCCTTTATGCAGGCAGCAACCCTGATGCCTGAAGAATCACTATTGTTAACCTTTAGTATGTCGGCACCTGCCGGGAAATATCTGCACATCAGAGACCATGAATAATACCATGGTCTTATCTCTTCCTCCTTCTCCGAGTCGAAGACCTCTTTCCCCAGGATATTCCACATACCCCATATCTTAATGTCTTTGGTATTCCCTGAGTCACCATTTGAGTGCATTGCGTCATCAAGCATCCATATGGCCATTCCTGACAGACCAGCGTTCATAATATCGATACATAGAAGAGGCATATCAAGCCCGTAAAAGAAATCGTATACCAACATGTTGCAGTCTGATCCTTTTGTGAAAGGGTGACCTTCAAGCCTTCTGCGTTGCTCAGCCATGAGAAGAGAATCTTCCGGCTTGTAATATTTATATCCGGCTTCCCCAAGGACTATCTTTTTCCCTGCCGGCACCTGAGAAACATATTTTTTTAATTCCCTTGCAAAATCACCGCTATAGACCTCATGCTGACCAGGATAAGCATGTACATCATATATACCTGTTATCTCATCCATATCTTTTGCATTCTGTGATATCCACTCCCAGGGTTCGTACTTTGAAGATGGATTTTTGTAGCCAATGACTATGTCTGGACCAGCAATGGTTACGTTACCTTTCAGAGCAGGGTAGCTCTCCAGGCAACTGTAAAACTTCCTGACCATTTCTTTCCACATCTCATAGTCTCCATCAGTTGAAGACCAGTTGCCGTCAGGTTCATTAAAGAGATTATAATACCTGATACATGTAAACCCAAGATCATCTACCAGATAATTTAGAAAATCAGATGCTATTTTTATCCAGGCAGTGTCTTGTTTCATAGACCATTTTGGCGGATTAAACTCCCCAAACATAACCGTTATGTTGTTTTTCTGACAGTAGGAGAGGAGCTTCTTCAGCGGTTCAATGTTACGGCTCTTGTCATATTTTCCTGTAGAAGGATCAAAATAGTTATATGGGCTGTTTATCAGGCATCTGATAAAACCTGGCCTCATGAAGTCAACCCTGGTGTATAGCTTTTGCCAGTCATCTTCAGATACCTTTGAACCCCAGCTTTCTGCCTCAGGATATGCATCCCACTGAGCCCCGTTGCCGGCAAAGCCTTCTGTTATCACCTCATTACTGACGGTTATTGTCAGATCATGTTCCTTACTCTTGCAACCAGCACAAATAAGAAATGGTAAAATGATTAAAACAAAATTTATATTGATCTTATCTTTCATTGGTCTGCTCTTAATCCATGTTTGTATATAGTGTAAACGACTGCGCTTTCATATCTACATTAAAACTCTTATTATCTGACAGGTCGATTGTTTCACCTGTCTCTGAGGGGAAGGCAAATCCATTGGCATCTACAGCACCTGTGTACTGGGCTCCGTCGCCGGAAATATATCTGTAAACCTTCAGGCCGTTTAGAGAGACGCCCTCTTCCATAGATAGACTAAGTGTGTAATCAACATAGTTTGAGTTAACAATGGCTATGGTGTATTTTCCCTCATTTACCCCGGCAATAGCCCTCAGCCCCTTTTTGTTGGGAAGATCAATATCAAGTAATCTTGTGCCGGCCGGAAAATATCTTGACATCAATGAGGCGGTATAAAACCATGGTCTTATCTCTTCGTCTTCAGCATTGCCAAACTTTTCACTGCCCAGTATGTTCCAGAATCCCCATCGTTTTAACAGTGTAGATGAGCCTCCGTCAATATTATACATTGCATCGTCAAGATCCCATAGTATGGTTCCGGAATATCCTGCCAGCATTATCTGCATAAGGGCATCAGCGACATCAACAGCATAGAAGGAGTCATACACCATCATATTGGAATCATCAGATGCAAATGGGTCGTTATCTTCCCTGGCTTCGTTTTCAATGCCGAGGGCTGATGCTGCCGCATATTTAAATCCGAATTCAGTCATGAACATCTCCTTGCCGGCAGGTGCTTCCTCTCTGTATGCACGTATCATTTCAGAGTAGCTGCCATCTCTGACAGTAGCCTCTGTAGGATAGGTATGTATATCATAAACCTTTATCTTCTCTCCGAGTCTGTAGTCTGTGTCTGTTATCCATGATAACAAACCGTTGTTCCATACTGCAATATCGGGCCCTGTAATGCTTATTCCTGAAGCTATGTCTTTTTCAGTAAGTACTGCACTGAACCGGGAGATAAGATCAACCCACAGATCATAATTGCCTGCGATAGACGACCAGCTGCCGTTAGGTTCATTTACCATATTATAGTATTTTATACAGGTATAGCCTTTTGTTTTGACAAGCCACTCAAGGAATGAGGCTGAGTTCTCAAGCCAGGTCTGATCAATTGATGACCCTCCCTTATGACCCCATTCGCCAAAGATGACAGTTATGCCTTCTTCTTCGCAGAAATCAAGGATCTTTACAAGTACATCATTGCTTTTCAACGGATCATAGTTGCCATCTATAAGGTAGTTCCATCCATCGGCTGTCATGATCCTCACAATGGGCGGTCTCATGAATCTGACCCTGGTGAAAAGCTTGTTCCAGTCATCATCAGTGAGCGTGGCAGTACCGGTCCATTCATTTAGAACATCATAGCCGCCCCATTGAACCCCATTGCCATGAAAAGACTCATTTAGAACATCAGATGTTATAATGATCTTATCTCTGGTATCGTCTGTGCCGCCGTTTCTATCTCCGCATGAACAGAAAAAAAATGCAGCAGTCAGCCATAAAGCCGCTCTTACTGATATCTGATATCTGACAACCGTCATAAATTAAATTAAAATATCCGGAGCAGTAAATACACTCTTTACTGCTCCGGATGAATGTTAAACCTATTTGCTCTTTGTAATATCTATCCAATAATAGCGTGGTCGTGATACAAACTTGTCATAATCAGTATAGATCTTACTCCAGTTATCTACACCACTAAGGGTGAACATAAATGAATGATCTATAACAGTCTTTGTGGTTGAACCATAGACAGTCTCTGTTCCTGCAGATTTAAATACTCCTGAGGTGGTTGTGCCGTCAGCAAAAGTAAATACTACGAGGTTTGTTGAGTAATTACGTAGCCATGTTGCTGTTCCTTTCGGTATCTTCCTGTAAAAGTTATTCAGATCGATATATGGATCGTTGTTAATGAAGATAAAATCAGCATACAAACCATCATTGCCGGCATTATTTACTACAGTGCCATACGAGTTTCCGTCGTCGGTAAAACCAGTGAGTGTAAATGTGAGTGCATTGTCATTTTCTGCCGCCGGACCGTTTGTTGCATTCCAGCACCATGGTTTATCTGTCATTTTTAATAGAGCTGCACCACCATATTCAGGGCCAGTACCACCATAAACATATAAACCTGCTATATTCCATGTTCCCAGAAGTGTCTCAGTAAAGGGGGATAGGGTTATCACCCACTGAAGGGGTTCGCCATTTGCAGGGGTTATAGTAATTGTTGCAGAACTGTTTGCATTGTCGAAGTTGAGTGTCTCACCTACAGTGACAGATGCAGACGCGCCATACGATATCTCCATCGCATTTATCTTAACCGATGCCAGTGCTCCAGCATCAGTATTATATTTAAAGACTATGTTGGCATTGTCGCCGTCGCGGGTTATGGTTGCCTCACCTATCTGACCATTGAAGGTGATGTCTATTATGTTTCTTTCCTTATTCCAGTCGCCTTCGTTGATCTCAGCCAGGGGATCTTTCTGACAACCCCATGATGTAACTAATACTGTCAGAAAAAGTAATATGGTTTTTATAGTTTTCATGATTACCATTTTTTCATTATTAAACTATTTGCCCGAAACATTTGGGTTAAGGTCAATCTCTAATTGAGGTATAGGGTAATATGCTGCCTCGGCCTCAGTGATGCCTGCTGCCTGTGCTTTAGGATCAGTAGTGGTGACAATAGCCTTTCTTCTCAGGTCAAACAGACGCTGTCCTTCAAAAGCCAGCTCCCATGCTCTCTCCTGTACCACTGCGTTGCGGAAGTCTGCCTGACCCAGGTTGGGGTCAGCCTCTCCCAGACCCGCTCTCTCACGTATCTCGTTTAACCAGTAATAACCCTGTGTTGTGGGACCTGCTGCTTCAGCATAGATGAGCGCCACCTCAGAGAATCTCATCAGATATGGACGGGCACTCGATTTCTGTCCTACAAACTCCGGATCAACATATTTGCGGGGGAATGCATATGTGAAATTCGTCCCCAGCTTTCCGACCACATCACCATTGGCATTATACACCTCTGTCACCAGGAGGTCACTCTTGCGCTTGTCAATGTCAGAGTATGAGTCGTAAAAAGCCGTGGTGGTTTTATATACCTCCCATCCATATGTAGCATAAGTTAGCGTGCCATCAGTGTTTTTTATATAATACGGAGTGCCTGCTACCCATGGATGAAACATCATCCCTATTTTTGAGTATTCACCTTCTGAGTCACCTGTTCTGTCCATCGACATGATAAAGATATGTTCCGGACCATCAGGGGCATTAATATCATATATGTGCAACAGATCTGTATCAAGCGCATACTCAGTCTGATCATTCAATACTTTATCAGCATAATAGGCAGCACTGTCATACATGATCTCAGCTTCCTTGTTCATCTCAGTATATCCAGGAACGCCACTCTCAATAGAAGAGGCTATTGTCAGATATGATTTTGCAAGGAATGCCTGAGCTGCTACCTTATCAGCCCTTCCTACAACCCTGTTTACATCAAGAAAACGCTCTGCTATTTTGAGATCCGAAGAAATGAGATCGTAAATCTCAGTTAGATTCTCAGCCATGGCAGGTGATGTCTGCGCAACAGTCTTTACCATATGTTTTTGTATTGGTACCAGACCAAAAACCCTTACCAGATTGAAATAGTGGTAGGCCCTTAAAAAATGTGCCTCACCAATGAGTTTTTTCTTTGCATCATCATTGAATGTGCTGTTTTCAACATTATCAATGACAGCGTTCGCTCTGTTGATACCTATGTAACAATACTTGAAATACATAGTCAAAGTTTCATTATTGGCATCTGCCTTCCAGTCATTAAGATCCTGTGACCCGTAAGCCTCTCCTGACTTTACATCACACGTCTCTGAGGCCAGTTCGCCAATATAGAATATGGCTCTTGAGTATTCAATGAAGTTGAGGGTATTGTATGCATATAGTAATGATACTTCGGCATCCTCAGCTGTTTTGTAGAAATTTGCTTCCGAGTAGAACCCGTATGGCTCCTCAGAGAGATCACATGAGGTGACCAGCAAACCAAAAATCAATATTGTTGAAAATATTTTTGCTTTCATCTGTTCTGTTTTAGAAAGTTACATCTAATCCGAGTGTCCATCTTCTCAACTTTGGATATCCACCCCAGTAAATACCATTGGTTCCAACCTCCGGATCATATCCTTTGAATTTGGTGAAGGTATAGAGGTTTGCTGCATTTACGAAGAGTTTAAGCTCATTTAACCACTTAACCTTTTCGGACTTAAAGTTATATGCCAGACTTACATTCTGAATCCTTACATATGAACCGTCTTTGACATACCAGTCAGAGAAATAGTATTTACGATTCTGACGCAGACTGGGATAATCATTGTTTGGATTATCCTGTGTCCACCGCAGTGGCATGGTGTTTGCCTGACCTCCCCACCTGTTCTGGTAAATGATATCATTGCCAAATACGCCATTCAGGAAAATCTCTGCTTCAAAGTTTTTATAACGACCATTGAGCGAGAGACTCATAATGAAGTCAGGATTAGGATCACCTATTATAGCTCTGTCATCATCCGAGAACTCGCCATCGCCACTTATATCCAGATACTTGAATTCTCCAGGCTGTGCGAGATCACCTGTAAGTCCTGCTGCCAGGCCTTCACCTTCTGATTGGATAATGCCATCAACTTTATAACCATAGATCACGTTAACAGGCTGTCCAATTGCGAGCAGGTTGGGATAAGCACTGAAAGTTGAAAGTGTTGAGCCCCAGAACTTGTATTTCATGCCTGTGAGAACATCAGTGTTCAAACCTGATGATATCTCATCACCCAGGCCAACAACTTTATTTCTGTTCCTCGAATATATAAGTGTTGCGCTGAAGTCATAATCATTGCCATGAATAATGTCTCCGGTCAGTGTGAATTCAAATCCTTTATTCTGAATCTCCCCATCATTGACCCACATCACATCATAACCTGATGAAGGTGGAAGAAGAGTCTGACGTAACAGGTCGTATGTATTCTTTACATATACATCAAATGTGACCTGTAAACGGTTTTTTAAGAATGCCATATCAACCCCAAAGTCAGTCTGAGCTGTTGTTTCCCACCTTAGATCTTCATTGGGAATACCGCTCCATACCCTGAATCTGTAATCATCACCCGTATAACCTGAAACATAACCCGGGCCAATTGCTGTAACCCATGTGCCATTGGTATAATACTCTTCGATGCCATAGCGACTTAATGTCTGGTAAGGAGATATGCCCTGGTTTCCTGAAATACCATAGCTTAACCTGAATTTTAACTCATCGAAGATATTCATCTCTTTAATGAACTCTTCCTCATGAGCCTTCCAGCTGATAGCACCCGATGGGAATAATGCCCATTTGTTGTTCTCTCCGAACTTTGTTGAACCGTCACTTCTCATAGTGAAAGTCATAAGATATTTGTCACGGAGACTGTAATTTATACGGCCAAGGAATGATACAAGCGTCGACTCTGCATAGCTATTACTTAACTCGTTCTTTTCGGGATTCCCTGAAGCCATATTCTCATTGCCGGTTGACTCATTTACAAAATCATATGCACTGAGCGATGAAGAACGACTCATACTTGTATTGTATGAGAAACCAGCCATAGCTGTGAACTTGTGAATCTCACCCAGTTTCTTGTCCCATGTCAGATATGTCTCAGATACAATATCCTGACCCAGCCAGTTACCAATACTGGCTGCCCCATTATTGTTTACTCCAGTCTCAGTATACTTCTTAGGATAATACTTGTCATTGACATATGTTCCGTATTTGTAGTTCAGCTGCGATTTGAGAGTGAGGGTTGAGGATAATTTTACATCAGCCTGCCACATTGATATGAAATCCATGCTGTTGGTTTGATTCTTTACAAGGTTTGTCAGGGCAAGCGGGTGAGTATAATCTGTATCTCCTGCAAGAAAATAGGTGCCATCAGCATTATAAACAGGCCAGAGAGGATTCCTGTAATATGCCAATCCGCTATTGTAGTTGCGAAACCCCTTCGATATGATATTAGATGTGTTTATTGTGAGAAAATCAAAGACTTTATGATTAACCCCGAGATTAACAATGCCTTTCTTATAGTTGTCTTTAATGTAAACACCCTTGTCATCAAAGTAATTCACGCTAAGGTTGAAAGATGTCTTTTCGTTTCCACTGTTTATGCTCAGAGTGGTATTATTTGACACGGGCTTATCTCTGAATACAACTTTATCCCATTCAGTATAATATGGCCATTCGCCGCTGGCTATCTCTTCAACAGACGGGTAGTAGACACCATTGGAATATGTTTCACCTACGAACAGAGGCTCATAACCGGCATTTATCCTGTCCTCATTATTTAACTGTGCCATCAGAACCGGATTTCTCCAGATATTAAGTTTTGATGAGAACTGCGATATTGTAGTCTGCTGTTTGAAGCTAACTCTTGTCGTTCCGTCTTTTGCTTTTTTGGTGGTTATTACAATAACCCCGTTTGCTCCCCTGGATCCATATATAGCTGAAGCAGAGGCGTCCTTTAATATCTGTGTTGTCTCAATGTCTGACGGATTTATCTGTTTCAGATTACCGGCATCACCCATTGGAAAACCATCAACGACAAGAAGAGGAGCGTTTGACCCATAAATGGAACTACCACCTCTTACTCTCACCGTTGCACTGGAGCCAGGGTCATCAGATGACTGAATAACCTGCAGCCCCGCTGAGCGCCCCTGTAAGAGACCATCAATGGAGTTGGCCGGTATGGTCTTCAGAGCATCAACCTTAATATTACTTACTGACCCCGTCAGATCACTCTTTTTAACAACTCCGTAGCCAATCACCACTACATCTGCCATTGTTATGGTCTCTTCATTCAGGGTAACCTCTGCGAAAACGCCTGTCACCGGCACTTCCTCTGTAATGTATCCCATGAATGATACTTGAAGTGTATCTCCATACTGGGCTTTTATCTCAAACTGACCATCAGCAGTGGTGGCTGTTCCAACCATCGTGCCTTTGACCATCACTGTTGCTCCGGGCAAAACCTGCCCGTCATTGGTCTTTACAACTCCCTTTGCAACTACCTGTTGTGAGAAAACAGGTGACGTAATGAGAGTCGCAAAAAATATAATGGCACCAACTAGCTGCCATCTTTTTAAAACTCTTTTTCTCATAATGAAGAAATTGGTTAGTTCATTTGGTAATTTGTTCTACAAAGATTCTATATAATCAGATTTCTTTATAATAAATTATGATCAAATGTTTGTATTATTTTGAATAAGAAATATCTTTGTAAAGCATAATGTGCTTAAAATAAGTTATATCAAGTTGTTGATATCTGTTTCTGATTATTTCATTTATTGAAGCTTATTTAATATTATTATTGAGAAATATATTTGTGAAATTGAATACAATATAATGTATGAGTGCTATAGTTCGTGAAATAACACCATTAAAATCCGAGG
>QKCK01000338.1 GCA_003245695.1 Bacteroidota bacterium | reverse complement strand
GGACAGTTACACTTACCCAGCCTGATAAAACGGTATCCTATACCTACTGTAAAGCCTGAGTTATAAAGTGAATGAGGATAATCCTCAGGCATAAAGTGAATAAGAGAATACTGTGATGCATATGCTCTGGCAGTGATAATAATATCAGACTTGAATCTGTAACTGGCACCCAGACCGACACTGACACCCATCCCTGAAAGATTGTCGTCACCATAACTACCCGTCTGGATCCCTGCAATAATACCTGCATCAGCAAAAAGATAACGCAGGAAATCAGCCCTGGCATTTACCGGAACTGTTATCATACCAAAGCTGCCATCCCTTGATGTTGTCTCAGGCACAGGTGCAGATCTCATTGTATAGCTCTCTCCTGAGAAGCTGAGGCCTGACTCAACACTGAACCACTCTCCCATCATCCTTCTCAGACGCATACCAAAGGTATAGTAGCCGTTACCTGTATATGATGCGGCCCCGTCAAGCTCATCAAACCTGAAGATATCGTTTGTTCCTCCGCCACCAAAAACAGCAATCTCACCATACCATGTCTTCTGCGAAAAACCAATAACAGAAAAGGAAAGAAACAGTGTAATAAATATGAGTCTCATGAGCTAAAGATATTTATTCAAATATAATCTATATTTCGCAGCGATGTCACAATGATGCCTGTTACTCACTTTTCTCCGTCACCCCGTTGCCATTGACCCGCTTAAGGGCAAAGAAGACAATATATGCAAAACAGAGTAACGGAACCACAAAGCCAATGGCCATATCAGAGATGTCTGCTATCCATCCCATAAAGACCGGACATAATGCACCGCCTACTATTGTCATCACCAGAACAGAAGAACCTTTTTTTGTCAATGACCCAAGCCCTTTTAGCCCCAGGGCAAAAATTGTAGGGAACATAATAGACATACAGAAATATGTTACATAAAGTGCTATAACAGATGGCCATCCTAAACCCAGCATCACAACAACCATTGCCACGGTGTTAACAGCAGCATAAAGCGCAAGCATCTGGTATGGTTTGAACCAGCTCATGAAAACCGACCCCAGAAAGCGACCAGCCATGAAGAAAAAGAATCCTGTGGAAAGAAGATATGCTGCCTTCTCACCGCCAAAATCAGGCATTGTCTCGGTGACATAATTTATAAAGAAACTGTTTATCCCTGTCTGTGCCGCAACATAAAGGAAAAGAGCAATAACCGCATACCGGAAATGGGGCACATGCCATAATCCGGTGTATGAGCCTCTGTCACCATGTCCGTCATACTCACCTTCATGTATGTCAGGCAACTTAACCACCAGAAACAATAAGGCTATCAACAGTACTACTGTCCCTACTATCAGATATGGTATTGCCATTGAAGCAAATTTGTTTCCTTCCTGAACCGCATTGTCATTGAGAATCAGCATGCCTCCCACAGCAGGACCTATTATCCATCCCAGACCATTGAATGACTGCGACAGTGTCAATCGCTGTTCAGATGTATCCCTGGGTCCAAGTACACTTGAATAGGGATTGGCAGCTGTCTCAAGAAATGTCAGACCGCAGGCGATTATGAAAAGACAAAGGAGGGTAAAGGCAAATGTCTGGACGTATGCCGCAGGCCAAAACATAAAAGCACCGGCAGCATAAAGCAACAGCCCGGCAAGAATACCCCTCTTATAACCCCATCGGTTCATAAAAAGACCTGCAGGGATAGCCATAATAAAATATCCCCCATATAGTGCTGCCTGTACAAGCCCTGACTTTGACTTCGTTATTCCAAGGATATCCTGAAAATGCTTATTGAGGACATCCAGAAGGCTATGAGCAAAGCCCCATAACAGAAAGAGACTTGTAACAAGAATGAATGGCAACAACCATTTTTTTGTAACAAGTGGCGCCGGTTTGTGAATTACTTTATTGCTATCCATATCATCAGGTGTGTTAACAGGCTACAAATTAATACATTTCCTGCATTCTTCGTCTGACATAACTGACATAATTTGCCTGCATCAACATAGAAGCATCATTCATCATTATAAAGATGCTGATACCTGCTGCAGCGAATGCCGGTACCAACAGACAAATTATCCTGACTTCTTCACCTCCTACCCCGCCGGTTTGATATCAGTCATTCTGCATTTTATTGATGAAACAGAAGCTTAATAAAGTATATTTACAAAATGCTTTCATAATATATGAGATCCGTGAAAAACTATCTTTTAATATTAACCCTCCTCCTTGGCTCAGTACACCTTAAAGCGCAAAACACAGGTGCAGATGAACTTTTGAGTCAGTATCACCAGATATCTGAAAAGGAGATTTACAATTGGGTAGAGACACTCTCATCACCAAAATACAAGGGCAGACTGGCAGGCACCCGTGAATATATTCAGGCAGCCGAATGGGTTGCTGTAAAATTAAAAGAGTGGGGGTTGGAATGTGGCGGATCAAATAACACCTACTTTCAGTGGTTTGACAGACCATGGGTGGAGATTCAGGACCAGGGAGAGATATCGCTGATACTTCCGCAGAAAGGAGACAGAATAATCTGTAAAAAATATACTTTCCCTGATGAGGCTATGGTTGGAATGGCAACAGGAGGAGGAGAAACAACAGGGGAGGTAGTATTTGCAGGCTATGGCGTCACTGCTCCTGAGCTGGGATATGATGACTACAAAAACATAGATGTTAAGGGAAAGATAGTAATGGTAAGCAGAGATGTCCCATATAAGGATGTGACGAATCCGGAATACTCAAAATGGGTAAAATACTGCTATCATAATGAAAAACTTGAGAATGCAGTAAGACACGGAGCACGTGGTCTGCTATATCTAAGCGGTAACAGTGCTAACCCAAATATATCATATGATCCCTCAATTATCGTTTTCGGAATATCTGAAACAGTAAGTGATGACATTTTTGCCGCATGCAACAGGGACATGAAAGAGGTATTTGCCAGGATTGACAAACATATCAGGCCTGAGTCATTCAATACAGGAGTTAATGTCACTCTTAAAGCCTCATCAGTATATCACAAGTCTGCAAAAGCATGTAATGTAATAGGTGTAATACCCGGAACAAACCCTGCACTGAAGGACGAATCGGTAATAATAGGAGGGCATCTTGACGGCGTAGGTTTTATAGGCGAAACCATATTCCCCGGAGCCTGGGATAATGCAACAGGTGTTGCATGTATGCTGGCTACGGCAAAAGCCATGGGATTGTCAGGGATGAAACCTGAAAGGACAATAATATTCATCTTTACAGGCGGTGAAGAGGTTGGACTACTGGGAGCAAAAGAGTATGTAAGAAACCCATTATTGCCACTTGACAAAGTTATCTGCTATATCAACCTCGACATGACCGGAAATGGCACAGGGTTGGGGATTGGAAATGGCAGATCATATCCTGATCTTCTTCACTGGTTTGAAGAGGCTAATAATAACTATATCCACCGTCCGTTCACTGCTACAAAAAAGAGTCCCAACTATGGCAGGCCCAGAAGCGACTCTGCTCCTTTTGAGCAGGCAGGTGTTAAAGTAATGGCACTGTATGTCACAGGAGCATATAAAAAGGGTTATTATCATCTGCCACAGGATAAATCTGAGACCATAACTCCTGAAGTGATGGAAGATCTGGCCAAATTATTATATCTTGGCCTCCCCGGAATTGTAAATAATTAAAATGCCGCTTAGAGTACTCTTTATATCAGACCTGAATCAACCGGGTGCCATGACACAGCCCGAACGAATGATGCTGCTGGGCTTCAGAGAAGCCGGGATAGAGATTACTGTTGTCACCCACCACCGCAACGAAGAGACTCTTGAACTTGAAAAGAGGGGGATAAGTTTTTTTTATCAGAATCTGCAAAAAAAGGTGTCACTAAACGCTGTGAAAAACCTGAGGCAGCTTATCAGGGAAAAGGAGTTTGACATACTCCACGTCACCTTCGGAAAGGCAGCTACAAATGCCCTGCTGGCTGCCAGAGGAATAAATATAAAGATAATTGCATATTATGGATCTCTGAGCCTCCACTGGTATGACCCCTCTGCATACCTGGGATTTCTGAACCACAAGATAGACCACTATATATGTGTAAGCCAGGCAGTGGCTGATCATGTAAGGAGACAGCTGACGCCTTCAAGAAAAAACAATATCACTGTCATTCCCAGGGGGTTCGACACTAATTGGATCAGAAGCCTGACACCGGTAAACAGGAGAGACCTGGATATACCTGACGATGCATTCCTGGTATGCTGCGTGGCCATAGTAAGGAGGGTAAAAGGAATATGTTTCTTAACCAGGGCTATAAGCAGACTGCCGGAAGACCTTCCCATTTATTTCCTGCTGGTAGGTGAGGGTACTGATCATCCATCGATCAGGAGAGCTCTCTTGAACACCTCCTATGCCGGGAAAACAAGGATCATTGGAAGAGTGAACCATGCCCCTGAATATATAGCTGCCTGCGATCTCTATATCCAGCCATCAATAAACGAAGGTCTGGGCAGAGCACTGGCCGAGGCAATGGTTCTCGGTAAAACCGTGGTGGCAACAGATGGCGGTGGAACAACCGAGCTCATTACTTCAGGTGATGACGGAATAATACTGCCGTCAAAATCGCCGGCTGCAATAGCTGATGCAATTCTTGATTGTTATAACAACCCTGATCATTTTAAACCAATGGGTAACAATGCCAAACGGAAAATAGAGAATAGCTTCCACCTGAATAAAGCTGTAAATGACACTGTTTCACTTTACTTCAGAATAATACGACCTGCCAGTAAGGGGGTAAATGCAGATTTGTGATTGATTCTTTATGACTGATAATAAAATCCAGCCATCAAAGGCTCCTGATATTCATGCCTCCGCTGACCTCGAAAACAGATCCTGTGGAGAAAGGCCAGTCACCTCTTGCCAGTGAGACAACCGCCTTTGAAACATCATCGGGTGTGCCCCACCGCTTTTGCGGGATAAGCCCCTCTGCTATTAATTTGTCATATTTATCCTTGACCTTGATAGTCATGTCGGTCTCTATTATTCCAGGCCTGACCTCAAAAACACTGATCCCCTCTTCAGCAAGCCTGTCAGCAAAAATCATTGCAGCCATACTCAGTCCCGACTTTGAAATGCAATACTCCATCCTGTTGGTCGATGACATATATGAGGAGACAGAGGTAATAAATACTATTGACAATGATAACTCAGGATACTTTGATTTAAGCCACTTCATTTCCCTTGCTACCTTCTGGGCAAAGAATACCGGACCCCGCAGGTTAATGCCGGTGACCCTGTCATAACTCTCCTCCGTCATCTCCATAAAGTCCTTGCGCTCCAGAGGTGCCACACCGGCATTGTTTACAAGCAAATCTATCCTGCCGAAACGCCCCATGATACTCTCAATGGCCTCCATATGCCGCGAGGTATCTGCAATGTCAAGCCCGATAGGGAAAAAATCTGTACAATACTTTTCAACCTCATGCTGCAGTGAAGTCATCCCTTCACTGTCAGAAGTACGGGCAATTGCTGCAATATCAAATCCCTCCTTTGCTAGATCAATTGCTATGGCCCTTCCAATGCCACGACTGGCTCCTGTTATAACTGCTACTTTTTTGCTGTTCATCGCTCAGACAACTAATTCAGAATAATATAATCTCCTTGATCTGATGTGCTTTTCTGAACACAGACAGAACGTTTTAAACAATGGACATAGAATGAAATAAAAATAATAATTAATT
>QKCK01000141.1 GCA_003245695.1 Bacteroidota bacterium | reverse complement strand
CACGTTGTAACTCTCCTGTTGATAATGTTTTTAAAGACCTGCCACATGAAAGATGGCCGATACCACATTTCAGAACATAACTGATAACTCGCTTTAGAGTCTCCCCCATCTTCGGGCTTGTCAGAGGCAGCAAATAGGATTCAAGTTCATTCAGGAAGATCTGGGTCATTTCATATACGGTTTTATTATCGTGCTTTATCTCAAGCACTTCATCTCTGAAACCAGTGCCTCCACACCGGTCACATAAAGTAATTATGTCATTGAAAAAATCCATGCTTATACTTTTGTGACCGCTCCCCTCACATTCCTGACAACGGCTCTCCTTTGTGCCGCCAATAAAGTGAGATAGCTTTAATCCTCTTTTTACGGACTCCTCTTTGCCTGCAAACAGGTGAGCAATTATCTCAGAGATGTGAAGCCTCTCACCAACATTCCCATTAAGTGTTTTTCCGGGCACAGGCTGTTCGATGTATACTATTTCATCAAAGTTGTTCATCCCTCTGAAGTCTTTACACTCCACAGCCTTTCTGCTCACAAAGCTATCATAGATAACTTTTTCGAGTAAAGAAGTCTTTCCACTGCCGCTCACTCCGGTTATTGATGTAAGAATACCTGAAGAGAATCTGATATCGAAGTTTTTCAGATTATTTGCCGAAGCTCCTTCTATCGCTATGCCTTCGCCCGGTTTTACTTCAGTCTGTTTTATAATATAGTTGTTAAAGTCATTTTTTTGAAGGTAATCATCACTGCTCCCTGAGTATATTACACTACCCCCTCTGTTTCCAGCACCAGGACCCAGTGCAATAACTGAATGTGATTGTTTAATCATGTAAATGGAGTTATCAACCAGAATCACGCTGTTCCCCTGTTGGTACATACTTTCTATCAGATCGGTTATATGCTCAATATCGGCAGGATGCAATCCGAAGGAAGGCTCGTCAAGAATATAGACTACTCCGCTCATTGTAGCACTGACAAGGCCAGCAAGCTGAAGCCTTTGATATTCACCACCCGAAAGTGTCCCAACCATCCTGTCGGCAGAGATGTATCCCAGACCAGCCTTCTTAAGTGAGACAAGTTTTTCCCTGATATTGATAATTATCTCTTCGGCAGCAAGCCTCTCCAGCTCATTACCATGAATAAGGTCCTTATCAGAAAACCAGGATAAAGCTTCATCAGCAGATAATGCAGTAAGCTCACCTATATTATAACCTCCTACCCTGATATCGAGAATTTCAGGTCTAAGTCTGAATCCATTACATATCTCACATTCAGAGTTTTTCATGAGAGAAAACATTGCTTCTCCCCTATGGTCAGAATGTTTTCTCAGGTATTCAGCTTCAACAAGATTAAGAAACCCGGGCCATTTTGTCTTTAGATTATGAATACCTTCATTTGCACCTCTTTTATAGGCCCATTGAACATCAAAGATATCCTCACCGCAGCCTCTTAATGCTATTCTTTGTGCATCATCAGTAAGATTCTCATATGGCACTGAGTAATCGAAACCATATTTTTCACCCACGGTTCTCAGTGTGGCTATAAATTGACCCTTAGGATCGCCATAGAACCGTCCTGTTTTATTTCCATCCATTGCACCCGACAAAAGCGAAAGCTCTGGTTGTGATATAAGGCGGTCAGGGTTGCATACAGTAACATAACCCAAACCTTTGCAATTAGTGCAGGCACCCTCTTCACTATTAAAAGAGAATGCTGTTGACAAAAGTGATTTATTACCAGCGGCAGATTTTCCTGTACGACTGAAAAGCAACCTGTAGAGATCATATAAACCGATATAGGTTGCAATTATTGATCTTGGATTTTTTACATGGTTTTTTTTCTGCAAGGCAATAGCGGGGATAAGACCATGGCACTCTCTTACAGATGATACGCCGGCTTTACTTTTATGTTGACGGGTATACGCCGGTACACCCTCCAGAAACCTGCGCTGGCATTCTGCATAGAGCGTTCCGTATACCAGCGATGACTTTCCACTTCCAGATACTCCTGTCACAACTGTTATAGAGTCTGTTTTGAAGAAGACGTCAATATCTTTAAGGTTGTTGGTCTCTACACCACTAAGGATAATAGGTTCCTGAATTGTTCTGTCATCACATATACTATCACTATTCTCATGTGGTGATTCGATCCGGTTCATGAATCTTCGTATCTCTGATGCTGTAAGTGATTGTTTATCTTTCACAAACACATCAACACCTCCTTCAGATACAATAAATCCGCCATCAGTAGCACTTCCTGGTCCCAGATCTACTACCCAGTCTGATCTGAGAATAAAATAAGGATCATTCTCAACGCATAGAAGTGTGTGACCGTTATCTATCAGCTTATTCAATGCTGCCAGAAGAATATCCACGTCTGCCATATGGAGCCCGGCTGTTGGTTCGTCAAGCACATAAAGTGTTTCTCCCCTCAATCCTTTTGACAACTCCGAAGCCAGTTTTACTCTTTGTGCTTCTCCACCAGAGAGGGTTGTTGAGGGTTGTCCCAGTTTCAGATAGCCAAGCCCCAGATCACATAAAATATTGATAATGGCAAATATCTTTTTCTGATCAATAAAAAAGACTCTGGCTTCGTCCATGGTGAGTTCAAGAATATCATGGATATTCAAGCCATGGTACCTTACCTCCAGCGTCTCATCAGTAAAACGTTTACCCTGGCATGAGTCACATACTACCTCAACGTTTCCAAGAAAATGCATACCTATCTGTTGCACTCCGGCTCCTCCACAGTGTTCACATCGACCACCCTTTACAACAAAAGAAAACTGCCCTTTTCTGAATCCCCTGCTACGCGATTCAGGCAATGAAGCCATCAGATCACGGATATGATCTGACACTCCTGTATATGTAGCGGGATTGCTTTTGGGTGTTCTGCCTATAGGAGTAGAATCAATGAAGATAGTCTTTCTGAAACGCTCTGTGCCAAAAGAATTGATATTTTCAGACGAATCAAGAATAGAATTAAGCAGACTGGTTTTTCCACTCCCTGATACGCCGGTGATAACGTTAAGATGGTTGACAAGAAAGCGTGGGGATATGTTCTTCAGATTGTTACTGTTTGCATAGTTAATCCCAAAGTACTGACGTTGAGATTTCTCTCTGTCAATTCCGGCACAGGATATTGACTTGTCAAGGTACCTTCTGGTAACACTATCATCTGGTGAAAGGTTAAAGAAATCATTCTTAGGGCCATTATAAAGTATTTTACCTCCTTTAGTTCCGGCGCCGGGACCAATGTCTATAATCCAGTCAGCTTCACGTATACTTTGTTCATCATGATCAACAAGAATCACAGTATTACCTGTCTTAACAAGCATCTTCAATACATTGAGCAACTCTCTCTGTTCATGAGGATGCAATCCCACACTGGGTTCATCAAGAACATATAAGATATTCCGGAGACCACCAGATACATGGTTTGCAAGCCTGAGTCGCTGTAATTCGCCACCGCTGAGAGAGAGAGAAACCCTGTCGAGTGACAGATGACCTGCTCCCAGTTTTATGAGTATGGTTGTTCTGTCAAGTATTGTCTTTCTGACTTGCAAAACGACGGGCGACTCTGAGCTGTTTACCTTAATGTTCTTGAAATAGTTATGTAACTGTCTTATTGTCATAGAAGCAAAACCGGCAATATCGAGCCCCCATAATCTGACAGACAGAGCTGTTGTGTTAAGTCGTTTGCCATCACAATACTCACATTTTCTTGAACGGGCAAAGCGCAATATGTTAGGATTTCGATCGCGATGAAGTATATCTTCCATTACCTTCAGAATCCCCTTGTAATAGTCTTCTTCACGAGGTTTGGCGGTAATCCCGGTCCATTTTAGTCTTGATTCAAGAGTATGTTTGCCAAACAAAACCTTTATCTTTTCGGAGCCGTTAAGAACGACATCTTTTTGTGCCTCACTAAGATCTCTCCATGGTATATCAACGGAGAAACCTTCAGCACGGCACACCTGGTCAAGTACATCCATGGTGACCTGCGAATAGACAATATAATTATTGGGGGTTGTAAGGACAAATGCTCCTTCTCTTATAGTCAGTGTATCATCGCCAATAAGAAGAGACGGATCTATATGGTCCAAAACTCCCAATCCCTTACAAACAGGACAATACCCTTCCGGTAAATTAAAAGAGAAAAGTGACCGGTGCAGAGTGAGTCCCGGATCATCTGAGTGACCAAGTCGTGCAAAAAGCAGACGCAGCAGGTCATAAATCTCGGTAAGAGTACCAACGGTAGAACGTGAAGTCCTTACTACATTGTTCTGATCAAGGGATATAACCGGGAAGAGGCCTGAAATATCCGACACTTTTGGCCGGGATAAATTAACCATGGATAGGCGTCCTCCAATGAAGTTCTCGTAAAAAAGACGACGGCCTTCAGCACAGATAACATCATAAACCAGACTTGTTTTTCCACTGCCTGACACACCAGTCACGGCAATAAGTTTATAGTGAGGTATGTGAAGAGATATGTTATCAAGATTGTTTTCATGAGCCTCATCTATTATTATCTCCCGCATGATTTTTTTTATTCAAGAAACACCAATATTCTTATCTGTTCACAAAGAAAAATCATAAAATGGAATATGGTTCTGTAAAAGATAAAATACTTTTACAAAAGGTTTCAATCAGAGATGTGATATAGATGATATAGCAGTCTATAAGGAATTAATCAGGGATAATCATTAAGGTACTTCAATCTCAATAACGGTTATCTCTCCTGCATCAATTTTAAAGGGTATGTTTAGCTCTGACTTAGGTGAATTATCTGAAGTGATCTTCATGATATGCAAACCCTCAGTAATATCTGACCTGGCCCACGAAAGGCCTGTGAAGCTCACCGGTTCGTTGTTATCTATGCTGATATCTACTGCAACAGGTTCACCCCTATGGCTTAGCTTTGTTTCGAGCATACCGGGCTTATTAGCCTTGTATCGCTCCTTCTCATCATCTGCGGTTCTTTGTGCCGCTTCACGATGTGTTTTTATCAATTCCCGTAATACAGCAGTACTGGTGTTAAACTCTGAGACCCACTTATCTGTCTCATCATTCTGTATTTTTGATAGCTCAGCCTCGAATTTACGCGCAATATCAAAGAGCGGTTTTTTATCCTCATCATCGGGTTCCCCTTTTTTTGTAAACAGATAGCCAAACCAATCCAGTTTAAACCTGCGCATCAGGTCCTCCATAGAAAGAACAGTGGTGATATATCTGAGCCACCCGCTTGACCAGCCAAAAACTCTGTCAGAAGCCTCCAGTAACCCCGCAAAAGCAAGTGCAGCAACGCCTGATTGGGTGAGCCTAAGTCTTATCTCAACATCAGTGAATAAACCTGAAAGAATTGGCATTAGTGCCCCCGCGGCAACCAGAAAGAATATAAAAAACCTTATCGTGAGTGTAGAGGCCTTTTTCAATTTTATACTCTGCCAGTACCAGTTAATTGATTTCTGTGCTATACCGGTGGCATGATTGAATATTTCTTTTACGAAATCATCTGAGCTCTTTCCGGAGAAATCGCTCCATGTGAGCTTTTCTCCAAACCTGACATTCTCCTTTGCCATGTTGACCTCCAATTTTAAGTAAAATATTTGCAGACAGTAGCAGACAACAGGTTAATCATAGTTAACCACCTGAATGACAAATTTAAGACAGTTCATAATTGTTGTCAAGAAAAATTGATTATGGAAAACAAATGTCTTCTGTCATCATTATTATTTCATC
>QKCK01000231.1 GCA_003245695.1 Bacteroidota bacterium | reverse complement strand
AGGATCAACTATTGACAGTATAACATTAATAAGAGAATGTTTCCCGCCACCGGATACCACAATCTGTTCCGGAGAGTAATCAAGTCCGTTCTCCTCTTTAAACTTTCTGGAAATGGCTTCACGAAGGTCAGAGTAACCTGGCACAGGAGGGTAAAAAGAATAGTTATCATCAATAGCTTTCTTTGCAGCCTCTTTTATGTCGTCAGGCGTATTGAAATCAGGCTCTCCAATACTCATATTAATAACATCTATACCCTTTTCCCTGAGCTCACGGCTCTTCTGGGACATGGCCAAAGTCTGAGAAACAGACAATGACTGAACTCTTTTTGAAATATGCTCCATCATTTTTGAAGTTATGGTTCAAATTTATAACAATAAAGCTGAAAAAAAAGTGATAGAATTGTGCTTATTTTGCATTATATATAAACAATCCCATGGAGACAGTTCTTGAAATACTGAAAATCACATTACCAGCCCTTCTGGTGTTGCTGACAGCATATTTTGTCATCTCAAAGACATTAAAAAACGATCAGGACAGAAGAAGGCAGGAGACAGCCCTTCAGAATGTTAAGGTTATCACACCCGTGAGGTTACAGGCTTATGAGAGGGTGGTGCTGCTTCTTGAACGGATAGCACCTGAGTCACTTATAATGCGGGTAAGTAAACCTGACATCACAGCACAGCAGATGCATATCTTACTGATAAACACTATCAGGAACGAATATGAGCACAACCTCTCTCAACAGATCTATATGAGTAATGAGGCGTGGCAAATGGTAAATAATGCAAGGGTTACTGTAACAAAGATGATAAACAATGTAGCAATACAGATACCTCCTACCGCAACCGGGAACGAGCTCTCACGGCAAATCCTTGAAGAGATGATTGAGATGGAGAATGATCCCTGCCGAACTGCCATAGAGTTCATAAAGAAGGAGGTGGCACGGGTTATGTAATTCCCCCACCAAAAAAAAGTCCATAAAGCACGGGATATCTAAACCCCTACTTTATGAACTTTATAAACTTTATAAACTCTTTATACTTCTATTATTTACAAAAGGCTTATACTCCTTTTTACGAAACTTGAGAGAGCTTCTCCCTTAAGCATATTGTTTGCAAGCATAGCAAGATCAATAAGTTGTTTTACAGCCGGGTGTTCTGATGCAAATCCTGAAAGTATAACCTTCCGCTTCTCCTCCAGGGCAACCTTATCCTGCTTTAGTTTTTCAAGATCATCTTTCTCGACAGTGGTTACCTCTTCAGGCTTCTTTGAAGAGTGCTCCTTTTCCATGAACTCGATTTCCATCTGTGTCTTCTCTATTCCTGAATTGTTCTTCTTAAGCTCCTCACCATGCTCCTGATACAGAGTCTCAGAAAGAGATACAACAATAGGATGATTTGAGTTCACAACCAGATTAAAGCTGTCAGGCAAATCACCATAGAAGGTATAACCGCCTCCAAACTGAGACATCTCTTTCATTCTGCGCATGAATTCACTCTGCGTTATCAGAACAGGGAGATCATCATCAGCAAGACTTTCAAAGACGACCTGAAATTTAGTCTTGTCACTTTCAGTAACCTGACTGCGGAAGGCAGTTGTCAGATCTGATGTCTGTGCTGCAGTAAGTTTTGATTCTTTTTGCTCCTCTTTCTTTATCAGGTTATCAATTACATCTGAGTCAACTCTCACATATCTTGAACCTGTTGCTTTTGACTCAAGGGCATTTATCAGGTGAGCATCAAGTTGCCCGTCAAGTACCAGGACATCGTATCCCCTGGCTACCGCCTTTTCAATATAAGTGTGTTGTGCCACAGTATCAGTAGAATACAGATGTATCAGGTTATTATCCTTATCTGTTTGATTGGCTTTTATCAGTTCGCTGTATTCGTCCTGTGTAAAATATTTACCCGTAGTGCTCTTGAAGAGAGAGAATTTAATTGCCTTTTCGTAAAACTTTTCTTCTGTGATCATACCATACTCTATAAAGAGCTTCAGGTCATCCCATTTACTTTCAAAGTTCTCTCTCTCCTTTTTGAATATGTCTGACAGCCTGTCAGAAACTTTCTTTGTTATATGACTTGATATCTTCTTTACATTACTGTCACTCTGAAGATAGCTCCTTGATACATTGAGCGGAATGTCAGGTGAATCAATCACACCATGTAATAATGTTAGAAAGTCAGGGACTATCCCCTCAACTGAGTCAGTAACAAATACCTGGTTACAATAGAGTTGTATCTTGTTTTTCTGTATCTCAAAGTTGTTCCTTATCTTGGGGAAGTAGAGTATCCCTGTCAGCTTGAAAGGATAATCCACATTAAGATGGATATAAAAGAGAGGATCTTCACCCATAGGGTATAACTCATGGTAGAAGGCATTATAGTCCTCATCCTTCAATTCAGAGGGCTTTTTTGTCCATGCAGGTTTTGTGTTGTTAATAGTCTTTTGCTCATCTGTGTCGACATATTTTCCATCCTTCCACTCTTTTATGTGGCCAAAGATTACCGGAACCGGAAGAAAGCTGCAGTATTTTTTAAGTAGCCCTTCAATGCGGGACTCATCAAGGAACTCCTTTGACTCTTTCTCAATATAAAGAATAACATCAGTACCGCGCTCACTCCTTGAAGACTCCTCAATAGAATATTCAGGGCTGCCATCGCATGTCCATTTTACTGCCGGTTCATTCTCTCGCCATGATCTGGATATTACTTCTACCTTCTCAGAGACCATAAATGCTGAATAAAAACCGAGGCCAAAATGTCCGATCATTGCTGCTGCCTGGTCCTTATACTTATCAAGGAACTCATTTGCACTGGAAAAGGCTATCTGGTTGAGAAATTTGTCTATCTCTTCACCCGTCATACCAATGCCGTTATCAGAGACTGTTATTGTCTTCTTTTTTGGATCAACAGTTATTTTTACGTTTAGGTCTCCCAGTTCCCCCTTAAAATCACCAGCCGATGACAATGTTTTCAGTTTTTGTGTAGCATCAACTGCATTTGAGACCAGTTCTCTCAGGAAGATTTCATGATCAGAATAGAGAAACTTCTTTATTATAGGAAAGATGTTCTCTGTTGTTACTCCTATTTTTCCTTTTTCCATATTGTTGAAATTCTGAATTATCTGCCGCTTTATATCAAAGTGCATGCCGAAGGGCTGATACTGCCAAATAGTCAGTTTTCTCTTGACACACTTTCAATCAGGGAGTCTATTCTCTGGCAGGCAAGGATAATCTCATCATCGCTGATAGTAAGTGGAGGAGAGATACGGAATGAATCATCACAAAAGAGGAATGAGTCAAGCAAAAGACCGTGATCAGGAGCTTTGAAGACAAGAGGAAGGACCATATCCTTTCTTTTGATCTTCACTGCCAGTAGCAGGCCTTCGCCTCTGATCTCCTGAATGAGGTCATTTGTCAGATATTTCTTAAAAAGCTCACCTTTACGTTCTGCCTCATCGGCAAGATTATTTTCTGTTAGCACCTTCAGTGATGCCATACCGGCGGCGCAGCAGACAGGATGTCCGCCAAATGTGGTTATGTGGCCCAGTATCGGATTAAAAGAGAGAGATGACATTATATCAGATGAAGAGATGAAGGCACCTAATGGCATTCCACCTCCAAGGGCTTTTGCAAGGAGTAGTATATCGGGGATGACTTCATATTTCTGAAAAGCAAACAAGGAGCCTGTTCTTCCGAATCCGGTCTGTATTTCATCAAAGATAAGCAATGAGTTTTTCTGTGTGCATCTTTCCCTGAGGCTGCGAAGAAAGCCGTTCACAGGAGAGATTATCCCTGCTTCGGCCTGAACAGGTTCAACTATCACAGCAGCGGTGTTATCATTAATTAGTTCAAGAGATTGCAGGTCATTGAACCCGGCCATCACTGTTCCTGGCATAAGGGGCCTGAACGGATCACGATAAGTATCTGCTCCCTGAACACTCAATGCACCCATTGTAGAGCCATGATATGCGTTTCTGAAGTATATTATCTCACTTCTGCCGGTATATTTTCGCGCCAGTTTAAGAGCTCCTTCAACAGCCTCACTTCCTGAATTGACAAAAAAGACAGAGCTTAGCTGGGGTGGCAGAAGCGAAGCCAGCAGAGATGCATATTTTACCTGGGGGCTCTGGATGATCTCTCCATAAACCATCAGGTGCAGGTATGCTTCACTCTGTTCTCTGATAGCCTGAATAACGCTGGGATTGGCATGCCCCGTGTTACTGACACAAACACCTGAGATAAGATCAAGATAATTCTGACCCTCCGGTCCGAATAGAAATGATCCTTCCGCCTTCACAACCTCAAAGAGAAGAGGTGAGGGCGATGTCTGTCCGATATGTTGAAGAAAAAGCTGACGATAAGAAGGCATCTCAGCGAACCATTATGTTAATGTCATTGAGTATCGCTTCCTTAAATGATTTGCCAACAGGCAGAGTGCGGGTAGTGTCACCCATGGTAATAACGAGCGAACTTTCACTTATAGAGCGTATTGCACTTTTATTAACCATGTAGGATCTGTGAATCCTGATAAAGAGTGAAGATGGCAATTGTGATTCAATGGCTCGCATGGTGAAATGGATTGTATATTTCTCATCCAGAGTCATTACATTCACATAATTTTCAAGTGCCTCAATATAAAGAATGTCCTTAAGTTTTAGTCTTACAAGTGATGAAGCCTTCTTAATAAAGATCTCTTCCTCTCCTGCCGCAGCCGGTGTGGTTCTTGAGGTCTGCAACCGCATCATCTTCTCTATTGCCTTGCAGAACCGGGCATAGGATACGGGCTTCAGCAGATAATCTACTGCATTAAAATCAAATGCCTTGTATGCATGTGATTCACTGGCAGAGACAATTATTATACTTGGTGGGTTCTGCAGGCTTGAAAGGAAGTCAAAGCCATCCATCTCTGGCATTTCGATGTCAAGAAAAATGAGGTCAATGTCGTTTTTTGCCAGCAGTGAGTTACGAGCTGATATTGAATCACTGAAAACGCCGACTAGACCAAGTGAAGGGGACTTACTCACAAAGGTCTCCAGCACTTTGCAGGACATTGGGTCATCGTCAACTATTATGCAATTCATCTCAGGACACAGGTTTTCCAAAATGGCCGATATACAAAAATAATTAAAATGAACAAATCTTGTTCATCAAAGGTAAATATTATAAAAAAGATTTATCTCCCCCTTTTTCGGGATAATATCTGCAGAGAGCATTGTTTGGGAAAACAGGATAAAAAAAAAGGGTGCTTTCGCACCCCGTATCCCCTTATTTAAGGCCCTTAGTAAGAGCAGGAGCAGCTTTGAATTTAACGACCTTCTTTGCAGGAACGTTAAGTTTCTGGCCGGTACGTGGGTTACGTACAACTCTTGCGCTTCTTTTCTCAACTTTAAAAGTACCCATTGATGGAAGCTGAAGTCTCTGGCCTTTTTTCATTGCCTCACCAAATGAACCAACGAATGCATTAAGAGCATTGTTTGCATCCTTAATAGAAAGATTTGCTTTTTTTGCAATGCTACTTACTAATTCTTTTTTTGTCATAATGATAGATTTTAGGGTTAGACCATTTTCTAATAATTACATACAAATTTATTTCATTTTTAATCATAAGCAAGTCTTTTTACTTTTTTTTGCATCGCAAACACCCGTTTTTATGTAAAGAGCGGATTATTTTTGACTAATAAAGCCCATTATTACGTCAATATAGCTGTCAGGAAGCAGCTTTACCCCCATTTTTAGCGGGGTTCAGAAGGT
>QKCK01000117.1 GCA_003245695.1 Bacteroidota bacterium | reverse complement strand
AAAAAAATAATGAAGGAGCAGAAAAAGTTTTCAACAATGGTGAAGAAAAATGGAGAAAAGTGGGGAGATGTGGGGTTTTTTATTCTAAATTAGCCTCTTGAAACGTTAATTCTTTATGGCCACATTTATAGGCGATTATAGCTGTAAGGTAGATGCCAAGGGGAGGATTATTCTTCCGATGGCATTTAAAAAGCAGATGCCCTCTGCTGCTGAGGATCGTTTTGTGGTCAGGAAAGACATTTTTGAGAAGTGTCTGGTTCTTTACTCTATTGATGACTGGAACAGTCAGCTTGAAAAGATACGCAGCCGTATAAATCCATACCGGAAGGAGCATAATGAGTTCCTTCGTAATTTCTTTAAAGGTACGGCTGAGCTTATTCTTGACAGCAGTAACAGATTGCTGATTCCGAAGCGAATGCTTGAACTTGCCGGCATAGGCAAGGATGTGGTATTGGCGGGTCAGGATGGACGTATTGAGATATGGGCAGAAGAGGTTTATGCTCATATAGATATGCCTTCAGATGACTTTGCTGCTTTGGCGGAGCGATTGCTCGGCGGAACTGAAACAGGTCAGGGATAATGATGGCGTATCATCTCCCCGCACTGCTTGAAGAGAGCATTGCAGGGCTTAACCTCAGGCCTGACGGGGTTTATGTCGATGTAACCTTTGGTGGTGGCGGTCACTCACGTGCCATTCTTTCACACCTTTCTACAGGACGGCTGATTGCTTTTGATCAGGATATAGATGCTGCTGCAAATATTATTACTGATGAAAAGCTGATATTCCTGAATCAGAATTTCAGGTTTTTAAAAAATAACCTGAGGTATCTTGGATATACAGAGATTGATGGTCTGATAGCTGATCTTGGTGTTTCGTTTCATCAGTTTGATATACCTGAAAGAGGGTTCTCTTTCAGGTCTGACGCGAAACTTGATATGAGGATGAATCGTGAAGCTGCACTTAATGCAGCAGACATACTGCGGACTTATGAAGAAGAGGCACTGGCGGGTCTCTTTTATCGTTACGGAGAGCTTGATAATTCACGAAGGATAGCCCGTGCAATTATCCGGACGAGGAATAGTAATCCTATTCTTACAGTAAACGATCTGGTAGCGTCAGTATCAGGTATGGTTCCACCTAATCAGGAGCATAAGTTTTACGCAAAACTGTTTCAGGCTCTTCGTATTGAAGTCAACAGGGAGATGGAGGCCTTGACAGATATGCTCAGACAGGCATTACAGGTTTTAAGGCCGGGAGGACGGCTTGTCGTCATTACCTATCATTCTGTTGAGGACAGGTTGGTAAAGAACTTTATCCGGACAGGCAATTTTGAAGGTTTGGCTGAGAAGGATTTTTACGGGAATCTGATTGTGCCATTCCGTGCAGTGAATAAAAAGGTTATTATGCCCTCAGAGAGGGAAGTGTCTGAAAACAGCAGGGCAAGAAGTGCAAGATTAAGAATAGCTGAAAAAATTTGATTTTTTATGGCTGAGAGCAGGAAAAAGAATGACAGGAAATCAGGATCTGTGATGGGGCGCCTTATAAGCGGTACCTATATCTCCGAGACACTTGTTTTGAAGAATATCAGGTATGTATTGCTGGTGGTTATTCTGTCGATAATTTATATATCAAACAGATTTCAGGCAGAAAGAGTTGATCGTGAGATTGGAAAGATGGAGCAGGAGGTTAATGACCTGCGGGCGGAGGCGCTTTCTGTCTCAGCAGAGATGATGACGCTAAGCAGACAGTCAGAGGTATACCGTATGGTTAAGGCAAGGGGGATAGGGTTACAGGAATTAAAGGATCCCCCATACCGAATAGTTGTAAGTGAATAAGATGGCAAAGAGGAAGGCAAAAGACACAATTATTGCGCGCACAGGCATCGTTTATGCTGTTGTGGTTGTGATGGCTGTTGCCGTATTTGCCCGGATAGTTATTCTTCAGGTCTTTCAGGCTGACAAGTGGGCGTCAATGGCCGATAAGGTTGTTTACCGTCATCAGCCGGTGAAGGCATCACGGGGAGATATTCTTGCATCTGATGGTCGTATCCTTGCGAGCTCTGTTCCTTACTACACTGTATATATGGATACGCGCAGCTCGGGAATGGCAGATACAACATGGTCACATGGCATAAATGGTCTTTGCCAGGGGCTCTCCAGATATCTTGGTGTTAAGTCTCCTGCTGCCTGGAAAGCAGATCTTACCAAGGCCCGTCAAAGGGGTGAGAGATATTATACGGTAAAGAAACATGTCAGCTATGAGACATTAAAACATCTTAAGGAGTTGCCTGTTTTTCGTTACGGGAAGTTCAGGGGAGGGTTTGTATATCAGCCTGAAAACCGCAGGATAATGCCTAATGGTCTTCTGGCCAGAAGGACAATAGGTTACATAACAGAGGACAGCACCTCAACTATTGTAGGACTGGAAGGTTCTTTCAATAAATATCTGGCAGGCAGGGATGGTTTTGTTGTCCAGCAGAGACTCACAGGAGGGGCCTGGATCGACGTCTCAAACCCGGAGAATATACGTGCCAGACATGGCTATGATATTGTTACCACAATAGATATTGACCTTCAGGATGCGGCTGAGAGCGCTCTTTATCGTCAGCTGGCTTCACATAATGCAGACCACGGATGTGTTGTGCTTATGGAGGTGGCTACAGGTGATATTAAGGCTATTGCAAACCTGGAGAGAGGATCTGATGGTGCATATCATGAGACATATAACTATGCTTTGGGAGAGAGTACAGAGCCTGGTTCTACCTTTAAGCTAATGTCTCTGATGGCAGCAATTGAGGATGGCGTTGTTGATCTGGATGATGAGATTAACACAGGCGACGGTAGTGTGAAATACTATGATAAGGTCATCCGCGATCACGGTGAAAAGGGACTGGGAGTGATAACTGTGCAGGAGGTCTTTGAAAAGTCCTCTAATGTAGGTACTGCAAAAATCATATATGAGAATTACAAATCGAATCCCAGGAAATTTGTTGACAGGCTTTATGCAATGAAATTGAACGAACCTCTGGGAATTCAGATTAAAGGAGAGGGACAGCCACTTATCAGATATCCGGGTGATAAATTATGGTCAGGTATTTCGCTGTCTATGATGTCGCATGGATATGAGGTCAGAATGACCCCACTTCAGATACTTACCTTTTATAATGCTGTAGCTAATGACGGTAAGATGGTCAGACCTCGTTTTGTGACTCAGATTCGTACTGGTGAGCGTGTATTGAAACAATACAACACAGAGGTTATTACAAACTCAATATGCTCAAGGTCGACAATCCGCAAAGCTCATATTATGCTTGAAGGGGTTGTGGAAAATGGCACAGCGATGAATCTCAGAAATAACAACTATAAAATTGCCGGAAAAACAGGAACAGCGCAAATTGCCAAGGCTAAACATGGTTACAGGACAGGGGGAGTCTCATATCAGGCCTCTTTTGTGGGTTATTTCCCGGCAGACAAACCTCTTTATTCCTGCATCGTTGTTGTGAATGCGCCGTCAAATGCTGTTTATTACGGCAATGTGGTTGCGGGCCCGGTATTCAAAGAGATATCAGATAAGGTTTATGCCAGTAATTTCTTCCGTGACATTACCTCATTGAGAAATGATGTTGTGGCTGAAAGAGCTCCTGAGGCTGGGAATGGTTTTTATGATGACATTAACAAGACGCTGAGAGGGCTTGATATTAAAGCAAGGAGGAAAATCGAAGGAGATTGGGCCCGTACACGCGAAAACGGGGATACACTTCGCGTGGTCGACCTAAAGCTTATTAACGGACTGATGCCCAATGTTGTTGGAATGGGATTACGTGATGCAATATTCCTTATCGAGAATAATGGCATGAGAGTGAGTTATTCAGGCATAGGCAGGGTAGTGAGACAATCGCTACCCCCTGGCGTTAAAATTATTCCTGGCGGTACTGTGAATTTAGAACTTAGACTATGACTAAACTGGCAGACATATTAAAATATATTTCATATAGCAGGGTAACAGGGAATTGTGATATTGCTGTTTCTGGCGTCACTTCCGACTCCAGAGATGTTGTTGCGGGAGCACTTTTTGTTGCAGTGCGTGGCACCAGAAGTGACGGGCATGATTTTATAGGCAAGTCTGTTATTGCCGGAGCACATTCTGTTATCTGTGAGAGAATCCCGGAGGAGAGACCCGCAGATGTAACATTCATTGAGGTGGCTGATGCTTCTGTGGCACTGGGGTTGGCTGCATCTGCATTTTATGAATACCCCTCATCAAAAATCAGGCTGGTAGGTGTGACTGGAACCAATGGCAAGACCACTGTTGCTACACTGCTCTATGATATGTTTGAAGCACTTGGGTACAAGTGCGGACTTCTTTCCACTGTATGCAACAGGGTACACTTACGGAGAGAAGATGCAACACATACCACTCCTGATCCTGTCAAACTTAATGCTCTTCTCCACGATATGGTTGAGGAGGGTTGTGAATATGTATTCATGGAAGTGAGTTCTCATGCCATTGCTCAGAACAGAATAGCCGGACTTCAGTATGCAGGCGGAATATTTACCAATCTGACACATGACCATCTTGATTACCATAAGACATTTGATAATTACCTCACTGCCAAGAAAAAGTTCTTTGATGATCTCTCATCTGATTCTTTTGCCCTTGTGAATATTGATGACCGAAACGGACGTGTTATGATTCAGAATTGTAATGCAGAAAAATATCATTTTTCAATGAGGGCCATGGCTGACTTCAGGGGATCTATTACTGAACAGGGCTTTGAGGGTATGCTGCTTAAGCTTAATGGCAATGAGGTATGGACACGTTTTCTTGGTGATTATAACGCCTCAAACCTGCTGGCTGTTTACGCATCTTCAGTGTTGCTGGGTGCTGCAAATGACGATGTCCTTAGAATCCTCAGTACTCTTGTCCCTGTATCAGGCAGGATGGAGGTAATTCGTTCCACCGATGGATTAACAGGTATAGTAGATTATGCACATACGCCTGATGCTGTACAGAATATCATTGATGCTGTCAACAGGGTGAGGCAGGGTTCAGGAAAACTAATCGTTGTGGTTGGAGCCGGCGGTGACCGTGACAGGACCAAACGTCCTGTTATGGCACGTATAGCTGCTGACGGAGCTGACAGGGTTATACTCACATCTGATAACCCCCGCAGTGAGAAACCTGAAGCAATTTTGGATGAGATGGAAGCAGGCCTCGATATAGACCAGCGATCCCGTACCATAAGGGTGACAAACAGAGCGGAGGCCATAAAAGCTTCAGTAATGCTGGCATCACCTGGTGATATCATCATTGTCGCAGGCAAAGGGCATGAAACATACCAGGAGATAAACGGTGTCAGACACCATTTTGACGATAGGGAAGAGTTAAGAAAACTATTTAAAATGAGCTGATATGTTCTATTATTTATTCAGATATCTCGATACTCTAAATGTCCCAGGGGCAGGGGTGTTTAATTATATCTCTTTCAGATCTGCTGCTGCAATAATTACCTCCCTGCTGATTGCCCTGTTATTTGGTAAACGTATTATTATCCTTCTTCAGAAGAAACAGGTGGGAGAAGTAGTACGTGAACTGGGACTGGAAGGTCAGTATCGCAAACTGGGTACCCCATCAATGGGTGGCTTGATAATTATTGCATCAATAATTATTCCCACTCTTCTCTTTGCCCGGCTTGACAATATCTATGTGCTTTTAATGATACTGACAACCCTTTGGCTGGGTGCAATAGGCTTCATAGATGACTATA
>QKCK01000037.1 GCA_003245695.1 Bacteroidota bacterium | reverse complement strand
ATCACGGATTGTAACCCTTAACATGACAAGTAATCAGATAGCAGATGTCAGGAACAATGAACTTACTGTTGGGGTGGGGTACAGGTTTGATGATGTCCATGTTATTATCAGAACAGGTGGCACTCAGAAGTCTCTTGAAAGTGATCTTAACCTGCGGCTTGATTTCTCTCTCAGAGATAATAAGACAATAGCCAGGAAGCTGACTGAGGATGTAAATCAACCAGTGGCAGGCCAGAAGACACTGACCATTGGAGCTACGGCTGATTACAACCTGAGTGATCGCTTCAGTCTGCAGTTATATGCTGATCATGCAATAAACAATCCATTTGTCTCGACGACATACCCTACATGGGACACCAATTTTGGCTTCAGCCTCAGATTCACCCTTGCAAAATAGTTACACCACGCTTATCCAAAAAATAGTATTTGTCACTTTTCATGAAGTAAAAAAGGTGTATTTTTGAATCTGACAACTGATTACATAAGAGATTAATAATACTAAAACAAAAAAGAGATGAACGTTCCCGGTAATCTGAAGTATACGAAAGATCATGAATGGATCCTCGTCAATGGAGATGAAGCAACAATAGGTGTTACTGACTTTGCACAGCATGAGCTTGGTGATATAGTATTCATTGAGATTGAGACTGTAGGCGAATCACTGGATCAGGGTGAGGTATTTGGTACTATTGAGGCGGTGAAGACAGTCTCTGATATGTTTATGCCCGTGGCCGGCGAGGTGGTGATAAAGAATGAGGATCTTGACTCAACCGCAGAGCTTGTAAATAAGGATCCGTACAATAAAGGATGGATGATAAAGATAAAGATGACAGATCCTTCTCAGCTTGATGATCTGCTTACCCCTGAGGAATATATGAAGCTTATAGGCTGATAATTATTATAGATAAAATAAAAGAGGCCATCACCCTGAAAGCGATGGCCTCTTTCTTTTGTAGCTAACTGAAAAATTTTATAATGTTTTCTTAATCTGCACAGTCTGGTAACCCTCAATTATATCACCAACCTTTATGTCATTAAAGTTATTGATATTAAGGCCGCACTCATAACCTGCAGAGACTTCTTTTACATCATCCTTGAAGCGTTTCAGTGATCCAAGATCGCCGGTGTAGACAACAATACCATCGCGGATAACTCTGACCCTCGTGTTTCTGGTTACCTTTCCTTCACGTACAAAGCATCCTGCTATTGTTCCCAGTTTACCTATCTTAAAGGTCTCACGCACTTCTATAGAGGTAACAATCTCTTCTTTTATTTCGGGTGACAACATGCCTTCCATCGCTGATTTTATCTCCTCAATGGCATCGTATATGATTGAATAGAGCCTTATATCTATCCCCTCTTTCTCAGCCAGTTTTCTGGCACTAAGAGACGGTCTTACCTGGAAGCCTACAATGACTGCATTTGAAGCTGCGGCGAGCAGAATATCAGATTCAGATATCTGTCCTACTGCTTTGTGGATAATATTAACCTGTATCTCTTCTGTTGAAAGCTTGATGAGTGAGTCGCCCAGAGCTTCAACAGATCCATCCACGTCGCCCTTGACAATTACATTCAGCTCCTGGAAGTTGCCAATTGCAATACGTCTTCCGATTTCATCAAGGGTGATATGTTTCTGAGTACGCAGTCCCTGCTCTCTCTGTAACTGAGCTCTCTTTGTAGCTATATCCTTTGCCTCTTTATCAGAGTCCATGACATTGAACTTATCACCAGCCTGGGGAGCTCCATTGAGACCTAATATCAGAACAGGTGTCGAAGGCCCTGCTTCATTAACACGTTGATTACGCTCATTGTACATGGCCTTTACATGGCCATAACAGCTACCTGCAAGAACAACATCACCCATACGGAGTGTGCCAGCTTTAACAAGTACTGTGGCAACAAAACCACGTCCTTTGTCAAGTGATGATTCTATCACCGTGCCTAAAGCATGTTTAGCCGAGTTGGCTTTCAGTTCAAGTAACTCAGCCTGAAGAAGCACTTTTTCAAGGAGTGAATCTATATTCAGACCGCTCTTTGCTGATATCTCCTGTGACTGGTATTTTCCGCCCCATTCTTCAACAAGGAAATTCATGTTTGCCAGCTCTTCCCTGATTTTGTCGGCGTTGGCTGAGGGCTTGTCAATTTTGTTTATGGCAAATATTATAGGTACACCAGCTGCGTGAGCATGATTTATTGCTTCACGCGTCTGTGGCATGACACCATCGTCAGCTGCAACAACAATGATTGCAATATCAGTTATCTGTGCTCCTCGGGCTCGCATGGCTGTAAATGCCTCGTGACCCGGGGTGTCTAGGAAGGTAATGATTTTGTCACCATTAATTGTCACACTGTATGCTCCTATATGCTGTGTAATACCGCCTGCCTCTCCGGCAACAACATTTGTATTACGTATATAATCAAGTAGCTTGGTCTTTCCATGGTCTACGTGACCCATCACCGTTACTATCGGAGGTCTTAGTGTCATATCATCAGGACTGTCCTCTTCCTCACGAACGGCCTCCTGAAGTTCAGCGCTGACAAATTCAACACTGTAACCAAACTCCTCTGCCAACATAGCCATCGTTTCAGCATCAAGCCTCTGGTTTATGGATACTATCAACCCAAGGCTCATGCATGTAGAGATTATCTCTACAACAGGGACATCCATCATAGTAGCCAATTCATTGACAGATACAAACTCTGTCACTTTAAGAACTTTCTTTTCAAGCTCTTTCTTTTCAACCTCATCCTTTATTCTCTGATTGATGAGATCCCTCTTGTCCCTTCTGTATTTTGAAACTTTTGATTTTCCCTTGCTCATTAGCAGATTGACATCTCTGATGTTCTTGTCAACATCTTCCTTGTCAACCTCAGGCCTGAGTGCCCTGAAAGGCCTCTTCTTATCTTTATTAAAGTGGTCCTTATGCTGGCCACCCTTCTTGGCATCTTTCTTTGGCTCTCCCGAAGGCTGGGCAGGAGCAGGTTGGTCTAAGGCAACCTTCTCTCGTGGTTTTGACTTAATCCTTTCTCTCTTCCTCTTATCGTCTCTTTTATGCCTGTCTTCACCACCCTCTTTTGGCTTCTTTATTTCCGGTTCAGGTAGCTTTATGCTTCCTACAATTGTAGGTCCGGTAAGCTTGTTAATGCCTGGTCTGAATATTTCCGGTTCTTTTGGCTCATTTTCAACAGGCTTTTCATTAACCAGGTTCTCTCTTTGTTTAACAGGCTCAACAACTGCAGGTTTTTTCTCTTCACGTTTTTCAGCAGCTGGTTCCGGCCTTACATGATGCTTCGGCTCATGTCTCTTTTCCTGTTTGCCGTTTTTATCCTGTCTTCCCTGTATCTTACTCAGATCAATAGTGCCAATTATCTTGGGCTCCTTTACCTCTCTTAACGGAGGTGCCGTCTCTTCTACAGGTTCTGCTTTTGTCTCAGCGGCAGGAGTGACAGGTTCTATAACAGGTGCTTCTGCCGGCTTCTCCGGCTCTTCTGCTTTCTCCTCAACAGGAAGTTTTATCTCCGGTTTTGGTTCCTCTGTTATTTTGGGTTTTCCTACGGTGTCCAGGTCAATCTTACCCACCTGTTTTATTTCCGGTTTCTTTATCTCAGTCCGAATGTCTATAACGTTCTTCGGACCCGATACATCAGTGATGAGAATCTCATCCTCCTGCTCCGTCTGTTCCTGCTCAGGCAATGATTCAATATCTTCTATGGATAATGATTTCTTCTGCGTTATCTTATCCTTGAGCGCAATCTTCTCAGCATCCTTCTTTACGTTGAGGTCGCTGCTGTACTCTTTAACTATCAGGGCGTACGCCTCCTGGGGAATCTTACAGTTGGGGTCACTGCTAACGTCGAAACCTTTCTTGTGAAGAAATTCAACAATAGTCTGTATCCCTACGTTAAATTCGCGGGCTGCCTTGCTTAAACGTGTTGCCTTTATATCGTCAGTCATATGTCCCTATTAACAACCTCTTGTATTATTGATTAAATGAGTATATAAATAGTTGCGTCAAGACGCTGAATTTGTTATTCAAATTCTGACTTAAGTATCTTAACTACTTCTTTTATAGTTTCTTCCTCAAGGTCAGTTCTTTTTACCAGATCGTTCAGTGAGAGTTTAAGCACGCTTCGGGCGGTATCGCACCCTATTGCCTTTAACTCATCAATGATCCATCCTTCTATCTCATCTGAGAATTCATCAAGTGATACATCCTCTTCATCTTCATTATCTGGCTCCCTGTATACCTCTATTTCATAACCGGTGAGCTGGCCTGCAAGCTTGATATTTAAACCACCCTTTCCAATTGCCAGTGATACCTCACTCGGTTTCAGGAATATCTCAGCTCTCTTGTCGGTTTCGAAAAGCTTTATTGATGATATCTTTGCCGGATTAAGAGCCCTGGTAATAAACAACTGGATATTGTTGGTGTAGTTTATTACGTCAATATTCTCATTGCGAAGCTCCCTTACAATACCATGTATCCTTGAGCCTTTCATTCCAACGCAGGCACCTACCGGATCAACTCTCTCGTCATAAGACTCAACAGCTACTTTTGCTCTCTCTCCCGGTATCCTCACAATTTTCTTAATAGTTATCAGGCCGTCAAATATCTCAGGTACTTCCAGCTCGAACAGTCTCTCAAGAAACACAGGAGAGGTCCGGCTTAAAATAATACTTGGAGTATTGTTTTTCATTTCAACCCTGATGACAACAGCTCTTATAGTATCACCCTTCCTGTAATGATCTGAGGGTATCTGCTCTCCCTTGGGTAAGATGAGTTCATTACCATCATCATCGAGTACAAGAGTCTCACGTTTCCATACCTGATACACTTCACCGGTAACGATATCTCCGATCCGGTCTTTGTATTTCAGATATATATTGTTCTTTTCAAGGTCAAGGATGCGTGCAACAAGATTCTGCCTCAATGCCAGTATAGCCCTGCGGCCAAAGTCAAGAAATTTGACCTCATCTGAAACCTCTTCTCCGGCTTCATAGTCTGTGTCAATCTTTTTTGCCTCTGAAAGAGGTATCTGCGTGTTGGGGTCAGTGAAGTTTTCATCATCAACAACTTCCCTGTTTCTCCATATCTCAAAGTCCCCTTTGTCAATATTTACGATTATATCAAAATTGTCAGCTGTCCCATATTTCTTTACTAGAAGCCCCCTGAAAACATCCTCCAGAACACTCATCATTGTTGGCCTGTCAATATTTTTAAGCTCTTTGAACTCCGAGAAGGTGTCGATCAGATTTACATTTTCCATCGCGTTAAATGCTCTATGTTATTTAAATGAAATTACAATTTTAACACTCTTTACCTCATCATAGTTATAATGAGATACTGTTATTTCGGATGCTTTGCCCTTTTGCTTTTTTTCTGTCTGCAGGTCAAACCCTCCTGAGGTAACATTTATCAAAAGACCCTTTTGTCTATTCCCTTCAAGATCTTCAACATCCACTATCCTGCCCTCATTCTTTCTGTATTGTTCGATGACAAGAAAAGGCATGTCAAGACCGGGTGATGATACATTAAGCTCATAGTTTCCTGCCTCTTCGCCGATCTTTTGATTTATCCACCTGCTTAATGAAGCACAATCATCAATAGTAACACCTTCATGGCGGTCAATGAGGATTGTAAGCCTTCCCGTGCTGCTGAGCCTGACATCAACAAGGAAAAGACCAGTGCCATTTATGTATTCCTTAACCTGTCCTTTTATTGTTTCCTTGTTTATCATGTTTTTTTAATAATAAAATAGGGGACTTCTGTCCCCTAGGCAATTTACCTCTCAATTCCGATGCAAATATACTAACTTTTTTTGAATAAGCAAATAAAGCTGCATATGGATATGGAAAGTGCATGAAAGTGAGTCTCTTCAGCCTTTCATAAAGAAACTATTTATATTTTTGTCAGGATAACCCTAAGAATCTTGACAAACAAAAGAAAGATTATCAATGATCCTGTATATGGATTTTTAAGTCTGCCGGATGATTTTATTTATGATCTGGTTTGCCATCCATGGTTTCAACGCCTGCGTAACATAAAGCAGCTTGGATTATCAGGATATGTTTATCCTGGTGCAGTACATACAAGGTTCCAGCACAGTCTTGGGAGTATGTATCTTACCTCCAAGGCAATAGAAACGCTTCGTAATAAGGGGGTGTACATTACCTCTGATGAGGAAGAGGCCGCACTTATTGCCATATTACTTCATGATATAGGCCATGGACCCTATTCGCATGCCCTGGAAAACACTATTGTGAGTGACATTCCTCATGAAAAGATGTCACTTATGATGATGCATGAGCTGAATAAGGAGTTTGGAGGCCGCCTCTCATTTGCCATCGCTGTTTTTGAAGGGTCCTATCACAGGAAATTTCTCAGTGAGCTTATATCTGGCCAGATGGATATGGACAGAATGGATTATCTCAGGAGAGATAGTTTTTTTACAGGGGTAATTGAAGGAGAGGTTGGCTCTGACAGACTCATCCATATGCTGAATGTGTATGATAATAAACTTGTGGTGGATGAAAAGGGAATATACTCTGTAGAGAAGTTTCTTATTGCCCGGCGTCTGATGTATTGGCAGGTTTATAACCATCGCACTGTTTTATCAGCAGAGCATCTTTTAATTGCCCTTCTTGAGAGAGCCAGGAAACTGGTTTCAGCAGGGCGATATCTTTTTGCATCGCCTTCACTTGACTTCTTTATGCGACAGGCTTACGTTGACGCTACAGACAGGGAGATAGTTGATGCTTTTACTGCTCTTGATGAAAGTGATATTTTATCTGCGGCAAAAGTCTGGAAAATGAGTGATGACTTTATACTGTCTGACCTTAGCAGACGTTTTGTTAACCGTGACCTGCTTGCCATTGAACTGCAGAATGAGCCATTTGACAACAACAGAGTGTCAGAGTTGAAAGTTATGGCAAGAGATTTGTTAAACCTCACAGACGATGATGCTGCCAGTTATGTTTTTACCGGCGAAGTCTACAATCAGACCTATGCCCCCGGAAAGGTAGATGTAAGAATTCTGCTGAAGAACGGAGAGGTGAAAGATATAACTTCAGTATCAGATATATTTGATCATAAAGCTCTCTCCGAGAGAGTTACTAAGTTTTTTTTATGTTATCCAAAGGAATGCAGAAATAAATAAAGGAGATTTGTTATGGAATTTACAGCCGGAATGGTAGCACAGCTGCTTAAGGGGACAGTAGAAGGTGATCCTGAAGTAAAACTTAATACAATAGCAAAGATAGAGGAAGGACATATTGGAGCACTTTCTTTTCTGGCTAATCCCAAATATGAGCAGTTTATATATACAACTGGATCATCAGCTGTATTGGTAAGGAATGATTTCAAACCTGCGGGCAAAGTGCCAGCCACTCTCATCAGAGTTGAAGATCCGTATCAGTCAATAGCTGTTTTATTGGCAATGTATGAACAGGCAAAACCACGAAAGAGAGGTATCCATCCATCAGCGGTGATTGAGGAGAGTGCAACAATTGGGAAAGATGTGTATATCGGGCCTTTTGTTTATGTAGGGGAGAATGTAAAAGTAGGTGATATGTGTTCAATATATCCTCATGTTTACCTTGGTGACGGAGCATCCCTGGGAAATAACTCAGTTCTTTATTCAGGTGTGAAGGTATATTCACAATGCATAATAGGAGAGGATTGTATAATTCATTCAGGTACTGTTATCGGTGCTGATGGCTTTGGTTTTGCTCCTTCATCAGATAATAATTACATGAAGATACCTCAGATTGGTAATGTTATTATTGAGGATAATGTTGAAATCGGGGCTAATGCCTGCATAGACCGGTCAACCATGGGGAGTACTGTCATAAAAAGAGGAGTAAAACTTGATAACCTGGTGCAGGTGGCTCATAATGCCGTAATAGGTGAGAATACTGTTATTGCTGCTCAATCAGGAATAGCAGGGTCATCAAAGGTGGGAAAAAACTGTATGCTGGGAGGTCAGGTCGGTGTTGTCGGACATATTGCTCTTGCTGACGGAACAAAGGTGGGAGCCCAGGCCGGAGTCTCAAATAATGTAAAAAAACCAGGGGTTACTCTTCTGGGTATGCCTGCCATTGAGAGCAAAAAATTTCTGAAAAGCTATGCTGTTTTTGGCCATCTTCCCGATATTGATAAAAAAGTTGATAAGCTCGTCAAAGAGTTAGAAGCCTTAAAAAACAAATAGTTCCAAACAACGTTCTAAAGGAAAAACTTTGAACATCATACCTTTGTGGCGATTCTCCTTGTGACGTTCGGAAAAAAATTACTTTATTTGCACCGTTTTAAGATATTACCTGATGAGCGAAAGACAAAAAACACTTGCAAAAGAGATAACACTAAGCGGAAAGGGGCTGCACACTGGTGTGGATGTTAATATTACATTTAAACCTGCTCCAGCAAATCATGGTTACAAATTCCGGCGCACAGACCTTGCCGGGCAACCGATAATAGATGCAGTTGCTGAAAATGTAACAGATACCTCAAGAGGGACAACCCTTGTACAGGGAGAAGCATCTGTGGCAACCATCGAACATGTTCTGGCTGCCTTTGCCGGATTAAAGATCGATAATGTGCTTATCGATATTAATGCACCTGAGGCTCCGATAATGGGAGGCAGCTCAAAAATGTTCGTTGATGCAATAAAAGAGGCGGGGATAGTTGAACTAAAGGAAGAGCGTAACTATTTTATCGTCAAAGAAAAGATAACTTTTTCTGATGAAGATCATGGCGTTGACCTTATTATCTATCCCGATGATCACTTCAGTGTAAATGTGCTGATTGATTACAATTCAAAGATTCTTGGTAATCAATATGCCATTCTTGATGATATAGATGACTTTGAAGAAGAGATATGCCGTAGCCGTACCTTCGTCTTCTTTCATGAACTTGAGCCTCTCTTTAAAATGGGGCTCATAAAGGGAGGAGATCTTGATAACGCTATTGTAATCCTCGAACGTGAGGTTGAGCAGGAGGAGATAGACCGTATTTCGAAAATGGTTAATAAACCTGGAATTACAGAACATAATGCAGGTATATTAAATAACACTGAGTTACGATACCCGAATGAGCCGGCACGCCATAAACTGCTTGACATCATTGGAGACCTTTCATTGGTTGGACAACCGATAAAGGGCAAGGTGGTAGCCACCAGACCTGGTCATTATGCCAATACAAGGCTGGCAAGAAAGATCAGGCAGGAGATCAAGAAACAGCATTCAAAAAAGGAGATACCCATATATGATCCGACCAAGCCGGCAATGATGGATATTACCCAGATAAAAAAACTGTTGCCGCATCGCTATCCTTTCCTGCTGATAGACAGAGTTATTGAACTTACAGAAAACCATGTTGTAGGATATAAGAATACCACTTATAATGAAACTTTCTTTCAGGGTCATTTCCCTGAAGAACATGTTTTTCCGGGGGTGCTTCTTGTTGAGGCAATGGCCCAGATGGGAGGCATACTGGTGCTGAATAATGTGGATGAGCCCGAGAGGTATTCAACATATTTCCTTAAAATAGATAAGGTAAAGTTTAAACAAAAGGTCTTCCCCGGAGATACCATTGTTTTCAGATGTGATCTTACTGAACCTATCAGGAGAGGCATAGTGGTAATGTACGGGCAGGCATATGTTGGCGAAAAACTGGTGGCAGAGGGTGAATTGACAGCACAGGTAATTAAAAACAAATAATAAAGATGATTTCCAATCTTGCTTATGTTGATCCACGGGCGCATCTGGGCAATAATGTCACAGTAGAGCCTTTTGCTTATATTGACGGCGATGTTATTATTGGTGATGGCACATGGATAGGCCCTCATGCAGTGATATATAACGGAGCCCGGATAGGTAAAAACTGCCGCATATTTAATGCAGCCTCTGTTGCTGCTCTGCCTCAGGACCTAAAGTTTGCAGGTGAGAAGACAACACTTGAGATAGGCGATAATACCACTGTCAGGGAATGTGCCACTCTTCATCGCGGCACTGTTGCAGCAGGTAAGACTGTTATTGGCAGCAACTGCCTGTTGATGACATATGTTCATGTGGCACATGATTGTGTTGTGGGTGACCACGTTATTATGGGCGGATACTCTGGTATAGCAGGCGAGGTTAAGCTTAATGACTGGGCTATACTTGGCGGAAATACCATGGTACACCAGTTTGTCCGTATAGGCTCACATGTAATTATTGGCGGAGGCTCAAAGGTCAGAATAGACGTTCCACCTTATATAAAGGCCGACAGAGAACCGCTGTCGTTTATGGGAATAAACACAGTTGGATTGGAAAGACGGGGGTTTGCCAGGGAGAAGGTTAATGAGATACATGAAATTTACAGAGCCTACTATAATATGGGGATGAATGCCTCACAGGCTCTCGAGTACATTGAAAAAAACTTTGCCTCTTCATCAGAAAGAGACCATATACTCGATTTTATAAGGAGTACAGACAGAGGAGTAATAAAGGGGCGATAAGCCCCTTTTTTTGACCTGTGCTCTATTTGAATGTTGGAAACTGTACCTTATTCCCCCCAGCCTCTTGAGGTTATGTCTATCTCCTGCTGATCTGGCAACACAAGTTTGTAAATGCCATCATCAGGTGTTATATGGCCTATCATGCTTATACCCTTTATCCTTGACAACGCCTCATACTCCGATACAGGTACGGTGAACAGGAACTCAAAATCATCACCTCCACCAAAAACACCTGTAACAGGATCCATGTTGAACTCCTCAGCCATACTTGCAGTCTCAGTATCAACAGGTATCTTGTCATAAAAGAGTCGACAACCCTTTTTAGAAGCTTTGCATAATGATAGCAGGGAAGGAGCAAGACCGTCACTTATGTCAGTCATTGATGATATTGGGATACTTTCTTCTGTGAGAGAATTCAGAGTCGATACAGGTATTTCGGGTTTTAATTCGCGGCCTATTATATACTCATGGCCTGTGAGTTGGGGTTGTTGGCCTTTGCCTGATTCAAAAATGTGGCATTCGCGTTCAAGAAGCTGGAGGCCCATATAGGCGGCACCCAGATCGCCTGTAACACACAGTATGTCATTATTAAGAGCACCGCTTCTCCTGATGATACGATCTTTTCTCACTGATCCGGTTGCTGTAATACTGATAATAAGCCCATTAACAGAAGATGAGAGGTCGCCGCCAGCAATATCACATCCATATTTCCTGCATGCTTTTGTTATCCCGGCATAGATCTCATCAATATGTTCTGCAGCAAACCTGCTTCCTATACCTATATTCACCATCAAATGCCGGGGAATGCCTCCCATAGCATAGATATCGGAAATGCCTCTGATAACACTTTTATACCCCAGGTGAGTCAGAGGGGTATATACCAGATTGAAATGGGTTCCCTCAAGAAGCAGGTCGGAAGAAATCAGTGTTACTTCTTCATCAGCAGTAAAAGCCGCTGCGTCGTCGCCTGGTCCCAGGATCAGGGTTTCAGAAGGGAGTGGAAATGAGGAGGAGAGGTATTCTGAGAGACCGTACCTGCCCAGTTTTGAAATAGGGGTGAGATTTTTCTTTTCTTTTTCCATATGACATAGTTATGCTGCAAAGATAGCTATTTAGGCTGATGAAGTTAATTCTCACAGAGGGTAAGAATGTGGTGTTCAGGATAGGGTTGCAAAGAATATATGTCAGATGTTTATAGTGGTATTGGATAAAAACACAAATGGGAACTGTACTTTTCGTATCAGTTCCCATTTCGGCATACTGTCAGCCATGACTGTCATAGCCGCCATGCTACTGTTCATATGATCAGTTCACCTCTATTGTCTCCTGCCATACTGCATTCCGGTGGTCCCCTGGGGGAGCTTTTTTACGGTTTGCATTCTGGTGTTCCTCCTGTACCTCTTCATCACCGTGAAGCTTTACAAAGTACATTTTGAAACGCGGAGTGTGAACCCTTGAGGATAGACAACCCTTTACAGGATAGCCATTGTCTCTCCCGGATCCCTTCCATCTTCACCTCTCTGGTGTTGATTTCTGTTCTCCTCTCTCTTGCCGAGCACCTGAGTTACTTTTCTGGCTTAAAGCGATACTCCGGTGTTGTAACCCCCTGGCGGCTTTTACCCCGTTACACGAGTTACCCTCTCAAGACTGCCACGATAAGAAGGCTTCTCAGCCGGTACCGATAGCAGACACAACATGATCGTAACCCTGCTGTGTGAGGCTCTGAAGCAATTGGTTTTCAGAGTGATAATTAAACCATTCAAAAGAACGTCTTTACCTCGGAGCGATCTTTTATCGCTTACATGGTATAACAAATTTAAAACGCGTTTTAACCAAAGTCAAGCTTTTCTCTAATATTATTCAATAAAAGAAAACACAGGTAATAAACACTGTTTTTAACAGTAGTAAGGCACAGAAAAACAATGATGTATGTAATCATAAGTATGGTTGTTAACAGATGTTGAAAACTTACGCGTGTTAATAAACACCGTTTTTGTGGAGTTATTCCCTGTCTTTTACTTCAAAAGGCAGGTGCATTTGATGATTTAGGTTTGTGCAGGGAAGGGGCAGGCCTCCGAACTGCTCCTTTAAGGGTAGGTAACGAATCTGTAATAAACAGTTACGTCAGAATAGATGAAGGCGCCTTTATGGGCGCCTTCATTGACTGTGTCTCTCTCTTATGAGAAAGAATCTTTGAATACTGCTTTCTTAAACCTTAATCATTAAAATCTTTAAGTGCGTTCATTAGCTTCTGCCTTGCAAAAAATATCCGGCTTTTAACTGTGCCAAGCTTTAAATTAAGTTTATCAGATATCTCTTCATATTTAAAGCCTTCAACATGCATCTTAAAAGGATCCTTGTACTCACTCTCAAGTGATTCAATGGCTTTCACAATCTCTCTCTCACTGAAATCCGATTCAGGTGAAATAGATCCCTTGTCAGATGGCAGATTGATATAGTATAACTCCTGTGTGCCGTCTATCATGGTGTTCTCCCTCATCTTCCTCCTGTAGTTATTAATGAATGTGTTCTTCATTATGGTGAAAATCCATGCCTTCAGATTTGTCTCATCAATGAACTTATCCTGGTTTTGTATTGCCTTTAGAAATGTGTCCTGCATCAGATCCAATGCGTTGTCACGATCAAGAGTGAGACTCATTGCATATTTCTGCAGATTTCCCTTCATCCCTATTATACTGCTGTTAAACTCTTGTGTAGTCATGAGTGAACATTTTTTAATTGTTGATACAAAGTTAAACGTTGGAAAAAAGATATCCAAATCCGAATATCTTTAAATAGCCCGTTTCACATCTAATTTTTAAATAGTTCACATCGCAAACATAAGACTATTGCTGCGTTAGCTTTATTTTGTCTAAATTAAGGTAATCTGAAAAAAAATTGCATTTTTCCCCTTAGAATCCTTAACTATAAACAGGATAGTGGCGCCAGCATTATGGTCTGATTCTCTTTCCCATTTTACCCGGTAATGAGGCTTCACTGATCAATGTAAATCGTATATTAGCAAAAAAAAGTATGGATTCAGCAGCAAATAGTATAGCGTATTACAGACATGATCCTTCGGGTATTGCGGAGTCAATGATTCTTCTTATTCATGGATTGGGAGAACATTCAGGAAGGTATACAGAGTGGATAAAACGATTCAATAATACTGGTATCGGTATCTGGTCATTTGATCTTCCGGGACATGGGAATTCTTCAGGAAAGAGGGGCGTAATGCCATTCTTTGAGCAGGTATATGACATTATTGATGATCAGTTCAGGGTAATGAGAGAAGAGTATCCGGGAGTTTCTCTTTTTATCTATGGGCATAGTCTGGGTGGCAATATAGCGCTGGGTTATCTGCTGAACCGTAAGCCTTTAATTGATGGAGCAGTTATTACTTCACCATGGATATTATTAACTGAGTCTCCATCGCCATTTAAGGCGGCTATGTCATCTCTCTTTCTGCGGATAATGCCTGAGATGACCCTCTCATCAGGACTGAAAACAGATTATCTTTCTCATGATAAAGGGGTAGTGGAGAGGTATAAGAGTGATCCTCTTGTGCATGGTCTGATCTCTCCACGGCTATTCTCTGAAGCGGAAAAGAATGCTGCCGGCTTGTTACGAAGCGCTGATCAGATTAAGTTACCCTTATTGCTTGTTCATGGCAGGGATGATATGATAACTTCACCATCAGGGACCGTTGAGGTGGCAGAGAAGGCCCCGAATGCAATCCTGAAACTCTGGGATGGCGGATATCATGAGCTGCATAATGAACCATTTAAAGAAGACCATTATATCCTCATAAGGGAATGGATTGATACCATCGGATGAAATGGGATTGGAATTCAGAACATTAGTGGAACCGCCGCTCTCAGGTGATAAGATATCTCATCAGACACCTGTTCTGTTTATGGGTTCTTGCTTTGCCTCAGAGATTGGAAGAAAAGCTGAGTCAGGGAAGATACCTGTGCTTATCAACCCTCATGGTACACTTTTTAACCCATTATCTGTTTCCCGGGCCTTGCTGAGGTTTGCTGAAGGGTATTCATACAGTAAAAGGGATCTCTATCTTTTTGAGAACCGTTATTATAGTCTGGATCATTACACTCTATTCAGCTCTGAAGATCCTGATGAGTTGGTAGAGAGGCTTAACACAGTAAATAACAGCGCTCATGATTTTCTGCTAAAAGCATCTTTTCTGTTTATTACCTTTGGTACTGCCTGGGTATTTGATCTCAAAGAGAACGGAGACAGTGTTGCCAACTGTCATAAACTGCCGGCATCATTGTTTTTGAGGAGGCAGGCTGAAGTGAGCGAGATAGAGAACATCTGGGCTGACACTCTCGAAAGAGTGCTAAGAGTCAACCCCTCCCTGAAAGTGTGGTTTACAGTAAGCCCGGTTCGTCACCTGAATGATGGGTTGCATGCAAATCAGCTGAGTAAGTCCAGACTGTTGCTGGCCTGTGATAGACTGATGTCATATCCTTCTGTAACAGGCTATTTCCCATCTTATGAGCTATTCATGGATGACCTGCGTGATTACAGATTCTATGCCACAGATATGCTGCATCCGTCTGATGTGGGATTAATGTATGTATGGAACAGATTTACAGAATCATTCTTTACCATGAATACGATGTCTCTGTGGTCAGAGGCTGATAGAATAAGTAAGGCGATGGCTCACAGAATTCTTGGGGACAGGAATACAGCCGGCACTTTTGCCAGGGCAATGCTGAAAAAGATTGATGATCTGAGTGATAAAGCATCATATATTGACCTTAGTGCTGAGAGAGAATACTTTGAGTCAATAAAGGAGTAAAAAGTCTTTTTTTAAACAAACTCTGATATTCATTGTTTTTCAGGTAAACTGAAACAATGAAAAAAATATATATTTTATCCTTATTACTTGTTTTTTCACTGGTTGCTTTTCCCCAGGAGGAGAGTGGTGTAATCAGAGGCAGGATAGTAGATGCCTCTACCAGTGAGGGTATTCCATTCGCAAGTGTTGTCATATGGAATACCAATATCGGGGCAATGACTGATTTTGACGGCAACTTTCTATTTACCGGAGTAAAACCAGGGTATATTGAATTAAGAGCCTCGTCGGTTGGCTATAAGCCATTTATCTCGGAATCAATACTTGTTACTAACAGTAATGAGGTAAGAATTACTGTTGAGCTGGAAGGGACGGTAGTTGGTATTCAGGATGTAGTAGTAAAGGCTTCACCGTTCAGGAAAAAGGTGGAGAGTCCTGTGTCAGCCCGTATAATAAGTATCGAGGAGATAGAAATGAATCCGGGTGGAAACAGGGATATCTCAAGAATAATTCAGTCTTTCCCGGGTGTTGCCTCAACTCCGGCTTTCAGGAATGATGTTATTGTAAGAGGGGGTGGACCCAATGAGAACAGGTTTTTTGTTGATAATGTGGAGATACCCTACCTTAATCATTTTTCAACACAGGGATCCTCAGGTGGGCCTATAGGTATAATAAATGTAGATTTTGTGAGATCGGTGGATTTTCTATCAGGTGCTTTTCCATCCTCCCGTGGGAATGCCTTAAGCTCAGTCATGAATTTCAGCCTTATTGAGGGGAATAGTGAGAAGAGAACAGTAAGGGCAACTGTTGGAGCATCTGATTTGGGACTTACATTTAACGGTGCCCTGAACGACAGATCATCGCTTATTGTATCTGCCAGGAGATCATATCTGAAGTTTCTTTTTCAAGCCCTTGAGCTCCCTTTTCTTCCATCATATAATGATTTTCAATTCAAATACAGAATCAAGACCAGGGAGAGGAGTGACCTGACATTAATAGGACTGGGTGCAATTGATAATTTTGCTCTTAATCTTGAGGCTGACGAAACAGAATATCAGAGATACATACTTGGATTTATTCCTGATCAGGAGCAATATAGTTACACAATTGGGGCAGTATACAGAAACCTGAGACGCGATGGTACCGAAATGTTTGTTGTTAGTAGAAACTATTTGAATAACAGACAGATAAAGTATTTTGACAATATTGAGCAGGAGAATAACAAGACTCTTGATTATAAGAGCGGTGAAGGAGATGTGCGTTTCAGGTATGAGAATAATACAACAGGGGAAGATGGATTTAGGGTAAGTTACGGTGCTGGAACTGAATTCTCACGATACAGGAATGATACATTCAGGAAAACTTTTAATGAAGGCAGTGTTACTTCATATAAGTATAGCACTAACCTGACATTTTTAAAATTTTCTTTGTTTGCTCAGGTAAGCAAGACGTTATTGGAGGAGAAGATGAGGCTTTCATTTGGTTTAAGGACAGATGCGAATACCTATTCAAACGATATGCTTAACCCCCTTAAGCAGCTTTCTCCCAGGCTTTCACTCTCTTACTCTCTAACAAGGGAGCTGAGCCTGAATTTCAGTACCGGAAGGTATTATCAGCTACCATCCTATACTTCACTCGGGTATAAAGATGATTCAGGAAACTACATCAACAGAGTAAACAATATAAAGTATACATCAGCAGATCACCTTGTTGGCGGGGTTGAGTATAATCCTGCCGAAAATCTTCAGATTACGGCTGAAGCTTTCTTCAAGCGCTACAACAGGTATCCCTTCTCAGTCAATGATTCTGTGCCTCTTTCAACAAAAAGTGCCGGTTATGGTGTCTTTGGTGATGAGGAGCTGGTTTCAACATCAATTGGAAGAGCTTATGGTCTGGAAGTCATGGGTCGTATCAGAGATCTGAGCGGGCTTAATATGGTATTTGCTTATACCTATGTCAGGAGTGAGTTTAAGGATGTTAGTGGATTGTATATTCCTTCAGCATGGGATAACCGCAATCTATTCAGTATGACTGGGACAAAGAAGTTTGGCAGAAACTGGAATGTAGGGCTTAAGTGGAGACTGGTGGGAGGTGCACCATACACCCCGTATGATGTAGACAAGTCTTCAATAAAGGATGCCTGGAACCTTAACGGTCAGGGATATCTTGACTATTCCAGGTTTAACAGTGAACGACTGAAAGCCTTTAATCAGCTTGATGTAAGGTTGGACAAACAATTATTTTTTAAAAACTGGTCACTTATGCTTTATCTTGATATTCAGAATCTCCTGAATCACAAAGCTGACCAACCCGGTATACTTATTCCTGAGAGTGATGCTTCAGGCATTCCGGTTACTGACCCTGATGATCCAGCGCGTTACTTGTTGAAATACATTAAAGCGGATACAGGAACGGTCCTGCCTTCAATAGGCATTATTATAGAAATATGATAAGAAAAGCTAAAATGAAACAATCAGTTCTTTTAACCACAGCTACAGTTTTCCTGATCTCATGTTCCGGTTATAATCATGGAGGCAACGGCTCTGCATCAAAACAAGAGCCTGTTGTAATCACATCAAACCCTGATGGTGATGGTGAAAACATAAGTGTTGTTTTTTACGGAGGAAGAGAGTTCTATTACCCGCTTATGGCCGTTTGGCTTGAGGATAGTGATGGTAATTATATACAGTCACTTTATGTACCTGAGTCAGTGGCAAAAGGGATTTTTAAATATGGAAAGCAGGAGAATGGCCAATGGGTCAGAGGACCGAAAAGGGCACCACAGACACTCCCATACTGGTCGCATAAGCGCGGTGTAGTAGCCTCAGATGGTTTATATATGCCGGATCAGGAAACACCGGTGCCAGATGCCTACAGTGGTGCGACTCCAACATCAGATTTTATTCTCAACAGCCGGTCAGACAGGCCTCTGAAAGGAGTATTCAGGGTGATGTTTGAACTAAACCAGAACTGGGACTGGAATGATTACTGGACGAACGACAAATATCCAGGTAACCAGTATTATTTGTTGTCTTGCCAGCCGGCACTGGTATATCAGGTTATTGTAAATACAGACTCCCTAAGGCCATATTATAAAATGATACCTGTAGGTCACAGTGATCCTGCTGGTGAAACGGGAAGGTTATTTCCGGATATCAGCACATTAACTACAGCCATGGAAATAGCTGATTCAATTGTAGTAAGGATATCGGAATAAAAGGCTTTTGTTTGATGAATATCAGATGTTGCCAATAACTGATGCTATATCAGCAGGGGTTATTGCAATTTCAGTTTTTGAATCCCTGATCCATGAAGCTGTCTCGTTTCTTCCTACTATAATCAGCTTTCTCAGTTTCAGATTTTTCAGAAATGCCGTTACGAGAGACTTGAGTTGTTCATCATCGGCTGAAGGTGCTACATTCAGTACGAGTATGTGGAATGGTTTGATGAGCTGTATGCCACTTATATCATCTGCCGTCAGGGTGCCATCGGTGAATATCACTTCAAATCCACTTTTTTTCAGGATATATTTTGTGAAGAGAAGGTTGCTGAAGGGGTTGCCTTCATCCATGTTTGCTATCACAACAGTTTCTTTATCAGGTTGAATGGTGAGTGATGAGTCTTCAACATTTATCATTTTCCTGATGGTATATTCAATAAACTGTTCCTGTGCTTTTGAGAGGCAGTCAGTTAGCCATAAGGTCCTTGCTTTTTGCATCAGGGGGTATAATATCCTGATGTAGGCTTCTTCCAGGCCCTTCTCTGCTATGTGTGGTTCAAGTGCTTTACTGAACTGATCTTCACTGAATCTCAGAGCCGACATAATCAACTGTCCGGGTTTGAAATCACCCAGAGATTCCTCTTCTGCTGATGTGTTTTTCATAACGGCATGAAGGATCTCTTCATCATTCATCTTTGCTATCCGCGATATCTTAATGCCGTTACGGTTGAGTATTGATATTGTGATTATCTTTTTCAGCTCATCTTCAGTATACAGCCTTATGTTTGTATCGCTTCTGTCAGGAGTAAGAATTCCATATCGTTTCTCCCACATCCGTATTGTATGGGCTTTTATGCCACAACAGCTTTCCAGCTCTTTTATTGAATACGATTTTTTGCCTGCGTTCATGTTCTTTAGCTCCTTATAATGCTAAATAAACAATGTAACAAATTAAAAGTTCATTAGTTAAGAAACGGGCATAGTCAGAGGCTGAAGCAGAAAGGTGAAGGTAGCAGTTTCGCATTTTACAGACTTCTATCCTGGATTAGTCTTTTAGCTTTTTCGAGGTCTTCAGGTGTGTCGATACCTATACTTTCCCATGGCGTTATTGCAGCCCGTATTTTGTATCCATTCTCAAGCCATCTGTTCTGTTCCAGTGACTCGGCAATTTCTAATGATGATTGAGGCAGCAGGGTTATTTTTGAAAGAGTGGAGGCTCTGTAACCGTACAGGCCGATGTGTTTGTAAAACCTGTGTTTTTTTATCCACTCGTTTTTTTCACTGTCGCGGACATATGGGATTACCGAACGGCTGAAGAACATTGCATCCATCATTTTAGACAATACTACTTTGGGATGGTTTGGATTAAAAAGATCCTCCTCCGGACCTACCTCTCTTACCAGGGTGGCAATCTCAACTGATGGATCAGAAAAGCATTCTTTCAGTGCTGTCAGCTGTTCTGGCATGATAAAGGGTTCGTCACCCTGTATATTAAACACAATGGCGTCATCGTTCATCCTGTCATTGAAGATAAGTGAAGATGCTTCAGCACATCTGTCAGTGCCGCTCCTGTGTTGAGGCGATGTCATCACTACTTTTCCTCCGAAAGCTGTTACAGCATTATATATCCTCTCATCGTCAGTAGCTACATATACCTCTGTCAGCACCATTGAGGCCTGGGTGAAAACGCGTTCAATCATGCTCTTGTTGCCTATCATGGCAAGAGGTTTGCCCGGGAACCTCGATGAAGCATACCGTGCCGGTATAATGCCTGTGAAAGTGACTTCTGTTCTGTTATTCATGGCCCCAAATTACGAAAAAGGATGGTTAACATAATGCAAAAATTAGTAAATTCGCAGGGCTAAAGTGAATTCGATGCAGGAGTTACAGAGTATAAAGCAGCGTTTTGGTATCATTGGAAATCATGAGGCACTGAACCGTGCCCTTGACATAGCTGTTCAGGTAGCTCCTACTGATCTTTCGGTATTGATCACGGGTGAGAGCGGTGCAGGAAAAGAAATTTTCCCTCAGGTAATTCATTCGTTTAGTCTCAGGAAGCATGGCACTTACATTGCAGTGAACTGCGGTGCTATACCCGAAGGAACAATAGATTCAGAACTATTTGGCCATGAAAAGGGAGCATTTACAGGTGCTACTGACAGCCGGAAAGGTTACTTTGAGGTGGCTAGTGGTGGTACGATTTTTCTTGATGAGGTGGCTGAACTGCCACTCTCAACACAGGTCAGACTTTTGCGGGTACTGGAGACCGGAGAGTTTATCA
>QKCK01000136.1 GCA_003245695.1 Bacteroidota bacterium | reverse complement strand
CATATCTATATATTTATATATTATAAGCAAAAAAACATCCGGTATCGAATGCTGTCATAATAAGAACAAATAAAATCCAGGTTTGTTCCTGACTAAAATAACAGTCTGTCAGCGCATTGCAAAGGATGTTATATTTATGCAAGATATAAAGGTCCGTTTCACCTTTCTGATACTTATACTTTTTTATAGTTGTGAAAGGAATGAACAATAAAAAAAATGGTGTTTGCCTCTTTTAGCAGAATCATTTAAATAATAGTATTAATTTAACCGCAATTTGGTTTTCACCGCTATGGAGATTCATTTTAAGGATGCACAAAAGCTTTATGCCCCAAAGGCTTTTCATGTAATGATCAAGCCATCAGGCTCTGCATGTAATCTCAGATGTACATATTGTTATTATCTTGAAAAGGGGAAAATATATCAGGGTGAGAAGGTGACATTGATGTCAGACAGGACATTGGAGGAGTTCGTCCGTCAGTTTATTGAATCACAAGATGTTCCGGTAGTCAATTTTACATGGCAGGGAGGTGAACCTGCCCTTATGGGTCTTGATTTCTACAGGAAGGCAGTTGATTTTCAGAATAAATATTCTGGAGGTAAACGCATTGAGAACTCCTTTCAGACCAACGGAACCCTTCTTAATGATGAGTGGTGTCGTTTTTTTCATGACAATGGATTTCTTATAGGTATTTCCATTGATGGCGAGGAACATAATCACGATCATTTTCGAAGGACTTCCTCCGGTGGTCCAACCTTTAAAAGTGTAATGAAGGCAATAGACCTGTTCCACAAATACAGGATTGACTTCAATACTCTTAGTACTGTAAACTCCTATAATGTAAGCTTTGCCGTTGAAACATATCGTTTTCTTAAAAGAACAGGAAGCGGTTTCATTCAGTTTCTTCCTGTAGTTGAAAGAGAATCGCTGGAAAGGAATGAGAGCGAATTGAAGCTTGTTTCACATCTTTTTAAAGGCCGGGCATCAGTTACCCCATGGTCAGTTACGGCTCATGATTACGGTAAGTTTCTCATCTCGGTTTTCAATGAATGGGTTCGCAACGACGTTGGACGTGTATTTGTGCAGCTGTTTGATGCATCCCTCGCCAACTGGTATGGTGAGATGCCCGGAATATGTGTTTTCTCCGATACTTGTGGTGATGCTCTTGCTCTTGAGCATAATGGTGATATATACTCATGCGATCATCTTGTATATCCTGACTATTATCTTGGTAATATACATGAGACACCTCTTGTTGATCTGGCCAGATCGCAGCGTCAGTTTGACTTTGGCATAATGAAGAGGAGCACGCTTCCCCGTTACTGTATGGGTTGTGAGTTCAGATTTGCCTGTCATGGCGAGTGTCCCAAACACAGAATCATTGATACTCCTACTGGTGAGCCGGGTTTGAACTATTTATGTGAAGCATACAAAATGTTTTTTCATCATGTGACGCCCTATATGGAATATATGGTAAAAGAGCTGAATAACAGGCGTGCCCCGGCAAATGTGATGAATTGGATTTCAAACAAGGAACGTCAGGTTACAAAGCCTCTCATGCCTGACAGGAATGATCCATGTCCGTGTGGAAGCGGAAAAAAGTTCAAAAACTGTTGTTCTCAGAAACCGCCTTACAGTAATTTTATGAAATGATATCAGTTAGGCAGAAATGATTTGGTTAGCTCATCACTGTCGCCATATTTCTTTCTTATCTTTTCAAGTTTTTTATGCATCATTTTTTTGATATCAGAATACTGAGGGTCATTATAAACATTTTTCATCTCCTGAGGGTCGTTTTTCAGATCAAAAAGTTCCCATTCATCAATGTCGTAATAATAATGAATCAGTTTATACCTGTCGGTGCTAACGCCATAGTGTCGTTTAACCATGTGTGATCCGGGGTATTCATAGTAGTGATAGTAATGTTCCTTTCTCCAGTTTAAGGGAGTTTTTCCTTCAAGTATTGGTTTTATACTCCGTCCCTGCATGTCATCAGGTATCCTTACATCAGCCACGTCAAGGAATGTTTCGGCGAAATCGATATTTGAGACCATATCTGAGTTGACAGAACCCTCTTTAATTACCCCTGGCCATTGTATAACAAAAGGGGTTTTGTATGATTCCTCAAACATCCATCGTTTATCGAACCAGCCATGTTCACCAAGGTAAAAGCCCTGGTCGGAGGTATATATAACAATAGTATTTTTATCGAGGCCGTTTTCGGCAAGAAAGTCAAGTATCTGTCCGACGCTTTTATCTACAGCAGCTATACATGCCAGGTAATCTTGCATATATCGTTGATATTTATAACGTGTAAGGCTGTCTCCGTTCAATTCTGATGAATAGAATTTCTCAATAATGGGGTTATATATTGAATCCCAGGCCGACAATTGTTTTTCATTCATCCGTCCCAGGCCGATCGAGTTTTTCTGAGATAAGTCTTCAGGCAGTTTAAGATCCTGAACCAGGCGCAATGTTTTTTCAATGCTCATATCCTGTGTTTTCTCTGCTGTTCCCCTTCCTGAGTAATCATCAAAGAGGGTTGAGGGTTCAGGGAATGTTACATTATTGAACAGGCCCAGTTCATTTGGTCCGGGGAGCCAGTTCCGATGGGGAGCTTTATGATGCATCATCAGCATAAATGGCTTTCCCTGGTCTTTTGCATCACGGAGCCAGGAAAGGCATTTCTCTGTGATGACTTCAGTGACGTATCCATCAGTGTGATAACGTCCGTTTTTGTTTATGAAATCAGGATTATAATAGCTTCCCTGACCGGGGAGAATATCCCAATAATCGAATCCAACAGGATTTGATCCAAGATGCCATTTGCCTACCATTGCAGTATTATATCCTGCTTCCTGAAGCAACATTGGGAATGTTTGCTGAGTACTGTCAAAATCTGATTGTCCTTCATTTTTAACAAATCCGTTTATATGACTGTATTTTCCGGTCAGAACAACGGCTCTGCAAGGGCCAGAGATAGAATTTGTCACCAGGCAACGGTCGAAACGCATTCCATTGGCAGCAATACGATCAATATTTGGTGTAGGAGCGATATCTTTCAGCACTCCGCCATAAGCGCTTATTGCCTGCCATGCATGGTCATCGCTCATGATGTAAATAATGTTTGGCTGCCTGACGGCATTATTTGTTGAAAAAGTGCATGACGCAAGAACAGATGCTGTACCTGCTATTGAAAGCAAAGAAAGCTTTGTTTTCATTCCTTTGGTTTTTAGTCAGCTATAAATTTATGTATTGTATCAATAAGCTCTTCTCTGTTTATGGGCTTGGAGATGTAATCACTAAAGCCAATCTCCAGAAAATGAAATTTCTCAGCCTGGAGTCCATATGCTGTCTGGGCAATAACAGGCAGATCAGGTCTGAACTTCCTGATCTTCTCAAAAGCAGTAATGCCATCCATCACAGGCATTTTTATATCCATAAGAATAAGATCAATATTACGGTTCTTTTCGCAGGCATTTATTGCTTCTCTCCCATCTTCAGCATAAATAAGGGTAACGTTGGGATGATTTAGATAAGCTTTTAGCAGTATGAAGTTTGTTATCTCATCTTCAGCTACCAGGATTGTCATTTTCTTTCCATCAGGTATGAGTGAGTGTAGTCTGTCAAATACCGGGTTTACAGCAGGCTTATAAGGAAGAGAAAGAGTAAATTCAGAACCTTCGCCTGTCAGAGAATGAACCGATATTTCCCCACCAAGCATATCAGCAAATGATTTTGATATTGATAGTCCCAATCCGGTGCCTCCATATTCAGTGTGTATTGACTCTTCTGCCTGTCTGAATCTGTCAAAAATTATCTCCTGTGATTCTTTCGCAATACCTATACCTGTATCCTTTACAACAAAATAAATATTACCTTCTCTTAGTTCACAACGCAGTTCCACCGAGCCTGTATGTGTGAATTTTATTGCATTATTCAGAAGGTTTGAAAGAATTTGTGTAAGCTTTGTCTCATCTGTCTGAAAGTATAGCGGGTTCTTGTCTACAGGAGATATAACCCTGAACTGAAGGTTTTTAAGGATGGCTACTGGATGGAATATTTCCCGCAGCTGATCCAGCAGCTTGTGTATTTCTATAATTTTCAAGGTAGGTTTCTCCTGACCTGTTTCAATGATCGAAATAGTTAGTATATCAGTGACAATATTCAGCAGTTGGTGACTGCTTTCGTTGATTATTGAGGTATATTCTTTAAGTTTCTCATCACGGGTATCTGATGATTTTCTTATCAGGTCTGAAAAACCAACAATGGCATTGAGAGGTGTTCTGATTTCGTGTGACAGGTTCTGCAGAAAGGCATCTTTAAGCCTGTCGGAACGTTCAGCTTTATCACGTGCTTCTATTATCTGCTGCTCCATCAGCTTGCGCTGGGTTATATCTTCTTTGACAGCAACATAATTAGTGATTTTACCGGCAGAATTTACAATGGGTGTTATTGAAACAAGCTCCCATAATTTGTTCCGTTCATTGTATGTTGTCAGGAACTCGCCGCTATAGTTTTTTTGTTCTGATAGTCTTAAAGATATACTGGAGAGGTTTTCTCTTAATCCTTCCTCGCTAACAAATGAGAGCGCTTCCTTACCAATTACATCATCAGGGCTTAATCCGGTTATTTCACTGTATCTGCGGTTTATATATTCAATAATTCCTTTTTCATCGGTAACAATTATCTGTGCTGAGGTCTGTTCTATTGCAGTCAGGAGTCGGCTTATCTTTTCTTCAGCTCTCATTGCAGCAATCTTCTCTTCGCGGAGTTGAAGAGCACCTCTTACAGCCAGGGGCAGGCGAAACAGCCTGTCTTTCACAACATAGTCCCATGCTCCTGCCTTAATAGTACCGGCAGCAGTCTCTTCATTAATAGTGCCGGTTACAAAAATAAAAGGGACAAGGATTTTTCTTTCATTCAGGTCAAAGAGAGCATCAAGACCATTATACTGCGGCAGGTTGTAATCACTTAAAATAATATCAGGAGAGGTATTGTCAAGTGCATAAAGATAGGAGACCTTGTCAGATACAACATCTATTAAACAATTATACTCATCAAGCAGTGCGAGTTGGGCCTTATTCAGTTCAACATCCAGCGGCTCATCTTCCAGCATCAGGATATGTAGATCGGTTTTTTTCATATCCTGCAAGGGGAAGTATTTAAAACAGCCCAATAGTATCCTATACCCTTTATTGTTTGCACAAAGTCATCAAAATTTATTGGTTTGACAACAAATCCATTTGCTCCGGCCATATAGCATGTTGTTATGTCACTCTCCATCCTTGAGGAGGTAAGCATAACTATAGGCAGATTTTTAAACTCTGCGGAGTTTCTTATGATCTTTAATACTTCAATGCCGTCAAGCCCAGGCATTTTTATATCCAACAGAATAAATGCCGGTGTTGACTTAGGCCTGTCAGCATATCTCCCTCTGCAATAAAGGTAATCAATAGCCTCCCTCCCGTCGTGTACAATATCAAGTCTTTCGGCCATATCGTTCTCTTCGAAAGCAGCAAGGGCCAGCTCAATATCATTTTGATTATCCTCAGCATACAGTATTCTGGTTGGTTTTTCCATATTAATTATTTTGGTAAGGTTATATAAAACACTGCTCCTTCATCGGGTTTGCCTTCAGCCCTGACAGATCCATTATGCTTTTCAATTATCTGCCTCACATTTGCAAGTCCTATTCCAACACCTTCAAACTCCTCAGGAGAATGAAGCCTCTGAAACACACCGAAAAGCTTATCCGCATAGGCCATATCAAAGCCG
>QKCK01000024.1 GCA_003245695.1 Bacteroidota bacterium | reverse complement strand
AATATCAGCTTGTTGTTTTTGTTTTTTCAGGTTCTGTTAATATATCCTTCATATGTCTCAGATACTATCAGAGTAATTATTCCTTTGAGTGGATAAATGTTCCTAAATTGTACTGACATAATAATCCGGAAAATGATAAAAATTCAATCAGCAATAGGTGTGGGTATGGCTTCTGTGATGTCACTGTCAGCCTATTCTCAGACCATGGATGCCAGCAGAGCTCATACTCCGAATGTAATTATCATCCTTATGGATGACATGGGCTATGGAGACATCGGACGTACCGGCGCAAACAAATTCGATACTCCACACCTAAACAGCCTGGCATGTGAGGGAATGCAGTTCACCTGGTACTACACTCCCCAGGCTGTAAGCAGTGCCTCCAGGGCTGGGCTGCTAACTGGTTGTTATCCGAATCGGATAGGGATTTCAGGAGCACTGATGCCATGGGCAAAAGTCGGAATAAACTCTGAGGAGACAACAATAGCAGAGATGCTTAAGACCCAGGGTTATTATACAGGCATAATAGGTAAATGGCACCTGGGGCATTTGAAGGAGTTTCTGCCACTTCAAAATGGCTTTGATGAGTATTATGGCATTCCCTATTCCAATGATATGTGGCCTGTTGACTTTGATGGAATACCAATAAGGCTTAAGGATACCACCAATTATAAAATGAAATATCCGGCACTGCCACTTATTGAAGGCAATGAGAAGGTTGCAGAGGTACTGACCCTTGCCGATCAGGATAAGTTAACCACGGATTATACTGTGAGGGCAGTGAGGTTTATAGATGAGAACAGGGAAAGGCCTTTTTTTCTTTACCTGGCTCATTCTATGGTTCATGTTCCACTTGGGGTGTCGGAGCGATTCAGGGGCAAAAGCCAGCAGGGGCTCTATGGTGATGTTATGATGGAGGTTGACTGGTCTGTGGGAGAGGTACTGGATGCCCTTGAGAGAAATGGCATTGCAGATAACACACTGGTAATCTTCACAAGTGACAATGGCCCCTGGTTGAATTTTGGGAATCATGCCGGATCGACAGGCGGATTACGTGAAGGGAAGGGGGCAAGCTGGGAGGGAGGACAGAGAGTGCCCTGCCTGATGCGTTGGCCAGGTGTAATACCCGAAGGTGAGATATGTAACAAACTTGTATGTGCCCTTGATATTTTTCCAACACTGGCAGAAATAACCGGGGCCGAACTTCCCAAACTCAGAATTGACGGGGTAAGTATTCTTTCACTGATGACCGGAGATAAGGATACCGTGCCAAGGGATGAGTTTCTGTACTATTACCAGACTAATGCCCTGGAGGCTGTTCAGAAAGGATACTGGAAACTGGTATTACCTCACAGTGGGAGAACATACAGGGGTTTCAAACCCGGCAAGAATGGATGGCCAGGCCCCACAGGCATAGAGACCATCATTAATCCTCAGTTATATGATCTGCGTCGAGATCCGGGTGAGTGGTATGATCTTGCTGATTATTACCCTGATAAGGTCAGGGAACTGGAGGCCTTGGCTGAGAAAGCAAGGGCAGATCTTGGTGATGACCTTACAAAGGCACCAGGAGCAAACCGCAGGAAGATAGGAACTCTTATGCAGTGAAGTTGAAACTGCATAATACTGCGTTTTTAAAAAGCAGGTAAATGAACCTCTTTCCTGGCATGTGACAGTTAGTTATTTGTAATGACCGGAGTGATATCTATTGCAGATGAATCTATTTTCTCAGTTCACTTGGATTGATCCCGAATTTCTTTTTGAAACAGCGACTGAAATAGTGTATTGAATTGAAATCAAGTTGGTAAGCCACCTCCTTAACGCTCTTATTTGTTGTGACAAGGAGTTCCTTGGCCTGAAGTAATTTGATATAGAGATGATAATGATAAGGTGAAACACCTGTATACTTCTTGAACATGTTTCTGAAATAGTCAACACTTACATTTGCGTTCAAGGCATAACTGCATAAGTCTGGCATATGAAGAATGTTTGTGCGTATATCAAAACGCAGATTCTGAATGGAGTTTTCAAGTGGCTTGTGTGAAAAGTCTTTCTGCTTATAATATGCCACAAGATATCCTAACAGATTGAGAATTAGCCCTGATGATATTTCCTGAAACCCGGGTTTTTCTTCTGTGACAATATTAAAGATCCTGTAATAGATATCTATCAGATACTCTTTCTTCCCGATCTGAAGAAATGAGAGTCCATCCAGAACCTTATTCTCCAATAAGAAATGATCGGCAATTGATCCATCAAAACCAATATATAATTCAGTCCAACCTGTTTCAGAATCAGGCCTGTATCTGTGCCACTGGTTCTTCCTGATAATTAAAAGCGTTCCAGAGGTTACTTGGAGCGCTTCATCCCTGGTCTCAAAAATTCCACTACCTTCTATAATGTAAATAAACTGGTATTCATTTAATATTCTGCCGTTATTAAAATTGAAATAGTATCCCGAGGGGTGTTCCCTTGATGGGTAATCAGCACCGGGGATAGTGGTTGATTTGCCTATTACATTCAAATAAAGCCCCCAGTTTTTATTCTCTGAGCCGATAGTAAGATATTTGAAAAAGTCTTTCATATTCACACCTTCAAAAAGTGCAAATATCTACAATTTTGTGCATTGATACCCGGTATTTATTCATATAATTTTGATCATGTTAGAGTTCAGATGAGAAAAAAATCTAGTATATAAATATTATGCAGGTACTTTCCGGAATAATATACCATTCTCTTGGGGGCTTTGCCTCTGGTAGTTTTTACATGCCATACAACAAAGTCAGAAGATGGAAATGGGAAACCTATTGGATTATAGGAGGATTATTCTCTTGGTTAATTGTACCCCCGATTGCTGCATACTATACCTTGCCTGGGTTTACCCAGATTATCAGCAGCGCCTCCGGTCAAACCATTTTCTTTACTTTTTTGATGGGTTTACTTTGGGGAATCGGAGGCCTCACATATGGGTTGGGGGTACGTTACCTGGGAATGTCATTGGGCAATTCTGTCTCTCTTGGTTTTTGTGCTGCATTTGGTGCAATTGTGCCCCCGGTTTATTATAACATTTTCCCTGAGGAGGGCAAAATTACATTTACCGGTATGTTGGCTCATCCGGGTGGCAGGTTAGTGCTGATAGGTGTTCTGATATGTATTGTCGGCATTGCCGTATCCGGTATGGCAGGGATGCTAAAGGAAAAGGAGATATCTTCTGAGGAGAGTAAAAAAAGCATTGCTGAGTTTGCACTGGCTAAGGGATTGATTATTGCAATATTTTCAGGTATACTAAGTTCATTTATGAACTTCGGTATTGAGGCGGGCAAGCCTATGGCAGAGGCAGCAATAACTGCCGGATACAATCCGCTTTTTGCAAATAATGTTTCATATGTAATAATAATGTGGGGTGGTCTGACTACCAATTTTATCTGGACCTCAATCCTGAGTATAAAAAACGGTAGTTACAGGGACTTAACTGACAGGAGTGCTCCCAGGGCAAAAAACCTGTTTTTCTCAGCCCTGGCCGGGACAACATGGTATATGCAGTTCTTCTTCTATGGAATGGGTGAAAGCAAATTAGGCAATGGAGCCAGCTCCTGGATTCTGCATATGTCAACTATAATACTGACTGCCAATATGTGGGGGGTAGTGCGTAAAGAATGGCATGGTACCTCACTTAAAACAAAGCTTACCTTTATCCTTGGTATCTCTGTAATTCTTGGATCAATATTTCTTGTGGGAATAGGTAACTCGGTTAAGTGACAGTTCCTTTATCATTAGGGAAACAGATTGCAGGAAGAGATCATCAATATGACCTGGTTAATATTGTATTTAAAGTTTTAGTAATCTATATATCATGATAAATCAGAGGCTGATTGAGAAAGCATATGATATTGCAAAAGAGCAGTATGCAGCAATAGGGGTTGATACTGATGCAGTTCTCACCAGAATGAATGATGTGGTCATTAGTCTGCATTGTTGGCAGACAGACGACGTAGGTGGGTTTGAAAACCTTGGCTCGGGGTTGTCCGGCGGAGGAATTCAGGCAACTGGCGACTATCCTGGAAAGGCTAACTCAATAGCTGAAATGCGCCAGGACTTGGCAAAGGTATTGTCACTCCTGCCAGGCAGACATCGTTTGAACCTGCATGCTATATATGGCGATTTTAAGAGTGAAGCTATTGACAGAGACCAGATAGAGATCAGACATTTTCAGAGCTGGATAGACTGGTGCAGACAACAAGGTATAGGTATGGACTTTAATCCCACCTGTTTTTCTCATCCCATGGCTTCTTCGGGGCTTACTCTCTCTTCCAGAGACGATAAAGTGCGTATGTTCTGGGTTGAGCATGTAAGGAGATGCAGGGCTATCTCTGCTGAGATAGGTAAACAGCTGGGGACACCCTGTGTGAACAATATCTGGATCCCTGACGGGACAAAAGACATACCTGTTGACCGTAACGGGCTAAGGACTATCCTTAAAAAATCACTCGATCAGGTTATGGAGATTGACTATCCAAAAGAATACATGAAAGATTCCCTTGAGAGCAAGCTATTTGGCATAGGTATGGAGTCAATGACTGTCGGGTCACATGAATTCTATCTGGGTTATGCTTTGACCCGCAACAAAATGATTTGTCTTGATAACGGACATTTTCACCCTACTGAACAGGTAGGCGATAAGATATCATCATGTCTTCAGTTTGCAGACGAGCTTCTTCTTCATGTCACACGCAACATACGTTGGGATTCAGATCATGTTGTTACCCTGAATGACGAGATACAGTTACTGGCTTCAGAGATAATCAGGGGCAACTACCTGAAAAATGTATCTATAGGTCTCGATTTCTTTGATGCTTCTATTAACCGCATCGGGGCATATGTTGTTGGAACACGCTCAACTAAAAAGGCCTTCCTGATTGCAATGCTTGAACCTGTTGGTTTACTGCGCAAATATGAAGAGGCCGGACAAAACTTTGAACGTATTGCCTTGCTGGAGGAGATGAAGACCAAACCGTTTGGCGCTGTTTGGGATTATTACTGTCTCCAACAGGAGGTGCCTGTAGGAATTGATTTTATCAATGAAGTCCAGCAGTATGAGAAAGAGGTGCTGGCAAAGAGAGGATAATGATATTCCGGAGCTGTCATGCATAGCTCCCGACTTATATTTTATTGAGATGATATGCAGTCAATGATCATTGTGGGTATTGTACTAAACGCAGGGTTATCCGGAAAACAGTTTGGTTATGAGAGAAAAGGTAATAGCAGTTTTCGATATTGGCAAGACCAATAAAAAACTCCTTCTTTTTGATGGTGAGCTTAAGGTGATTTACTCTGAAGAAAGCAGATTCAAAACCATACTTGATGAGGATGGAGATGAATGTGATGACATTGCGCTGATAGAAGAATGGATTATAAACAGGATCACAACAATAATAACTGATAATACTTATGATGTTGTAGGGGTTAATTTCTCTACCTATGGTGCATCTATAGTTTTTATTGATGCCGATAACAAACGAATTACACCGCTATATAACTATTTGAAGAGGATACCGGAAGAGATACAGGAGACTCTTTTTAATAATTATGGTGGTGCAAGAGAGTTTTGTAGAAAAACTGCAAGTCCTGAATTAGGGTTTTTGCTCAACTCAGGGATACAAGTGCTTTGGTTAAAGCAAAGAAAAAAGGAACTCTTTTCAAGGGTTAATGGTATCCTGCATTTTCCACAATACCTGTCATTCATGTTAACGGGAGAAATGATATCTGAAGCAACCTCTGTC
>QKCK01000318.1 GCA_003245695.1 Bacteroidota bacterium | reverse complement strand
CTGTTTGAGGGAGGCGGATATTCGCCAAAGAAGATATACCGGCCGGCGCTTGACTGCCGGATGAAGACCAACGAAGCCAGAGGGTTCTGTGAGGTGTGCCGTAACGCTGTTGAGGAGATGCTTCGTTTCAACTGCGACCTGTAACAGATAAAAAAAATGAGGCCGGGTTACCGGCCTCATTTTTTTTACTTCTTTCTCTCACCTCCTGAAGCAGGTGGCTTTGATATTGAATCGCGCATATTGGTATCGGCTTCGATATTTTTTACACGATAGTAATCCATTATACCCAGATTGCCACTTCTGAACGCGCCGGCCATTGCCAGGGGTATCTCTACCTCTGCCTCAATAACCTTTGCACGGGCCTCCTGTGCCTTTGCCTTCATCTCCTGTTCAAGAGCAACAGCCATTGCCCTTCTCTCCTCTGCCTTTGCCTGTGCAATATTTTTGTCAGCATTGGCCTGATCCATCTGCAAAACAGCACCTATATTCTTCCCTATGTCAATATCAGCTATATCGATAGATAATATCTCAAATGCAGTGCCTGCATCCAGCCCCTTGTCAAGAACCACCTTGCTTATCCTGTCTGGATTCTCCAGCACCTCTTTATGGCTCTGTGCTGAACCTATTGATGACACAATACCTTCGCCTACACGTGCCAGTACTGTCTCTTCACCTGCACCACCAACCAGCTGCTTGATATTTGCCCTGACGGTGACACGTGCTTTGGCTATCAGCTGAATACCATCGCGGGCAACAGCTGTCACCGGCGGTGTGTCAATCACCTTTGGGTTTACTGACATCTGCACTGCCTGGAACACATCGCGGCCGGCAAGGTCAATGGCTGTAGCCATATTAAATGAGAGATCAATATTTGCCTTTGAAGCAGAGACAAGCGCATGCACTACCTGTGGAACATGACCACCGGCAAGATAATGAGCCTCAAGATATTCCCTGTTCAAATGAATATCTGCCTTATGTGATTCAATCATGGCAGACACCACTACGTTTACCGGCACTTTCCTCCATCGCATAAAGATCAATTGCAGCAATGATAATCTTACGCCTGATACCTGCGCCTGGAACCATAACCCTATCGGGATAAAATAGAGCAATATCCATAAAAGAATTATCGCTCCGATAATAATAGCAACATAAACTCCTATTCCGGTCATTTCTGTATATTTATTGGTTTCACAATCAATTTATTATCATCTATTCGCACCACCTCAATCTCTGTTCTCGGATCGATGAGAACATCTATTGACCTGGCCTCATAATAATTACCATTCACCATAACCTTTCCTCCCGGCACAAGACGCGTGACTGTTATCCCTCTGTCACCTGCCTTAACTGCTCCTTCATCTTTTTTTATCAGGTCAACCTTACTGTCAATGCTTTTATTCAGCGCCAGCTTCTTCCATGTATCTGCCTTAAGCATAATTATCACTGTCGTAACCAGCAAAATGGTTGTCAATCCCAAAACAATGAATCCGGTGGTATTGCCGAATGTCACGAATGAGATAATGATGCCTGAAATAATACATGCTGCGCCCCCTATACCGGCTATAGTGATACCCGGGATAAGCATAAACTCAACCACAAAGAGTAACAGCCCGATGAGTATAAGGAAAATTACAAATCCAATCGACATTCAGTTTTATATTTAAATTACTATTGCCTCCAGTCCACGGCTATGAAGTTTATCCCTCATTGCATCCAGCATCTTGCGCCCTCCGGCTTTCACCTCACAGCTACCCTTAAAATGTGCCAGAATGGTGCATTGCTCTGCCTGAACCGGGTCATGACCACAGACTTCAACAAGCGATTTGATAACATGCTCAAATGTATTGTTTTCGTCATTGAACAATATCAGGAAGTTCTCGTCAGTCAACCCCTTTAACCTGCCCCATCTGCGTATAGCCTCCTTATTCATCTGTTACTTGTTTCAATAGTTCTCTTGCTGTCTCAACGGGTATCTCATTGGCCCCAACCCAGGCTGACACTCGTGCCTCGCTGTAACCATTGCGTATTAACAGTGAGACATAATCATCAGCACTCTCAAAAGTAATAAATTTTCCGATCAATATAATTGTCTCTCCTTTGTTACTTCTTAAAATATCAAGTTGTCTGTTTTCTGCCAACAGCTCAATTTTATCCATTACATCGGGCTTGACCGGTTTTGCAGAACGCAGCACCTCAGCCCTGAAGATAAGTGTACCTGAAGGCACAGGCTGTTGCTGTTCCTGTTGACGGGACTGTACTATAGTCTTCTCCTCATAAAGAGGGACCTGCTTCCATTTTGTCTCTTCCTGTGCTGCCTTCTCCATTGAAACCTGGCTTTTATTTATAAATGCCACAACAAAAGCATCAGCAAATCCATTAGTCCGTACCGATGGGAGAGCCTTGAGAGCATCCTCCTTTGTACGGAAGACACCTGTATAATAGTATGTCACACCATTTGTGCTATTCAACACACCAAACACCGGATACAGGTTTCGGAAGTAAGATGGCGCCACCGGATTTCTGAATGCTGCCATCTGTATATGATAAACCAATCCATTATAATCAGCAGCTCCTGAAGGGACAGGATTGGTTTCCGAATAAGCAGGAGTCTGCCTTACCTCAAAACAGGTGAATACCTTCTTGTTCTCATTTTTTACATTGGTGTCATCATGTGCCGGCTCCTCCTTTGCCTCAACAACCTCAGTCTCCTTGACCACTGTTGTCCTTACAGTATCACTTGCCACCTGTTTCCGGGTATTATTTACGCCCTCATCTACAGGTATAAGGCCTACAGCCATGTCAGGCTCGAGCCGTAACAATATTTCATCAGCCTCCTTACGGCATCGTATAGCTTCATCATCAAGAGCAACTGCTCTTTTCCTGAGTGTCTCCTTCTCAGCAGAAGTCACGGTCTCTGCTTTACGTCTCAGCCCGTCAGCCTCTCTGGCAAGTGAGTCAGAGGTGAACTGAAGCTTCATGGCCCTTGTCAGCTGCCTGTCATACTCCTGTGAGACAATGACTTTCTCGGTGGGTTCTTCAACAGGTTCCTTCTCTGCAACAACTATCTCTCCTCCAACAGGGTGTTCACTCTTCTCAACGTTATACGGTGCGTTGGCACCGGCATCTGCTATGGTTGCTATACCATCATTGCTTAATATCATCCTTATGCTGTCAGCTGATATATCATATCTTCCTGCCTGTGTCTCAAGCTCAACTATCCTGCTGCGCATAAGGCCTCTTACCTCCCCGGGAGAGCTGTCAAGCTGATCACGTATTCCTTTGGCAATACGCATGAGTGAATCGGACATGAACTGGTATCTCTGCAGAGACACCATCCTCCTTGAGTTATCATCACCCCTGCCCCCGTTAGAGAAGAGATGTGCCTTTCCTAACGTGATATTATTATCAGTATCCGGCTTGCCTGACGACTCTTCAACTGACCCTGTGTGCATTGAACACTCCTCAATATACCGTTGTACTCCCAACTCCTGCGCTTTTTTCTTTCCTGCCGTCTTCACATATTTCTCATATGCATCAGTAGCCTCACTAAAATTACCTGAGAGCTGCAATGAACGTCCGTAATAAAACCATATTTCATCCGGAATATTCTTTACATTCTGTGCACTATGTGAAGCAGAGCGGAGAAGGGTGACAGAACGTGGAATGTCGCGTTTAAGATTCACCAGACATGCTCCTGTATAATAGGCATACAGTGGATCCCTGGTGTACATGAGAAGTAATCCGTTATAGTTATCATAGGCTGTCTCATAGTCACCTGACGCCCAGGCTTTCTCTGCAGCTTGCCGCGATGGTTTTCCGGTCTGGGTATATGCCACCTCAGAACCAAGAGTGATGATTATGAAAAACAATAATAGCAGACTCCTGAAGCCTGCACTGTGCCTCCCTTTCAGATTACTCATCAGGTGTTTGATAATCAGATTCATATTACTTCCTCAAATATAAGAACTTGCTCCCTCATGTTAATAACTCCAAACAAGAATTATTTCCGGATAAGATCAAACTTCATACCTTTACCTACCCGAACAAAAGTACAAAAAAGTAATGACACCGCTAACTGAAGGACAACAGGCACCACTCTTTGAGGGTATTGATCAGGATGGCCAGACCATCAGACTCAGTGATTACATTGGGAAAAAAGTGATTCTGTACTTTTATCCAAAAGATAACACTCCCGGCTGTACAGCTGAGGCATGCAGCCTGAGAGATGGCAGTGATGACCTGATAAAAGAGGGCTTTGTAATTATTGGCATCAGCCCTGACAGTGAGAAATCACATAAGGGTTTCTCATCGAAGTACAATCTGCCGTTTCCACTGATTGCTGACCCTGAGAAGAAAATACTTCAAGCCTATGGAGCCTATGGTGAAAAGACCATGTACGGCAAAACTGTCACAGGTGTGATCAGGACCACCTTCATCATCAATGAGAAGGGTGTCATCTCAAGGATAATTAAGAAAGTTGATACAAAGGATCATGCCTCGCAGATAATAAAAGTGTGGAATAAATAAAATCATATATGGAAAAGAAAGAGATTAACAAAGATAAGCTAAAGGCGCTTGAGGTCACTCTGGGCAAGATAGAGAAAGACTTTGGTCGCGGCACCATCATGAAGCTTGGTGACCATGCAGTCGACAATGTGCAGGTAATATCTACAGGTTCAATAGCTCTTGACGTAGCCCTTGGTATAGGAGGTCTGCCGCGTGGAAGGGTTATTGAGATCTTTGGTCCGGAGTCATCAGGAAAGACTACGCTGGCTATTCATGCCATCGCTGAAGCGCAGAAGGCAGGAGGCATTGCTGCGATTATTGATGCAGAGCACGCCTTTGACAGGTTCTATGCCGAGAAGCTCGGCGTTGATGTCGAAAACCTTCTTATATCACAACCTGACAACGGTGAGCAGGCACTGGAGATAGCTGACCACCTGATACGCTCAGGTGCCATTGATATAGTGGTTATTGACTCTGTGGCAGCGCTGACGCCCAAGGCAGAGATAGAGGGTGAGATGGGTGACTCCAAGATGGGTCTGCAGGCACGACTGATGTCACAGGCATTGAGAAAGCTGACAGCCAACATCAATAAGACAAACACCTGCTGCATCTTCATCAACCAGTTGCGTGAGAAGATCGGGATAATGTTTGGCAACCCCGAGACAACCACTGGCGGTAATGCATTAAAGTTTTATGCTTCAGTAAGGTTAGACATACGCCGCACAAACCAGATAAAAGAGGGTGAGGATGCTGTTGGAAACCGTGTGAGAGTGAAAGTAGTCAAGAACAAACTGGCACCTCCATTCCGTAAAGCTGACTTTGACATACTCTTTGGCGAAGGAATCTCACGTACAGGTGAGATAGTTGACCTCGCCACTGACTATAACGTCATCAAGAAGAGCGGATCATGGTTCTCCTATGGTGAGACTAAGCTGGGGCAGGGCCGCGATGCTGTAAAAAAGATAATAGAAGACAACCCCGAGCTGGCAGAAGAGCTGAAAGCAAAGATCACAGAACAGCTGAAAGCCAAAGCATAAAAAACTGAGGGTGCCCACCGGCACCCTCTTTCTTGTAACCTGAAACAAAACTGAATAAAGCACTAAAATGTAAAAATCAATCCCAAAAAAATCAATCTCACTAAAACTCTACCTGATCTGTTAAACAACTAACCATTTATAGTGCTTCCTGAGGAACAATATCGATAATGATTGTATTATATACTAACTGCTTTTCTGTCACACATCACATTTTGCAAGATTATAAAGTAATGATTACATC
>QKCK01000298.1 GCA_003245695.1 Bacteroidota bacterium | reverse complement strand
GTTTTTCAGAATTCTCTATAGTCTCATTTTTCATATTGGTTGGTTTACCTGACAAGTTTCAGTAATCTTTGATCTAAGGAGCAAAGTTATAAGAAAGAATTAGTTATATCCTCCTGAACAATTAATATGAGGAATATTATAAATGCAAATATTGCTAAAACCGGCTGTCAGCTGAAAATCTTTTTATAATGATTCACCAGTTTTACACTTTCAAAATCCCACGACAATTCATTTTTAACACGGCTGAAGCCATATTCAGCCATCTCCAATCTCATCCCGGGGTTATCGAGTAAGAGGGAGATTTTATCACCGAAATCCTTAACATCTCCATTAATTGCATAAAGTGAGGCCTCCTGAGCGGAGAACCGTCCCTCTTTAAGATCGTACTGCACAATAGGCTTTTTAAGAGCCATATACTCCATAATCTTGTTCATTGTCGAAAGATTATTCATCTCAGTAGGTTTATCAGGATTGACACATACATCAGCAGTATTTAGTATTTCAAGCATAAGGTCATCAGGCACTCTGCCATAAAAATCAACAAAGTCGCTCAATCCCAATTCAGCAGTAAGATTTATAAGTTTATCGACATCTGTGCCACCACCGACAATTGCAAACTGAATGTCAGAACGAAAAGAAGTAATGTATTTTACACTCTCCAGCAAAAGATCTATCCCTTCCTGTTCTCCTATTACTCCAATGTATCCTACCAAAAACTGTCTTCCCTTCCTATACTTTTCTACCGGTGGTATTATCTTTAACCTGTCAAGTTTGGGTCCGCTCCTGACTACCTGAACCCGCTCTTCCCTCATCCGGCCCCGCTTTAATGCAATCTCCTTATAAGAGTTATTGGTTGCAATGCTGAAACTTGCAGTTGCAAATGTGAGCCTCTCACATAACAACATCATGCGATAGAAGAAGCCCTTTTTATTATACTTCGCAATATAAAGCTCAGGGTTAATATCATGATGATCAAACACATACTTCACTCCAAATATTTTAAACCAGAGAGCTGTAAGGAAAATCAGATCCGGAGGATTACAACCATGAATTACATGAAATCGCTTCTTAAAAAAGATCTTCCATGCCAGCCAGAATTCCCAGAAAAGAGCAGTTGTATACTCAAAGAGATAGCCTATAGCACCTCTTGCTTCAAGTGGCAGAGGATGCCTGTATATCTCAATGTCATTCAGCACCTCATAGCTATCAGTATAGCCTTTCATCTTAGGGCAGATGATACTTACCTTTGCTCCGTTTTCTCTTAAAGTATTAGCCTCCTGCCATACCCTCCTGTCAAAAGGGACCGGAAGGTTTTCAACAACTATGAGGATATGCTTACCGTCAAAAAGTGCCATATTTACCAGTTTATTCCGTGATAGTTTTCTTTTGAAAGTAAATCTTCACCAATACGAACAAAGTCAATTATAACTTTATCGTTCACATTCTCTACCAGACGCTTGAACTCAGGTTCCTTGGTATTTATAATAATCACATCACTGTTTCTGATAAGAGCCTCAGGATCGTTTGTCAACAATGAAGCCAGATGGGGAATCTTTGAGTTTATGTATTCTTTATTTGTACCTGTCAATAATGATACATTAATGTTCTTATCAAAAATCTTAATATCACACCCTTTCCCAAGTAACGTCTCAATAACAGCGACGGCAGGGCTGTTTCTCAGATCATCTGTTCCGGCTTTGAAGCTAAGGCCAAGGAATCCCAGCTTTTTGTTCCAATGTCTGTAAATAAGCTTTACTGCTCTCTCTATCTGGATCTCGTTAGTCTTATTTATGCCATCAATTACCGGGACACTTACATACAGATCATGAGCCAGAGTCTGAAGTCCTCTCAGGTCTTTGGGCAGACATGAACCGCCATAAGCAAATCCGGGTTTAAAATAATAAGGAGATATATTAAGCTGTTTGTCTTTACAGAAGATATCCATTACTTTATGCGAGTCTATTCCCAACTCAGAACAGATATTACCTATTTCATTGCCAAATGAGATCTTCAAGGCATGGTAAGTATTATTAACATACTTCATTATTTCCGCAATTTTCAGATCGGTAATAATGATTTCGCCCGGAAGATGTTTGTATAACCCGGCAAGCTTCTCTGCTGCGCTTTGATTATCCGAGCCAATAAGTGTCAGAGGAGGATTATTGAAATCATGAACAGCTGTCCCTTCTCTGAGGAACTCAGGATTGTCTGCAATGGCAAAATCCACGTTTCTCTTTTTCCCTGAGCTGTTTTCGACTATTGTGGCAAACTTATCACAGGTGCCAGGCATAATTGTAGATCTTATTGCAATTATATGGAAACTGCTTTTTTGTTTCAGCCCTGCTCCAATATCTTCTGCCACCTTGAATATATACTGCAGGTCAAGATGTCCCTTCTCGCTGCTGGGTGTCCCAACGGCAACAATACTTATCTCACTTTTCAGCACAGCATCAATAGGGTTTGTTGTCGCCTCGATCATACCTGCTGATCGCTGTTCAGCAATAATGGTATCAATGTCTTTTTCAATGATTGTTGCCTGACCTGAGTTGATCTGGTTTACTTTTGTTTCAGAGACATCAACACCAATAATATGGTGTCCACTTTTTGCAAGGCAGCCGATACTTACACAGCCTACATATCCAAGTCCGAAAATACTAATATCCATACTAGTTAATTTTTATTTGATGTTTAAACACCGTTGATTCTGTAATCTCAATAGAACTGTAAATAGTATTGCTAGCCTCCTTTTTACAGAAAGACTCAGAATACCATCCTAAAATTTCAGGGTTAACAGCGCCATTAACAATCCTGGCTGTCAGCTTCCCATCCAGTTCAAGGTGGGCAGTCTCTCCTTTGGAGTGTTTCAAGGCAAAAATTCCCTTTTCAATGATCTCAACCTCCACATCCGGATGCAGATGAAATGGTATTTCAACAAACACCGGTTGTCTTCCGTTAAGTATCAGGGTATCTGTTATAAAAAAAGTATCATTGTTTTTATCAAACAATATTTCCCGCTGATGTAATACACCTCTTTTTTCATATCCGTTATGTGAGGCTTTAACATAATCTTCTCCACTGCTAATATAATTTTCAATCACAGAGCATTTGAAGTGGTTTAGCCATAGGGTAGGCCCACCTATTAAAGCCTGGTTTCTCCTGTCTATCCTTATTGTGTTGTGTGCAATGGTACCGATGAAATAGTGGCGCCACTGCGGAAAGGTATGGTAGGTAAACGTTCCTGAATCTGAGAAGATCTGGTTTCCGTTAACTGAAAGGATAAATGACAATGCATCTGCATGACCGTGAGCCGCTATTGACAGAAACCCCAGCGGGGCAGCATCAAAATGCATGTATATCTCTCTGTCACCCGAGGATTTCCTGAAGATAAAATGCCCCTCCTCAGGAAAGAAAGATGAGTGTGACAGACTATCACCGGCAGGTAGTTCCTCAAACATTTTCTTTCCCTGGTGACCGAAAAGAAAATGGTTTTTAAGGTCATAAACCATTCCATCTCTTTTGAACCTGCTATCATTGAACATAACCGCGGCAGTTACCAGTAGTGATTCAAAATTATTTGAGTCTGCTTCAAGGTTGAGTGTAATACATTTCCCGTCATCCTCATCACCATATTTTGGGAAATTACCCTTACAGTCGAGAAAAGCTGCAATATAGAGCAGAATATCAGAAAGAGTCTCTCTATATCTGGCTGAGAAGGCTTTCCCGCTTCGTTCAGCCACAATGTACGGAAACAGGAAGAAATCTGTGATAAACTGTATATATTCTGCGGCTTCCTCCCTGTTTATTCCTGAAGAATGCTGTCTTTGAATCTCCTTCTCCAAACCTCTTCCCGAGTATTTGTTCCACTTCCTGCTTTCTTTAAAATTCCAGAATGATGAAGCTATATAAAGGCCTGAGTACTCTGCAATAAGATGATTGTTGGAAGAGGAGTATCTTGACGGGTTTTTATATGAATAGAGGCAATGAAGATAGATTGCCGGAAGCCATTTCTCATCCATGAATTTCCTGAAATCACTATCCTCACCGGCAAGTTTGTCAGCATCAAGAATCTGCCAGCTAATGAACCATGAAATAAGTCTGATGTTAACCTCAATATTACTATACCAGTTTACTCCCATCAGGTATGGGTTTTTATCAATCCACGATGACATTATTTCAGTGAACTGCTTCAGATACCTGCTGTCATGTGTTGACCTGTAATTCAGGGCAATCTGTGGAAGAAAGAGTAGTCTGTTGACCTCCCAAACATTTTTGGCAGATAGCGATGGGTTGCTTCTTATATTTATCGCTTTTGCAAAAGTAATATCAAAACTTTCACCTGTAAAAACATCCTTGTGCCAGTCTATCTCCGTGTCAGCATAAGAAAGAGTCCGGCCAAACACATTTATGACCTCAGGATATACCACAGGAGCATCAGTGAAGAAGCAGAGGTTGCGTGGCTGTTTGTTCTCCCTCACATCAGGCCAATATTTTCCTGCCACAAAAATAGCCTCATACTTTTTCTGCAGCAACTGGCAAACCCGATAAGGAATCTCAGCTAATGAAAAGGTTCTAAGCCTGTTAAGATACCAACTGATCATACCAAATCATTAATATCCACTTTGTAGCCCTGCTTTGTTTTGATACTTTCGATAGCCAGAATAGTGGTGTAAGTATTAAGTAACAGAGTATTAAAATCAACAGGCATCTTTCCGGTTTTCACTGAATCAGTAAGGACCTCCATCTCATTTTTCTGACCCTTTTCAATGAGGACAAAACTCTTTTTTGATGATTTCCCATCCTTATAAACAGTCACAGTCTTAAAATTATCAAACTCAATATTGGTTCTGTAACCCGTTATAAGAATTTTCTCTTTAGAATAGTTTTTGTCTCCATCAGCAAGATATGCTATTATACATGAAGAACCATTTGAGAACTTGATGGTGATGAAGGTATTGTCCTGCTCCGGCATGCTACCTGTTGTTGTGGTATTTGCAAAGACCTCAACAGGCTCAGCATCGAGCAGGTACTGCAAAGTATCAACAAAATGACATCCCTCACCAATTATTCTGCCGCCCTGTTCAGGGGACTGATACCATTTGTCCATTGGAATAAAACCGGCATTTACCTGATAAAAAACAGAGTAAGGCACATCCTTTTTTAGTTTTGATTTCAGATACTGAATAGCCGGAGAGAATCTTCTGTTGTAACCTGTCATCAAAAGTCCTTTGTTGGTTTTAAAAGCATTGTTAATTGACTTAAGTTCTTCAACAGAGATGGCTAAAGGCTTCTCGACATATACATTTTTCCCGCTATTAAGGGCGTCAACCACCATTCGGGCATGCTGATTATGACGGGTAGCAATAACAACCGTATTGATCTCCTGATCATCAAGTATCTGTTTATAATCAGTAGATGCATATTTAAAATTGAACTTTCTTGCCTTGTCCTGCGCATTAATACCGGTAGCTGTCGCAATCCCTACTAACTCAGCCTTATCTTTAAGGAAAGGCAGCAACATTGTACTCGCATAGTTACCTGCTCCTATAACGCCAATTTTGGCACTGGCACTTCCGCTAACAGGTTTAGCCTTAGCATTAACTCTCTTCTTATCAAGGATAATGTTTTGATTTTCATATTTCAACACTACACCCAGATAGTTCTCTTTTCCCTCTTTTATCTCCGGGAATACTTTCTCAGAGTCATCAAAATTGAACTCGTGTGTAATAAGCTTAGAGAAGTCTAATTTCTTATCCTTAAGCAGCTGAAGTACAGATTGCATATTGCGCTGCTCGGTCCATCTGACAAATCCA
>QKCK01000089.1 GCA_003245695.1 Bacteroidota bacterium | reverse complement strand
AATAGTGCTCTTTTTTATTATAATTCATCTTTTCTATTCATGTAAGAGAGATAAACCATGTCAGGATAGTAATGATATTGTTGTTTTTGGGTCACTTCCCTTATCATGGGATAAAGCTGTGCCCCTTGGCAATGGCATGACCGGAGTTCTGGTCTGGAAAAAGGACGGAAAGCTAAGATTGTCACTTGACAGGGCAGATTTGTGGGATCTGAGACCTATGGGTAATATTGGCTGCGAAGAATGGAGCTTTAATTGGGTTTATAAACAGTGGGAGAGTAACAACTACTCAGTTGTACAGGAGAGGTTTGACGCTCCTTATGAGGCCTTGCCTGCTCCTTCAAAGATTCCTGCCGCTGCTGTTGAGTTTGACATCTCAGCACTAGGTGATGGTGAGAACGTAATACTTGATATTGACAATGGTATCTGCCTGATAAAATGGCCGGGAGGGGCCACGATGCAGGTTTTTGTTGATGCCAGCGGAGAAGCCGGATGGTATCGTTTCGGGAATGCTGGCAGCATGATACCGGTAATTATCCCACCGGCATATAGCGGCGAAGAGATAAAAGTGAAGGCTGATATGGCATTTAACAGCCTCACCCGGCTTGGTTATAAAACAGGCACCATTGAGCGAAACAGCCATCATATAACATATACACAGGAGGGATGGGGCGGACTCAAATACTCTGTCAGGATAGCCTGGTGCGGATCAGGCAGGGAGTGTACCGGCAACTGGATTATTGATAAGAGAGTGACAGGGGAAAATAATGCTAATAATACTGACATAAAGGCAATAAAGCCTAATAAGTATCAGTATAACAAAGCATTGAAGAATCATGTTAAATGGTGGAGTAATTTCTGGGCAGCATCATCCGTATCGGTTCCTGATACAGTTTTGATGAGACAGTGGCAATTGGATATGTATAAGTTCGGTTGCGTAGCCAGGGAGGATACTCCTCCTGTATCGCTGCAGGCTGTTTGGACAGCCGACAATGGCATGCTTCCGCCGTGGAAAGGGGATTTTCATCATGACCTAAATACTGAGCTAAGCTACTGGTCTTCTTATTCTTCAAACCATATTGATCTGGCAAGTGGATATACTAACTGGCTGTGGAAGAACCGGGACACATTCAAAAGGTATACGAATGACTATTTTGGATGTAGCGGAATAAATGTGCCGGGTGTCACTACACTCACCGGAGAACCAATGGGAGGGTGGATACAGTATTCATTCGGTCCAACGGTATCTTCATGGCTGGCACATCACTTTTATCTGCAGTGGAAATATTCGCTCGATACAGTTTTCCTGAGGGAAAAGGCTTATCCATGGATATGCGAGACTGCTCAGTATATTGAAGAGTTCTCAGTAAAGGATAATTCAGGCATGCGTCGGCTCCCGCTTAGTTCCAGTCCTGAATTTAATGATAACCGCAGGGAGGCATGGTTTGCTTCCACAACAAATTTTGATCTGGCACTTATAAGATGGACATATATGGCAGCCATTGAACTTGCCGGTGTATTACAGAAAGATAGTGATATGCTGCGTTGGAAAAGAGATCTTGACGAATGGCCTGATCTGGCAGTAGATGATAATTATGGACTGCTGATTGCTCCCGGATTGCCCTATTCAGAATCACACAGACATTTCTCGCATCTGATGGCATTGTTTCCCCTGGAGCTTATAAGTGCTGATGGTACTGCCAGGGAAAAAGAGATCTTCAGCACCTCTGTCAGGAACCTTGAGAAAGCAGGATGTGATTACTGGACCGGATACTCCTATGCATGGCTCGCAAATATTTATGCCCGTGCCGGAAATGGTGAGGAAGCGGCAAAAGCATTGAGAATATTCTCCAGGTGTTTTTGTCTTTCCAATAGTTTTCACGTAAACGGTGATCAGTGTGACGGAGGGTTTTCACGCTTCACCTACAAGCCATTTACCCTTGAGGGCAATTTTGCAGCTGCAGCGGCTCTTCAGGCAATGCTCTTACAGGGCGATAACGGAGTCGTAAAGGTTTTTCCTGCGGTTCCACACGATTGGAAAGAGGTATCTTTCGAATCACTCAGAGCCGAAGGGGCACTTCTGGTGTCAGCAGTGATGAAAGATGGGTCTGTAATAAAGGTGATTCTGACTGCCGAAAAGGGAGGGATAGTCAGAATGATTAATCCTTTCAGTAAGGATGTTACTCTGAATGATGGGACTGTTGTACCTGTCTGCGATACAATAGTCCTTAAAACAAAACCGGGAGAAAGTTACGTCTTTGATTGATAAAAAGACTTCAGCAAAATAATCAGTAATATAAGAATCGCTTTATTTTCAGAGTAGCTGTTTTCTGAAAAGGTACGGGTTGATATATGACAAGTTGTATCTGGCTGAATTTATTCACCTTCGAGTTAACATATCGGCGTATCTCTTCAAGATAATCATCAACCATCTCCTCAGCTCTTTGGGTATACTCTTTTTTAAGCTGCCTGTATTTTTCTTCCAGTTCATCAATGTTTAAATGAACCATTGCTACAAGCTTACCCTTTTTCTGTACCACGATAGATTCGATAACATGTTTCATGTCATTGATAACCGATTCTATCTCTTCAGGGTAAATATTTTCACCACTGGAGCCCACAATCATGTTTTTTAGCCTGCCCTTAATATGCAGATAACCATCGCGTGATATCACTCCCAGGTCACCAGTGCGGAACCAGCCATCAGGGGTAATTACCTCAGCAGTATTATCAGGATCATTATAATATCCCTTCATGATATTATCACCCTTTGCCCATATCTCACCCTCCATTGTCACAGGATCAGGATTGCTGATCATAAGAGTTACCCCCTCCATTGCGGGGCCGGTTGAGCCTAATGACTGATACCCAACCTTTGTGCCGGCAAGAAGTGGTGATGTCTCAGTCAGTCCATAGCCAATGGCGTAAGGGAAGCGAGCCTCGATAAGAAAGCGTTCAACACTGGTATTCAGCTTGGCACCGCCAATACCAAAGAAACGAAGCCTGCCACCAAAGGTCTTGTAAAGTTTTTTACCGGCAGCACGGTTCAGTAGTTTCCTGACAGGAGGTATTGAATAAAGCAGTGATACTATCCTGTTTTTTCTGAATGTAGGAATGATTTTATTGAAATAAATCTTTTCCATTATCAGTGGTACGGTCAGCATGGTGGTTGGTCTGACCTCCTCCAGCGCAGGTAATAATACGGAAGGGGTTGGTGCCTTACGGAGATATCTTGTTGATGCCCCGTTAAAGGTTGAGAGCAGCAATCCCAGTGTCTGCTCATAGGTATGTGAAAGTGGCAATACAGAAAGAAAGACATCACTTTCAACAACATATTGTATGAGCCTGCTTTGTTGGGCAGTAAAGCAAAGATTCTTGTGCGTGAGCATTACACCTTTTGATTTTCCGGTGGTTCCGGAGGTGTAGATTATTGCTGCAACGTCATCTTCATTTACATCGTAATCTGAAACAGGTGTAAGATCAGGGTCATAGGCTGACAATGCTTTACCTTCATACACTGAAAAATCATCACTTACGATCATAAGAGGGAGCCTCTCCTTTATTTCGTCAGTGATTTTAGATGCCAGTGAATATGACAGGAACATAGCAACTGCGCCTGAATGTTCGATCACATTGGAGATTTCTGCAGATGTGAAATCAGGGAGTATTGGTACTACAACCGCGCCCATACTGGTTACCGCGAAATAAATCACTCCCCAGTTTGGCATATTGCTGCTCAGAAGAGCAATTTTATCGCCAGGCTTTATACTGTTTTTTTCAAGTAAAGCAATAACAGAACCGGCTGATTTACCCATATCCTCATACGTCAGTGACGCCTCACCTACGAAACCCAGTGCACTCCTTTCTTTATATTTCTTTACACTCTGGTTAAAGAAATTCGGAATAGTCTGTTTCCTTTCCTCCATCATCGGTGTTATTTTTGAACGGCAAATGTACTCATTTTTAATAGACTGTATCTTTAAAAGATAATTTATTATAATAGCAAAATCTATCTTTTAACAATTCTGATTTTAAAAGGTTAATTTTGTTATAAATAAATTATGGAGATGTCAGTTATAAGAGTGACAAAAGAGTTCCGGTTTGAGATGGCTCATGTACTTAACAATTATGACGGTCCATGCCGTAATGTGCATGGTCATTCGTACATACTCTATGTTACTGTGGCAGGTACCCCGGTAAATGACCCGCAGAGCAGCAGTTACGGAATGGTTATTGACTTTGGTGAGCTTAAACAGGTTGTCAGAAATGAGATTATTGAGAAATATGATCATGCTATTGTTGTTTCGGGAGAAATGCCGGAAGAGAAGCTAAGAAGTTATATTTCACTTTTTGAGAATCTTATTGTTGCTCCTTATCAGCCAACATGTGAGAATCTGGTTTCTGACTTTGCAGCTCTGATCTCAGCACGATTGCCACAATCAGTAACTCTTTACAGCCTTAAGCTTTATGAGACAGCAACAGCATATGCAGAATGGTATGCTTCTGATAACAAAACAGATGATAATGAGCGAGGATAAAAGACTGTTTTTACTTGATGCATATGCTCTTATTTTCAGGTCATACTATGCATTTATAAGAAACCCGAGGATAACGTCAAAAGGATTCAATACTTCCGCAATATTTGGCTTCCTGCTGACACTTGAGGACCTGTTGTTGAAGCAGAACCCGACACATATTGCTGTGGTTTTTGATCCTCCTGGTCCAAATTTCCGCAATGAGATCTATCCTCAGTACAAAGCACATCGCGATGCCACACCGGAGGATATTAAGAGCTCCGTGCCATATATAAAAAAGATACTTGATGGTTTCAGAATCCCTGTTATCGAGGTGCCGGGCTTTGAGGCTGACGATGTGATTGGCACCCTGGCTGTCAAAGCCTCAGAACAGGGTTTCACAACATATATGATGACCCCTGACAAGGATTATGCACAGCTTGTAAATGAGATGATACTGATGTACCGGCCTGGACGCAGTGGTGGTGACGCCGAAATCTGGGGACCGGCTGAAATAGTCAGGGAGTATGGCGTAAGGCCGGAATCAATTACCGACCTGCTAGGGTTAATGGGTGATGCATCTGATAATATTCCCGGAGCACCAGGGGTGGGCCCAAAAGGAGCCCGTAAACTCATCGAAGAGTACGGGGATATAGAAAACCTCCTCTCGTCAACAGAAAAGCTCTCTGGGAAGCAGAAAGAGGCCATAGAGAATAACAGGGAGCAGATATTGTTATCAAAGAGGCTGGCCACGATAGAAAGGAATGTCCCTGTTGACCTGGATGAATCTGCCTTACATCGCTGTGAGGCTGATGAGGAGGCTCTCCGCTCAATCTTTGAAGAGCTGGAATTCAGATCAATGGCGGCAAAACTGGGTGTGAAAAGCACCGAAAAAAAGAGAGAGCAGACTGTTGAACAACAGAAAGAGAGCCTGTTTAATGCCGGGGACGGCTCACTCCAGGGAACCCTCTTCGACATGTCAGCATCGCCAACTGAAGCCCCGAAAAGATCAGTTGACACGGTATCCCATAATTATCGTGTCATCCATGAAACAGAAAGTATCAGGGAGCTTGTGAGTGAGATGAGTCATCTTTCAGAATTTTGTTTTGACACCGAGACAACATCTCTCGATCCGCTGACGGCTGAACTTGTTTCTATCTCTTTTTCATGGAAAAAAGGAGAGGGCATAATGGTTTGGTTTCCTCCCGGACAGAATGAAGCCATGCGGATAGCAGACATGTTGCGGCCTATCTTTTCAAGTGACAGGGTAAGAAAGATCGGGCAGAATCTCAAATTTGACATTCAGGTGCTGGCGAATTACAATATTGAGGTCAGAGGTGATCTCTTTGATACTATGATAGCCCATTATCTCCTTGAACCTGATCAGAGACACAATATGGATCTCCTGGCAAGAAACTATCTCGGATATTCGCCGGTGCCTATTGAGGATCTTATCGGCGAGAGGGGTCCACGGCAGAAGAGTATGAGGGATGTGCCACTTGAAAAACTGACTGAATATGCCGTTGAGGATGCTGATATTACCTGGCAGCTGAAGGATGTTTTTGAACCTCTCCTGAAAGAAGAGGGCCTATATCAATTGGCAGTTGAGATTGAGATGCCACTTATCAGGGTTCTGGCCCGGATGGAGCGCAGAGGGGTGGAGCTTAACGCTCCTGTTCTCAATAGTTATGCCGGTGAGTTACGGGAGAAGATAATCAGCCTTGAAAAAGAGATATATACCCTTGCAGGTCATGAATTCAATATCTCATCTCCAAAACAGCTGGGCGACATTCTTTTTGTCAGGTTAAAACTTGATGATAATGCAAGGCTTACAAAGACAAAACAATACAGGACAGATGAAGAGGTTCTTCAGCGTCTCTCGGGACGGCATCCTGTTATAGGCAAGGTGCTTGAATACAGGGGACTGAAAAAACTTTTATCCACATATGTGGAGTCATTACCGCTTCTTATCTCACCTGTGACTGGAAGGATACATACCACTTTTAATCAGGCAGTGGCATCTACCGGACGTCTGAGTTCGGCAAATCCCAACCTGCAGAATATTCCGGTACGTGATGAGGAAGGGCGTGAGATACGGCGGGCATTTGTTCCGGCAGCAGGCTCTCTTTTTCTCAGCGCCGACTACTCGCAGATAGAATTGCGGCTCATGGCTCATCTCAGCGGAGACAAAGGCATGATATCAGATTTCCTTTCGGGCCAGGATATTCATTCGGCTACAGCCGCAAAGATATTCAATGTCTCTGTCAATGATGTTACCCGAGAGATGAGATCACGTGCCAAGACGGCCAACTTTGGCATTATCTACGGTATTTCTTCATTCGGTCTTTCTGAGCGGCTTACTATAGGACGCAAGGAGGCAAAAGAGCTTATTGATGGTTATTTTGCTTCATATCCAAGGGTAAAGTCTTATATGGATGAGTCTGTTGCCGGGGCACGTGAACGTGGTTATGTGACAACAATGTTTGGCAGGAGACGTTTTCTGCCTGACATACACTCACGTAACCAGGTTGTAAGAGGTAATGCAGAACGAAATGCTATCAATGCACCTATTCAGGGTAGTGCTGCCGACATAATAAAACTCGCAATGATACATATAGAGGAACGGCTTGTAAAGGAGGGGTGCGGGGCAAAAATGATTTTGCAGGTCCATGATGAACTCATATTTGAAGTGGTGCCTGAAGAGGTGGAAAAACTCACAAGCCTTATTAAGGAAGAGATGGTTAATGCCGTTACTCTTTCCGTTCCCCTGGAGGTTGACACAGGTACAGGCAGAAACTGGATGGAGGCTCACTAAATGGCAAGAATACTCTTTTTTGGTATCACCCGCGAGATAACCGGCGCAGCAGAACTTGACTATCACGCTTCTGACCTGCAGGAGCTGAAAGAAGCACTGGAAAAAGATTTTGACAGGTTATCAGTAACATGCTACCGTTTTGCTGTCAACGGTGCTATCAGAAATGACAATACAAAGCTTCAGGATAGTGATACGGTAGCTCTTCTGCCACCGTTTGCCGGAGGCTAAATACTGAAATTATGAAAGACTATCTTTTTGACGGCCCAATTAATGACAGTACCATAGTGAGCATCCTTAATTACGGGAATGAAGATCTGCATGCCGGAGCATATTCACTGTTTATTGGTCGTGTCAGGGCTGATGACGCTGGAGGAAAGAGCGTTACAGCAATTGAATACTCAGCATATCCCGAAATGGTTGCTTCTCAGGCTGAAGATATTATCCTCTCTGTGAAGAATCTCTATCCCGATGTGAGGGATATTATCTTTCTCCATTCGACAGGAGTGGTAAAGGCCGGGGAGATATCACTTGTAATAAAGGTATCTGCAGGTCATCGTGCCGAAGCAATGAAAGCCTGCAGTGCAACACTCGAAAAAATCAAGGAACAGCTACCTGTCTGGAAAAAGGAGTTCTTCAATGATCAATCGAGTTCCTGGAGACACAGCTGATCATTTTGCAGCTTCTGCTGCAGGTAGAAGTGTTGTCTTGTACAACGTATTATCATTAATTACCTCAACAGCCTTGCTTAGCTGTGAATCAGACATAATGCTGTATTCTATTGCTCCTGAATTATAAAAATATCTCGAAACAATCTCTGCCTCAAGAAGTTTGGTTATCTCTTCCTTTTTCGTCTTCATATCATTAGTCAGCGAATGTTCCATTGACTTGCTGATTTTTTCAATAGACTCGAGATTGGAATCATAAAGACCTTCGCTTTTTGCCTCTTTTATGAAATCTGAAAAGGTGCTTTCTGCCTGTGACTCATACGAGAAATTCTTTTCCTTTAGGAAGTTGCAGAAATCTGAATAATCGCCTTCTGTCAGTTTTACCTCAAGCGGGCCTGATGGTAGGGGGTGTGACCAGTAGTATCTGGTACCAAAGTCAAAAATCATATTCTGCAGATATACCTCAGTTGCAAACTGGCTTAATACTTCCGACTTTACATTTATATCAGGTATGATGCCACCTCCATCTTTAACCTGCCGGCCATTTTTTGTTGCAAAGGTTTTAATGAGTGAATCAGGTATGAAGCCTACACTACCGTCTTCATTTCTGTGCGAGAAATCTACAGCCTGAATGCATCTGCCACTGGGAATATAGTATTTGGCAGAGGTGAGTTTCAGTTGTGCCTTGTAGCTGAGTGGACGGGCTATCTGAACAAGCCCCTTTCCATATGAGCGTTCTCCTATAACAACACCCCTGTCGAGGTCCTGGATAGCTCCGGCAACAATCTCAGAAGCAGAAGCAGATCCACGGTTGATCAGAACAACGAGAGGCATGTCAGGTGCTATCGCCTCTTTTGTTGTCTTGAAGTCGGAGTCGTACTGTTTTACCCTGCCTTTAGTACTTACCACTTCCTGACCGGGTCCTACGAAAAGATTGACTATTTCCACTGCTTCGGTGATCAGTCCTCCCGGATTATTTCGGATATCAAGTATGATGCTTTTTGCCCCTTTATTGTTTTTGAGGTCGACAAGTGCATTTTTTACTTCATCAATACAATTTTGCGTAAAACCGGTGAAACGAATATATCCGGTATTTTCGTTCAGCATCCCATAGTAAGGAACAGCCTCAATATAAACCCTTTCGCGTTTTATTTTTTTTGTCAGCTCTTCCCCGTTTCTAAGGAAGGTGACTTCAACCTCTGATCCGGGATCTCCTTTGAGCATGGAAGAGACCTTATCAGTTGAGAGTCCTTTTATCGATTTTCCGTCAATCCTGATCATCAGGTCCCCTGCTTTAACCCCTGCTTTATCAGCGGCAAAGTCCTTATAAACATCTGTAATTACAGTGTACTCACCTGATCTTCTTATTAGTGACCCAAGTCCGCCATATTTTCCTGTTGTAATAAAATCAAGGTCATCGCTCTCTGACTCAGGGTAGAATACAGTATAGGGATCAAGTGATGAAAGCATGCTGTTGATGCCTTTAGTGATGAGCTTTTCAGGATCTATTTCATCTACATAAAAGGTGTTCAGCTCACGGAATAGTGAAATAAAAATATCAAGATTCTTTGCTATGCTGAATTCATGACTCTCTTTTTCTTCAAAGACAAAGCCCAGGCTCAGTAGAAGACCGGTACCCAGAACTATTATCAGCAGCCCCTTTTTTATTTTATTTATTTTCATCATAATTCATTTTGACAAAGTTAATCAGTGAAGGTAACGAATTGCTTCTCCGTTGGTTCCTTTAATAATACTTTAACTTTTTATTGCTGTTTTTGTTGTGACAGCCTTTCAATAATCTCCTTTAAGGCTTCTGTTATCTCATGGTACGAAAGAACCTCTTTACCTGTCCATAATATGGCAAGATCGATTCTCTGGTTTTGTTTCTCAAGTGCATTGAAAAGAGTTGATTTGTTTCTCCGGTATGCTTCTCTGATCCTCCTTTTAATCAGGTTTCTTGTCACAGCTTTTTTAAAAATCCTTTTTGGTACGGAGATGAGTATTCTCACAGGAGGAATTCCAGGGATGGTATCACCGGCAAGGTATATTATTCTCAGGAAATGAAAATTCCTCGACCGTCCCTTTTCAAAAAGGGTATTTATGGTTGTTATGCCACAAAGATGTTCAGCCTTTCCAAAGCTCTGGGATTCTTTACTCATAATAAAAAACAAAAGTATCATAATAACTTTATGATACTTTCATGTTTTATAAAAGCATTACGCTTTTACTTGTTGTTTTTGTTGAAGTCTCTGATAAAATAATCGAGAGCCATGGTCATTGATGGGGCATTAGGGTTTGGTGCCTGTATGTCAAGCCTGAACCCTTCATTTGTTACTGCCTCTGCGGTTGTAGGACCGAAAGCAGCAATTTTTGTCTCCCCTTGCTTAAATGACGGATAGTTCTCTTTGAGTGATTTTATACCCGAAGGACTGAAGAAAACGAGAATATCGTAATCAAGTTCGCTGGAGCTAAAGTCCCTGCTTATTGTACGATACATTGTTCCAATAGTGAATTTTATCCCTGTCTTTTTAAGAAGGTCAGGAATATCTGCCTTATGAGGGTCAGAGAGAGGCACAAAGAAGTTTTCCTCTTTGTGTTTCAGAATGATGTCAATGAGATCCTCAAATTTGGCTGTTCCATGGAAAATCTTCCTCTTCCGGTATACAATGTACTTCTGAAGATAGAATGCAACGTTTTCTGTAATACAGAAGTACTTCATGGTATCAGGGACTGTGATTCGCATCTCTTCACAGATCCTGAAATAATGGTCTATTCCAGTCTTGGAAGTAAAGATGACTGCTGTAAAATCAGTCAGGTTTATCTTCTGCTGACGGAAATCCTTTGCAGAAATACCCTCTATCTGGATAAACTGTTTAAAATCAATCCTCAGATTGTATTTCTTTGCGAGCTCAAAATATGGTGACTTTGGATTCTGAGGCTCTGGCTGCGACACTAATACCTTCCTTATCTTCAATGCCGTTAAATTTTAAGTTTGACCATCAGAAATTGAATGTAGTTAAAATAATCTCAGCAGTTTAAGTCCTATTAAAACAGGTAAAACTTCAAGGGCACAAAGGTACAAAATGAAATACAAAATTGAAATACGTTGCTTTAGAAAAATGATCAACAATCTGATTATTCGATAGAAATAGAGTAAAACAACTGCGCCGGCCCCAGCCAGGATAATGTGTTCGGGATGGTTATAAGGAGAATATAGAACTGCAATTGAAGACAAAAAAAGAACGAAGCCTGACAAAAACCACATTGACTCAATTACAGCACGGTATTCGCTGAAAGCATTTTTGTGTCCGCTTAGTGAGCCTGAGAATATGCAAATAATATGACGTATGAAAAGTGCGGCAACAGATGAAGCAAATACGATACCGATGTATTGTGCCGTTGCAATCCCCCGTAGGTCCCCAAACAGTTCAAGGGTAACACCAGCAATGACAATGAAGAGAGAGACATTTAAAAAAGCAAACAGTGTTGCAAATACCGGTGTCCATGAAAGTATTCCAAGTGACCCGTGTGAGGGAGTGACATACGGTCTTTTCAGGCTGAGTGATGAAAGGGTATTGAAGAGCTGTTTTCTGCCAAGTATGGTTAACACTGCAAGTAATACCAACGAGATTGAGAGCAGAGCAAAACAAAAATCACTGTTCAGTGAACCCCGTGACATAGCATCACCAAATGGCCTGTTATACTCTGTGAAGATTCGTGCAAATGAATAGTCTGAGGTAATCAGAGTATCAGGGAAGGAACTCCCTGATGAGTCAACAGGAATATATGAGCCAAGATAGTAATCTGGCTTTATTGTTTTCAGGGTGTCAACCTGCTGGATATTAATAGTATCCTGAACAGATACCTGCATGGTGGATTATAATTCTAAAAGAATGTTGGTCTCTCGGGATAAAGCTCTCTTAGTATATTATTTGCCAACCTGCTGGCTCCTATTCTGAATCGTTCGGGTGTCAGCCATTTTTCGCCAAGTACATTGCTGACAATATTGTAGTAGATAACGGCATCATCAATACTGACAATTCCACCGGCTGGTTTAAAACCTACCATGATTCCGGTTTCATTATAATAATCAAGAATAGCCTTGCACATAATCCATGCAGCTTCAGGTGTTGCTGATACCTGACTCTTTCCGGTGGATGTCTTGATAAAATCTGCACCTGAATCCATTGCAATCACAGATGCACGGTAAATCATATCAGGATCATTTAATAATCCGGTCTCAAGTATCACTTTAAGTGTTGCCTCTCCTGAGCTCTGGCGCAAGGTGGTGATCTCCTCAATGACACTTTCATATTCTTTGTTAATGAATTGCCCCACCGGGATAACAATATCAACCTCATCAGCACCATTTCTAACAGCTATCTCTGTTTCGGTGACTTTAACCTCCAGGAATGTCTGAGATGTGGGAAAAGAGGCAGAGACAACAGCAAGCTTTATCTCACTATCCTTGAGCCCTTCACGTGCAGCCTGTACAAAGTTTGGAAAGACACAAATGGCAGCAACATCTTTCATGTCGGGATATGACTTTCTGAATGCAGATGCCTTTTCAGCAAAATGTCTGATATAGTCAGAATGGTCTGTTGTATTCAGGCTCGTAAGATCCATGAATGAGAACAAAGCTTTTAATAATTCATCACGGTTCACCCCTTCAACAGGCTTTGAAGCATCTTTCACCCCTTTTAAAATCTCCTCACTGGAATGGTTGAGCTTTATTAACTTTTGATACAACTTTGTCATAGCCAGAAATATATGAATTAAAAAATTGAAACCCGAACAGTATTTATTCCGGTTTCAATATAATAGTTTTTAATTTCTGTCCCTAATTATTTGAAAAATGTTACTTTTTATCGAGACGGGGATTGTTTTTATGTCTCTGCGAGTCCCTGGTACTCTTTTTTTGTATGTTCCTGCTGAAGGCTTGTGTGAGATCTACACCTGTCTGGTTGGCAATACAGATAAGAACCCAGAGAACATCAGCCAGTTCATCTTCCAGGTTAATCTCTTCTTCTCCCTTTTTAAATGACTGCTCCCCATATTTCCTTGAAATGACTCTGGCCAGTTCTCCTACTTCTTCGGTAAGCAGAGCCATATTGGTGAGTTCATTGAAATATCTTACACCGTAGATCCTGATCCATTGATCAACACTCTCCTGTGCTTCTTTTAAGGTCATTTTATGTTTTTTTTATTCCGTGCCAGCGATGCGAAAACGCCTATGATACACATCACAGCAAATATTGCAAAGCCTGTCTTCATGCTTGAGATAAAACGGAGATGATTTTCAGGAGTTATTTTTTCCTTTCCCAGGTACAAAGCAATAAGCATCATTGCTATACCCATGCTCATTGTCTGCCCCACCATTCTCATTGTGCCCACCATTCCTGAAGCATTGCCTAGCTGTTTTTTTTCAACCGAGCTCATGATGGCATTTGTGTTGGGTGATGAAAAGAGACCAAAACCCATACCAAGCAACGCCAGTATGGCAGCGACAAATATTATTCCTGACTCGCCTGAGAGAGTGCAGAGCATCAATAATCCTGCAGAGGTAATACCCATACCTATTGAAGCTAGTCTCCCCGGATCATGCCTGTCAGACATTTTACCTGCCAGTGGAGAGAGGACGGCCATAATTACAGGCCATGACATCAGCACAAATCCTGCCTCACGGGGCCCGAAACCCTTAATATACTGCAGATAAAGACTAAGGAAAAATCCAATGGCACTTGTGGCTGAATAGTGAATGAGTGCTGCCAGGCTCGAAAAGGCAAAAACCCTGTTTCTAAATATCAGGGAGATGTCAAAAAGAGGTGAGGCACTCTTTCTCTCTATCAGTATGAATAGCGGAATAAGAATTATTCCTGTAAGGGTCAGTATCCATCCGGTAGGCGATGGAAGCTTTGAAAAACCATACATAATAGCTGCCAGAGAAATGCCATACACTATCGATCCAAACCAATCAAACCTTTCACCATGTGAATCGCGCCACTCTCCTTTCATTCGCCTGGTTATCAGTATGAGGCTTATTACTCCCAGAGGTATCAGGAATGCAAATATACTTCTCCAGCCAAGGTATTTTGTCAGAAGACCTCCCAATACCGGGCCTGCTGAAAGACCTACATAAACAGAAGTGACATTTATACCCATTGCCCTGCCTCTTTCTCCTACCGGAAAGACATCTGTCAGTATCGCCAGGTTGGTGCCGAAGACCATGGCACTGGCCACACCCTGTATTACCCTGATAATAAGAAGCCAGGTGATGTTGGGGGTAAATGAAAGAAGCAACATGGTAAGAGTAAAGAGGAAGATGCCAATGGTGAAGATTTTCTTTCTTCCTACAATATCTCCCATTCTTCCGGCAGGAAGAATAAATATCGCTGTTGAAAGCATATAACTGCTTACAATCCAGTTCAGGGTAACCGCATTTAACCCGAATTCGTCTCCAATGGAAGGCAATGCCAGATTTACCGAAGAACCCATAAAGGGTGTCAGAAATGATGCAAATGCTGTTACAATAAGTACCGACCTCTTAAACTCTTTTTCTCTCATTCTCTGTTCCTGCTGTCAATGAATATTGTTACCGGGCCATCGTTTATCAGTGCGACATCCATCATGGCTCCGAAATTACCTGTAGCAACCTTGCCTCGGGCAATGGAATTTACTTCAGAGATGAATCTTTCATAAAGAGGTATGGCATGGTCAGGACGGGCAGCCCTTATATATGAAGGACGGTTACCCTTTTTTACCAGAGCGTGCAGAGTGAACTGACTTACTATCATAATATCAGATGACGTTTCAATAGCAGAAAAGTTCATCACTCCATTTTCATCATCAAAAATCCTAAGGTTCATTAATTTGGCAGCCAGCCATTTTACATCATCCTCATTATCGGCTTCCTCTATTCCTGTTAATACCAGAAGACCTTTTCCTATTGAGGAATAAAGACTATCGTCTATGGTCACCGAGGCTTCCCTGACTCTCTGTATCAGTAATCTCATATTCAATTCAAAACGGTGGCAAAATTAGTAATAAATCCATACTTTTGCAGCTCATTTCTACACAATGGATTATTTAACACTTCTTGGAATAGCCGTCGGACTTTCATTTGATACATTCGCAGTATCATTATCGTGCGGTGTGGTAAAATCAAAGATTATCTTCATTGATGCTATGAGAATAGCATTTACCATGGCGCTTTTTCAGGGAGGACTGCCGGTTGCCGGCTTTTTTCTTGGCTCCACAGTAAGCAGTTATGTAAGCAGCTTTGATCATTGGGTTGCCTTTGGGCTCCTTCTTTTTCTGGGTGTCAGAATGATTCTGGGCGGGTTGACTGCATGCCAGGAGAAAAAAGAATATGACTTCAGAAAATTGTCAGTGCTTATTACCATGGCTGCCGGTACAAGCATTGATGCCTTTGCCGTGGGGGTTAGTTTTGCCTTCCTGAGTATAAATATATGGGGAGCCGGACTACTGATAGGCGCTGTCACTTTCCTGGCTTCTATGATTGCTATCAGAATCGGTAAATCAGCAGGATCTCACCTCGGATCAAGAGTTGAGATATTAGGTGGTATAATCCTGGCAGCTATTGGCGTTAAGATACTTCTTGAACACCTTATGGCAGCCTGACAATACTCTCATCTCACTGTCCGCAAGCCAAAGAGAGGACCAGCCATATTTCCCTTATGGGCCTCAATTCTTATATTCACTTTCTTCTTTCCCTTTGTAAGCTCAGCTGGAACAGGGTATTCCACAAAAATGAATTCACCATCCTTCCTGTTACTGATGTTTTCAGTGGCAATGACCGTGCCTTCAACAATTATGTCGAAAGTCTTTGCGCCGGGAAACCCACCCCAGTATTCAGCTACTATTCTGTTAGATCTGTCAGGGTCACACTTCATCTCAACAGAAAACCAGCCCCCACGTGTCTCCCTGAAAGGGCGATCTTTAAAACTGCCGGGATTGGTGCGGTCTCCTTTCATGTTATGATCCCTTTCAGGCTGCATCTCTCCCGGCTGAAAGAAGTCAATAGTGGTCTTTTCCAGGTTCTTTCTGAATTCAAGAAGCGACAAATATGACTCCTCTTTTTCTTTCCAGTCACTCTCTGAAAACATATCCCAATAGACAGTATACCGTTTGTTGTATATCTTGTAAAAGGGCATCAGGAGAACATCACGGGGTCGTCCTGTTCTTCGCATCATAAATGTGTTTGTCTGCCCCTCAACCGGTACCAGCCATGAAGCAGGATCTCTGTCAGAGGTCATAAGTACCGGAACATATAGCGGACTTGTTGAAGCAGTATCATTCACCTCACCAAGGAGGCCTGCCAGGACAAGAGGCCCGTACATCACAGCAACACGGGAAGAGTCATCTGGCATCGATTCCAGTCTTAAGGCGAAGGGCATGACTACATCAATTATATCACCATCATTCCATTTCCGTCTCAGGGAAACAAAACTGCCCGGATTCTGATGGTAATGCTCAATCCTGTCATTCACTTTTATCTGGAAACCCTCTTTTGCCCAGACCGGATATCTGATATTTATTGTAATAAATTCCGGCTCTGCACAAGATATGACAAGCTTGGTTGACTGCTCTTCAGGATATGCGGTTTTCTGCGTTAGCGTAAAACCTTTCTCTCTCCACTCCACTTCTGACGCAATGAACTGACATACAAAAATCTCATCATTATTATGAAAGTAAACTGAGTTCATGTATTTTGAGTGTGTCTCCATTGCTGTCCCTATACAGCAGGTAAATTCACCAGGATCCTGAAATGCCTTGTAACCACCCATATCAAGGGAGAGATTATATACAACCTCTCCATTCTCCGGATTCTGTGAAGAGAGGATGTGATTCAGAAGGGCTCTCTCATAAAAATCAGCCACTTCTGCTGAACCACTCCACTCAAAAAGATGGTTCGACAGCTTCAGCATATTATACACATTACATGTTTCAGTAGTCCCTTCTCCAAGCCTGTTCCTCAGTTTGTCAGGGGCACCAAAATACTCATCGTTACCATTACCTCCTGTAACATATGTGTGATGTCTTGTAACTGTCTGCCAGAAAAATTCCGCGGCTTTCCTGTCACTGGTGTCTCCTGTTATCTCATATGAGCGGGCAAGGGCAATGAGCTTGGGAATATTTGTATTACAATGCCTTCCGGGTAGTATATCTTCTCCGGACTTCAGAGGATCAAGGACCTCTTTCTGATAAAAAACACCCGACATGGAAAGATATTTTCTATTGTCGGTATCAGCATACAGGTCGATAAGTGTCTCACTTATACCACCATGCTCACATTTCAGCATCTCCTGTATCTGCTGATCATCAAGATCAGCTATTATCGTATTTATCCAATCAGCAAAATCCCTCTCAACCATCAGAGCAGTACTGTCACCACAGAGATGATATGCATCACGAAGTCCTGCCATTATTTTATGCATAGTATAAAACGGAGCCCAGATACCATTGAGATCAAAGCCCTGTGACCTGATGTTGCCTTTTGCCACTTCTGTCTCAAGAATTTTTCTACCTCCGGTAAATGCCCCGATATAGCCTCCGTCACTGGCAAGCTGACACTCACGGAGCTCACCGACGATATAATTAACCCTTTTCATATATTCAGGGTTACCTGTTGTCTTATACATATACGACAGACCACTCAGATAATGTCCCAGGCTATGGCCTGCAAGCATGCTCTCCTCCCATCCGTAATACTGCTCTGCCCGTTGCTTTAAACCGGCTTCAATCCGGAATTTAGCCAGGAATCTGTCAGGCTGATAACCCAGAAGTGTCTTTTCATTTAACTTAGTGGCCCTCATAAACGGACCATCAAGCAGCCTGAGTTCATCCATTTCAAATGGGATAGCCCTGAAACCCACTATCTCATGGCCTCCTCTATTTATCTCTGGGAGAGTTTTTCCCTTGCACCCGGCAATTGCTATTATTGCCAGTAAAAGCAATAGTCTGATAGGCTTCATAATTGTGATAGTTTTAATGAAGTGTAAGAAATACACGTATCGTTTGTTTTCAAATATACGATAATCTCTCGGATTAGCCGGACCGGAATGGTTTAAAACGGAATAAGATAGCGTTCTCTTTTGATGAATGTTGCCATTTCAGTGAAGCCGTTCACTTTGAGAAGCTCATAGGCTTCATTGAAAAATTGTCCTACCCTGACAGGCATATGAGCGTCTGAGTTAACACAGACATTTACACCACGATTGGCAAAAATATGGAGGAATTCTTTATCCGGATAGAAGTCGCCAAGGGGTTTATTACGACCGTTGGTATTGAGTTCAAAGGCTACGTCATGACGGGCTAATGCATCGGCCATCATTTCATACAGGTGAGTGATATCATTGTCGGGTCTGAAGCGATGAATCCTGACAAGGTCAGGATGGCCGATAATATCGAAGAGGCCTGAGGCTGCAGCTTCGCATACAAGATTAAAATAATTCTCATAAATGGTTGAGATATCTTTCCCGATGTAGAATTCCGGGCCCAGGTCAACAGTCTGTTCACCAAGATAATGTACAGATCCTATTACATAGTCAAAAGAGAATTCATTGCATATTTGCTGAAGTTCATTCTCTCTGTTAGGAAAAAAATCAAGTTCAATACCTGTTCTCACAACTATGGAAGAATATTTCTTTTTCAATGAATCAATATATCCCACATATTCAGGCAGGCGTTCTGTGTCCATGCTCCACCTCTGTTTTTCGGCGGTAAGAGTGACGTGTTCGGAGAATCCAATTTCATCAAGGCCTGCCTTGATAGCTGCTTCCACGTATTCTTCAGGTGCAGCTTTTCCATCACTGAATGATGAATGGATATGGTAGTCGGTTCTGTACATTTTACCTTTGTTTTCAATTCAAATTTATAAAAGGTGGGGGACAATAGAGACATAAACAGGTATTTCATTGCTTAAAAGAGAGAAAAGTGAAAAATTTAACAGTAGTTAAGAAAATATAGATGTCATGATTTCTGAATAAGATTAAATTTGGATTTTCAGGCCGCATTCCAGGAAACCATGTGAACAGGTAATGTATATGGCCATGACATGACAGAATAATTCCATAATAACAGATTCAATGGGAGAAAAAGGCAACAGACAGGAAGGATTCTCGGTAAGGGATATACCCCGCAGGAGATTTCTTGAATTAACAATGAAAGGGGGCTTGGCTGTAGCAGCTACCCCGGCTCTCTTATCACAATTGACTGCCTGCAAGAATGGCTATGGGTCAGTTTCGGTTCTTGATACTGACAGGGCTATGCTTTCAAAGGTAATAGCCAGGGCTCTGGAGAAGGGCGGTGATTTTGCGGAGGTTTACATCGAGAGCAGGGTCTCGAAACAGATAGTGATGGAAGAGTCAAAGTTTCGCAGCGGTTTGTATGGTATAAGCCAGGGGGCGGGAGTAAGGGTTATTTCGGGGAACCGTCAGGGATATGCCTATACCGATGAGGTGACAGAGGAGAGTCTGCTGCGCGCTGCGGAGGTAGCTTCTTATGTTGCCAACACCGGAAGTAATATAATCCCGGTCAATCTCTCACCTACTGATTACAGATCGTTTGTTACCGTTGGTATACCACTTGAGGATGTTGCTGATGAGAAGCGCATAGAGATAATGAAAAGGGCCGATCAGGCTGCAATGGAGTATGATCCAAGGATAAAGATGACCTCGGTGAATTACTATGATGAGGTGAGGGGACGGGTTATTGCCAACAGTGAGGGTCTCTATCTGAGAGATGAGCTCCCGTTGCTCTTTTTTATTGTTCAGACAATGTCAGCTGATGGTAATGCAAGGCACATGTCGCGTGAGAGGTTAAGCAATCACAGTGGTTTTGAGATGTTTGAAAAGGTCTCGCCTGAACAGGTGGCACAGAATGCGGCGAGGGAGGCGATAGCAATGCTTTCAGCCGGGGAGGCTCCTGCAGGTGTTATGGATGTGGTTATGGAGAACGGATGGGGTGGTGTTCTGGTACACGAAGCTGTTGGACATCCCCTGGAGGCTGATAACATAGCAAAGGGTATAGGTGCCTTTACCGGGAAAATAGGAAAGAAAGTAGCAAGTGATTGCTTTACCATGGTTGATGATGGCACTCTTCCGAATTTCCGGGGAACCATCAACTATGACGATGAAGGAACTCCTGCTCAGCGAAACCTTCTTATTGAAAAGGGAGTTCTCCTGGGGTATATGAATGACATACTGAGTGCCAGGCAGCTGGGCATGAAGCGGACAGGGAATGGAAGGAGGGAGTCATTCAGATATATACCCATTCCGAGAATGACAAATACCTTTATTGATCAGGGCACTGATGATCCTGCTGATATTCTGCAATCGACAAAGAAGGGTATTTATGTACAGAGTCTTAGCGGTGGCAGTGTCGACCCGGTTACAGGTATGTTCAATTTTACATGCAGGGAGGCCTATCTTATTGAGAATGGCAGGAAGACAATCCCTATCAGGGGAGCCACTTTAATAGGTTCCTGCCTGGATGTAATATCAAACATTGATGCTGTAGGCAACAACCTGGCTTTCGGCCCGGGTATTTGTGGCAAGGGGCAGAGTGCCGAGGTAACTGCCGGACAGCCAACTGTAAGAATTCGCGGGATAAATGTGGGTGGAAGCAAAGCCTGATGTAAAACAGAAATAAGAGAATAATGAATTATAAAGAACTTATACAGAACCTGGTCGGTAAGGCACTGAAAATGGGTGCTGATTCGGCCGAGATATTCCTTGAGACAAGAAGAAATCTGTCAGTGAATATATTAAATGGCGAAATAGAGACTATTGAGGAGGCATCCTCTGCTGGCATCGGCATCAGAGTAATAGTAAGCGGCGCCATCGGCTTCAGTTATAGCAATGATCTGAATAAAAAGGCATTGGAAGATACTATCGCCAGTGCAATTCGTTTTGCGAAGCTTACAACAGCTGATGAGAGCAATATTATTCCGGTTGTCTCACCCATAGTACCTGTTGATGAGCTGTTTGATCCTGACATTGCGGGTGTGGCCATGGACAAAAAGATAGGAATGGCCCTTGAGATAGAAAGACTGGCAC
>QKCK01000175.1 GCA_003245695.1 Bacteroidota bacterium | reverse complement strand
GCATGCCCCTGACATCTATCTCAGGATGGAACTGAGTTCTCTTCTTTGTCATCTCCCAGTCAAGCTTGCTGACAGGAGCCTGTTTTGCTGACAGGAGCTTGTATTCCTTGATACTTACAGGCTCTATCATATCAGCGGTGACAGTCATTATTGCATTGTTGGAGATAATCTGATATTTTTTTCCCCGTATTTCCTTAATCTCTCCTACTGACTGTGTTCCTGATATTTTTACATAATCGCCGGCAATAAGTCTCTCCTTTATTTTTTTCTGCTGTGGTTTTTCAGGTTTCCGGGCAACACGTTTTACAATACTTATCTGATGCTCTTTCAGCTTTGGCATTTTTGTATCAGAGATATCAGATTGGTCTGTGACAGAGCCTACTGTATCACGAAACGCCTCAAGCTCCTCGCGCACTTGTTTTGTCCTCTCTTTCTCAGCCTGTGACTCACGGATAGTCCTTATGGTGTTTTCAATAACACGGTTGGAATCGCGTAACATCTCTTCTGCTTTGCTCTTTGCCTGGGTTATAATATCTTTCTGTTTTGATTTTATCTCGCCCATCTGTGCCTCATAAGCTGATATAAGATCTTCAAGCTTTTTCTCATGCTGACGTATTGACTCCCGCTTCTTCTCCCAGTATCTTTTGTCACGTGCAATGTCCTTCAGGTTACGGTCAAAGTCAACATTACCCTCTCCTGCTCTTGAGGCAGCATCATTAAGTATCTCAGCAGGCAGGCCAATCTTACGTGCTATCTCAAAGGCGAAGGAGCTTCCAGGCTTACCCTGATCCAGACGGAAGAGTGGCTGCATCAGATGATTATCAAATGCCATTGCCCCGTTGCTTATCCCCTCCTGCGAAGTTGCAAAGTGCTTCAGATTGGTATAATGTGTTGTGATAACCCCAAAGACACCTCTTTTATTCAGCTCAGCCAGAATTGCCTCAGCAATAGCTCCTCCTATCATTGGCTCAGTTCCGGTACCAAACTCATCAATGAGTATCAGCGATCTGTCACTGGCAAAACGAAGCATATTCTTCATATTAATAAGGTGTGAGCTGTAGGTGCTAAGATCATTCTCAATGCTCTGCTCATCACCAATATCAATAAAGAAGTCGTGAAAAATACCGGTCTCGGTACCCTCCATCACCGGGACAGTCATTCCGCACTGTAACATATACTGTATCAATGCAACTGTTTTAAGGCACACAGATTTACCTCCTGCATTCGGGCCCGAGATAACCAATATCCTCTCTTTTTTATCTAGATAGATTGTCAGTGGCACTACCTGCCTGTCCTTTGTCTTTGCAAACGAGATCATAAGAAGTGGGTGACGTGCATTAACCCACCTCACATGAGGTTCATCAGCTACAGGTGGCATTATTGATCCCAGTCGGTTTCCAAAAATAGCCTTTGCCCTTATAAAATCAATCTCTGCCATAAAATCATAGCTGAGAGAGAGGTCATCAATATATGGTCTGAGGGTATCTGCCAGGGCAATAAGTATACGTACTATCTCACGTCTCTCCTCATGTTCGAGCTCAGTAATCTCGTTATTCAGTTCAACAACATCAGCCGGTTCAATAAATACGGTCTTACCTGTGGCAGATTCATCATGAACAAAACCCTTTATCCCTCTTTTGTTGGAGGCACTGACAGGAATTACCCCCCTGCCATTGCGAACAGATATTGACACATCACGATCAACTATTCCGTCAGCCTGTGCCTGACGAAGCACAGCATGAAGCCTCTTGACAGCAGCAGCACTCTTTGAAGCCAGATCACTACGTATCTCCTTCAGACGTGGGGAAGCGTTATCCTTGACTTTGCCGTCCTTATCTATAATACGGTCTATCGCTTCACTCACAAAAGGATAATAGACCACCTGTGAACAAAGAGACCGCAATTCAGGATAGAGATCATCCTTACGCATGCGAAAGAAATTGAGCATTTTCCTTATTGTCTCCTGCGACCGGCGTAACGCGACAACCTCTTCCAGCTCAGGAAAAGTGCCCTCGATGCGTATCTTTTCAAGCATCTCATAAGGGTCCAAGAAGTTATCAGCCGGAAACTGTTCTCCAAAAGAGAGTAACTGCTGAAACTCAGCTGTGAGTGCCACCTGCCTGATTATATAATCCCTGTCAGACGATGGCATCATTGTGGTTATCTTATGTACTCCCAGAAGACTCAGACAATCAGCTGACAGCAACTCTCTTATTCTGTCAAAACCTATTTTATTTTCAAATATTTCAGGGTAAACCATTACATGAATATTAATGCACAAAAATAAAGTTAATTAAAGTTAAACCCACATGTGCTGGAGAATTTGACTATATCTTTATTTATCAAACCAAAAAAAGTAAAAAAGAAGAAGAATGAAAACCATCTGTACACTTCAATTACTGATTGTCACCATGGCCTTCAGTATCCTGACCTTTGGTCAGTCACCTTCTGCCAACCTCGACATGGTTTATAAGATAAAAACTGAGGGACAGTCCAACTCAGATATGGAGACCTTGTCATATATACTTACTGATCTTGCCGGCCCCCGGCTGACAGGGTCGCCAGGCTATGACAGAGGAGCCGGTATTGCAAAGGCAAAAATGATTGAATATGGCTTCAGTAATGTAAGAATTGAAAAGGCAGACGATTTCAGAAATGGAGGATGGGAATACAACAGGGCATATGCAGCCATGACTACGCCATATTATTGTAACTTTTCAGTTACACCTCTTGCATGGACAGGTGGTACTGACGGACTCATAAGATGTGAAGTGGCATTGGTTGAGGTCAATACAGATGAAGATCTGGAGAAGTATAAAGGGAAACTTAAGGATAAAGCCGTAATTCTCTCTATGCCAACTCTGAGGCCAGCAGCAGAGTATCAGGTTAGCTTTGAACCTCTTGCAAGCCGGTACAGTGATGAGCAGCTTGAAGATCTGGCGAAAGCACCCCAACCCAGAAATGGTAATTATGGAAGAACTATGGGAGACTGGAGGAAAGCAATGGATTTGCGTGAAAAGATAAACGCCTTTATCATTGCTGAAGGTGCTGCAATTATTATTGACAATGGGAATGCTTTCAACATACCAAGATCAAGCGGAGGCAGGTATGATGGCAGTGACACTATACCTCTGCCAGAGGTAAGTATACCGATGGAGGCTTATGGCAGACTGCAAAGGCTTATCAGACATGGAGAGAAAGTGGAGATAGAAGCTGATATCCATTGCACATTCACCCCTGGCAAAGAGGTTTATAATGTAATAGGTGAGATACCAGGCACAGATCCACGGCTTAAAGATGAGATTGTACTGCTGGGGGCTCATCTTGACTCATGGCACGGTGGCACTGGCGCGGCAGATGATGCATCTGGTTGCATGGTGATGATGGAGGCATTGAGAATACTGAAGGCACTTAACGTATCTCCACGCAGGACCATACGTATCGCCCTCTGGGGTGGTGAAGAACAAGGCCTCCTGGGATCAAGAGGCTATGTAAACAAATACCTGTATGACGGCAAGACAAAACAGCAAAAGACAGGCTATGATAAGTTCTCAGTATATTTTAACATGGACAATGGCACAGGAAGATACCGTGGAGTTTACCTTCAGGGTAATGATATGATGAGACCCGTGTTTGAGGAATGGATGAAACCTTTTAACGACATGGACTTTAAAACCATCACTATACGTAATACAGGAGGCACTGATCATCTCAGTTTTGATGCAGCAGGCCTTCCCGGCTTTCAGTTCATCCAGGATGAGATTGAATATGGCAGGGGTTACCATACAAGTATGGACACATGGGAAAGGCTTCTTATAAATGACCTGAAACAGAATGCAATCATCACAGCATGGTTTGCCTATAATGCAGCTATGCGTGATCAGCTTATGCCAAGAAAACCGGAGGTAAAACTTAAAAAAGAAGGAAGACCAGCGTTCTGATTTTGAAAAGAGTAATAATCTAAAAAAAGGCACCTCACAGAGAAGTGCCTTTTTTTTGCCTCTTTTTGATCTGCCTATTTCTTTATCCCTACCTGGTCAAGCATAAAAGCATATTCAAGAGCCAGTGTCCGTAATCGTTCAAATCTGCCTGAAGCACCACCATGGCCTGCACTCATATTAACATCCATAATAAGAATATTATCGTCTGTCTTCAGAGCCCTCAGTTTAGCCACCCACTTGGCCGGCTCCCAGTACTGTACCTGCGAATCCCAGTAGCCTGTAGTGACAAGCATATTTGGATAGGCCTGCTTCTTTACCTGATCATAGGGTGAGTAAGAGAGCATATAATCATAATACTCCTGCTGACGAGGATCACCCCATTCATCCCATTCAAAGGTTGTCAGAGGAATAGACTCATCAAGCATGGTTGTAACTACATCAACGAAAGGCACCTGGGCTATTATACCTTTATAAAGCTGCGGCTCCATATTTGCAACAGCTCCCATCAATAATCCTCCGGCACTGCCGCCCATAGCAAACAGTTTATCAGATGAGGTGTATTTCTCTTCAATGAGAAAACGGGCACAGTCATTGAAGTCAGTGAAGGTGTTAATCTTACTGAGAAGCTTCCCATTCTCATACCACTGGCGTCCCATCTCACTGCCGCCACGAATGTGAGCAATCGCATACACAAATCCCCTGTCAAGGAGTGAGATAATGGAAGACCTGAAACCAGGATCAGTAGAATAACCATATGAACCGTAAGCATATAGAAGCATTGGAGACTTACCGTCCCTGACAAAGCCCTTTCTGTAAACAAGAGAGACAGGCACCTCGGTTCCGTCCTTTGCTTTAGCCCAGAGACGCTTAGTCTCATAGCTTTCACTGTCAAATCCGCCAAGAACAGAATCCTGTTTAAGAAGAGTCTTTGACTTTGATGCCATATCATAGTCAAAAACGGAATTTGGAGTTGTCAGTGATGAATAGCCAAAACGGAGAAGAGTTGTGTTTGCGATAGCATTTGTTGAAAACCATGCAGTATATGTCTCTTCTCCAAAATCAATATAATGTTCATCACCACTGCTTTTTTCTATAATACGTATATTCGTCAGACCATTTATCCTCTCTTCTACAGCAAGATAGTTATCAAAAAGCTCAAATCCTTCAAGGAGAATATCGTCGCGGTGCGGTATCACCTCCTTCCAGTTCGATATTCCTCTTTTACCTTCTTCAAGCTTCATAAGCTTAAAGTTGGAAGCCCCGTCATTATTGGTCCGAATAACGAACTCTCCGTCAAGATGATCAACCTGGTATTCATGTTTTGCCTTTCTTGGCTCAAAAACAAAGAATTTACCCTCAGGTTTTGAAGCATCAAGCAGAAGTGTTTCTGTGGAAAGAGTCTGATGAGAATATATCATTATATACTTACGACTCTTTGTCTTACTAAGCGAAACGGCAAATTCCTCATCAGCCTCATTATATACCATTTTATCAAGCGCAGAGGATGTTCCGAGTACATGCTTCATAACCATTGCTGCCCTGAGTGTAAGAGTGTCTTTTATTATATAGAAAACCGTCTTGTTGTCATTTGCCCAGACAACCTGCCCGGTAGTATTGTTTACCGAATCAGAAAGCATATTGCCGCTCTGCAGGTCTTTGAAGAAAAGAGTGTACTGTCTCCGGCTGACATGATCAACACTGTATGCAAGCAGGTTGTTTGACTGACTCACTGCCATTCCCCCCAAAGAAGTAAATTTATGGCCTGCAGAAAGGGCATTTACATCAAGCAGAACCTCACTCTTTGATACTTCATTCTCAGGCCACCTGTAATAAACAGGATACTCCTTGCCTTCAAAATAACGGCTCTGATAATAGAAACCGTTATCAAGATAAGGAACAGACTCATCGTCCTGCTTTATC
>QKCK01000232.1 GCA_003245695.1 Bacteroidota bacterium | reverse complement strand
AACGACTAAACGCATCAACGACTAAACGCATCAACGCATCAACACCTCAAGTCTCACCTCTCATTATTCAATTTTCAAGAGCTACTGTAATAAAGAGGAGAGGAGCGTTCCAGTTGATAGCAATTTCGTTGGTTGAGTAGCTGCATTCACTGTCGGTATAGGACTTTGCAGGGAAAGGGGATCTTGGCACCGGTGGCATGCAATCATTCAGCACATCGAGGTTTGGTCCGCCCACGAGAAATCCGGGGAGAGGTTTTTCAACTCCGTCAGCGCCAGAGAGGCGGTGATGTATATGCATAGGAGAGAGGCTTCCAATGCCTGTGACAAAGCAGTATCCGGTAGCGTTCCGCCCCAGGATATAATCGAGGTCAGCCTGGGCAGAAATGCGGTATCTATCATCATCAGATAACTTATGTGACACAAGTTTCATCATTCCCTGGTTTGCCACATCCGAATTGCTACCCCAGTGGAAATAGTCAATACTGACATTATAGGCTGACTCATTGTATTTAGCAATCAGCTTGTCTGTCTCTTCTTTCAGAATTGTCCGGGCAAGGCTTATCTCAGGTGAATAGTTATCATTTTCTGAGAGAGCCAGGCTATAGATGCCAAGCATACCAACATCAGACCATGATGGTGTTCTGAATGTCACATTATTGAAGTCAGCCTTGGTCAGCAGCAGGCTGTTACCTGTTGTTGCTGCCAGCTCGGCTTTAGCCCAGAAAAGCTCGTCGGAGAGATTTGTGTCGCCATATTCACCTGTTGATATATCTTCCGGGTTTCTGAAGATGACATTAGGGTTTCTGGTGGCCCATTCCATTGCCGACAGTGCTGCCCTGCGGCATGTTGACGCAAGATCCCTGAGTTCTTTTACCTCCTCATCCCTGAATACTCTTGAAGCCATAGCCATTACTGCAGCGAAGTCGAGTGTGGCGGCAGTTGATTTCATCACCACATACCTTGGTTCAGTGCTTACCTCCGGCATCTCGAAGGCGTTGAAGTGTTTGTTAGTGAGTTTATGATATACTCCTCCGTCATTCTGATCCTGCATGGTGAGCATCCATTTCAGATTGTACAGTATCTCGTCAGCTATATCGGGGATATCATTGTCGCTCTCAGGTATATCAGTCTTCAATGACCGGCAATACTCAGGGTAAAGCTGGTATGCCAGCAGCATGGTATAAACAGTTATACTGCTGTTGACAACGTACTTGTTGTAATCACCGGCATCATACCACCCACCGGGGCTCGAAATTATTGATCCTTCGGGGTGCTCATCAGATGCTGCTGAGCTGTGCACAATGACCGCCGTATCAGGATGACCGGACTTTCTGGCCCATATTGTTCCTGACTCATTATCGATATCAAAACTGCATCTGTTATAGTAAAAGGCTTTCGCTACTGCCTTTGCAAGGTTTGTATAGATACCCCGATAAATGGAAAAAGCATATGAAGACTCATTGTTATCTCCAGTTGTTACTCTGTAGTTTCCAGGGGTATTCAGAGCTGAGAAGTCTGCTTTGCGCACGCTGTCACCTGAATAGCTCCAGTACATTTTCTCTCCGCACCCGCCTTTGAAGAGGGAGTTGCCTGTTGTAACATCAATGATGCTGAATATAGTATCATCGGTTCTCACCAGTGCTATTTTTGAAGCATCAGGCCGATAACCAACCTGATTGATGAGGATGGTTTCTGATCCATCATTCGCCTTTAACCGGGATCTGCCGTGGCATGATACCAGAATGATGGCAGCCATTATTGCTGCCATCACCCATATTACCTGCTTTGTCATATTACTTCTTTGATAATCATCACATTATTATTTTTACGGAGTGCACAGATCCCTCAGGGAATAGGGGGAGAAGCGGTGAACTGACTCTTGCTCCGTCAATAAAAACCTCGCTGACGCCTCTTGATTTCCTGTCGGGATTCAGTATCTCAATATTATATGTTGCACCGCGGTAGCGGCGGCTGATACTGAACTTTTCCCACGATTCGGGGATGCACGGGTCAATCAGCAGCCCGTCATAGTCAGGCCGTATGCCGAGTATGTATTGTGTTACCGAATACATACACCAGGCAGCTGTGCCGGTGAGCCAGCTGTTTTTGGCTTCTCCGGGAGTGACAGCATCTTTCCCGGCTATCATCTGTGAATAGACATATGGCTCTGTCTTGTGAAGATCACTTATCTCCTCAATATATGATGGTGTTATGCATGAGTAGTAATCAAAAGCCCTGTTGCCGTTGCCTGTGAGTGTCTCAGCAATTATTATCCATGGGTTGTTATGACAGAAGATGCCGGCATTCTCCTTATAACCTTCAGGGTAGCTCGATATCTCACCCATGTTCACATAGTATCTTGTGAAGGCAGGGTTATTGAGTACAATACCATAGTCGCATGCAAGGTATCTGTTCACTGAAGCTAGGGTTTTTTCGGCCCTGCCGTCATTCAGTCCTATCCCGGCCATGACACACATACCCTGTGACTCAATGAAGATCTTACCTTCATCGTTTTCGTGGCTTCCTATCTTCCTGCCGTAGAAGTCATAGGCTCTCAGGAACCACTCACCGTCCCATCCGTAGTTGTCTACGGCAGTTATCATCTCCCCGACATATTTCTCCGCCTCATCTGCTGTTGCTGTGTCACCTCTTTTTCTGGCTATGTTGATAAAATCGCGGCCATAGAGTATAAACATGGCAGCAATGAATATTGATTCAGCCTTACCGCCTTTCTGGTTCTCTGTGGTCTGGAAGCTCTCGTCAGGGTTGGTAGAGAAGCAATTGAGGTTGAGACAGTCGTTCCAGTCGGCTCGTCCTATCAGTGGCAGACCGTGCGGGCCTTTGTTATTCACCACATGAAAAAATGATCTTCTGAGGTGCTCAAACATGGTGGCAGTGTTATCAGCATCACTGTTAAAGGGCACCTGTTGATCGAGTATGGCCCAGTCGCCTGTCTCCTTGATATATGCTGCCACGCCAAAAATAAGCCATACAGGGTCATCGTTGAAGTTACCTCCTATGTCAGCATTACCTCTTTTCGTGAGAGGCTGATACTGATGGTATGCGCTTCCGTCCTCAAACTGTGTTGAGGCGATGTCTATTATCCTCTCACGGGCCAGCCGGGGTATCATATGGACATAACCCACCAGGTCCTGGTTTGAGTCGCGGAAGCCCATTCCCCTTCCTATTCCTGATTCAAAGTAAGAGGCACTGCGTGACATATTATATGTCACCATACACTGGTATGGGTTCCAGGTATTGACCATGCGCTCCAGCCGTGGGTCACTGTGTTTTACATTGAAGACCGACAGCTGTTCGGTCCAGTATGTATTGAGTGAAGCGAGAGCTCTTCGTGCCTTGTCTGTATTGTCGTACCGTGCAATCATCTCCTTTGCCCTGCTCTTGTTTATCACTTTTGGTGCGACAAACTTTTCGTTGTCAGGGTTCTCTATATAACCAAGGACAAAGACCAGTGATTTCTCCTCGCCTGCACGCAGCTCAATGTCGAGGCAGTGTGATGCCACAGGAGACCAGCCCTGGGCGATGCTGTTACATGGTTCTCCGGCAAAGACAGTGTCAGGTCTGTCAAACCCGTTATAGATACCAAGAAACGTCTCACGGTCAGTATCAAAACCATGCAGGGGATGATTGACAGAGTAAAATGCATAGTGATTTCTTCTCTCGCGGTACTCAGTCTTGTGATATATGACGCTATCGTCGACTTCCACCTCTCCTGTGGAGAAGTTACGCTGGAAGTTGGTCATGTCATCGAGGGCGTTCCACAGGCACCATTCAACAAAGGAGAACAGTCTGAAATGCTTTGGCTGGCTATCAGTGTTAAGCAACCTTACAATTTGCACCTCGCAGTTATCATCTGGAGGCACAAAACTTGTAACCTCTGCCATCAGGTTGTTTTTTTCTCCCTTTATGATTGTATACCCTAGTCCATGACGGCATGAATAGTTATCCACATCATTCTTAACCGGTTTCCAGCCAGGTGACCATATTGTCCCATTGTCATTTATGTAGAAATACTTTCCACCGTCATCCAATGGAACATTATTGTATCTGTATCGTGTAAGTCTTCTCAGCCTTGCATCTTTGAAGAAGCTGTATCCGCCTGAAGTATTGGATATTATTGAGAAGAACTCTTTGTTACCCAGGTAGTTAATCCAAGGGTATGGTGTTTTATATTGGGTTATGACATACTCGTTCGATATGTCATCGAAATATCCGAATTTCATAATTGATTAACAGTTAAAGTGTTAACTATACTCTTTCTGAGTTTGCCGAATACTACAGAGCGAGTTGGAAAAATTGCTAGTCCTTAAGTTTGTTCCACCAGCTAAACTTAAGGGTTATGGATGTGACAGCCGTTATAGTGATAGCAATGATGAATGACTTCCATTCGCGCAGCACCAGGAAGATCGGGAATGCTATCAGCGAAGTCTGCCATACGACACCTATCAGGATATTGAACATATCTTTCCAGAAATCGCGGTTGCCTTCAAATGTCGGGTCTTCGGCAACAACGAGTTTATGTACAGGTTTCCAGAATCCCCATGGTCTGACATTCTTATAGAATTGTTTCAGGGTCTCATCGTCTTCCGGTTTGGTGAGGAGAGTGCCCAGGATAGAACCTATAAGAGATATAAGCAGGATAATGGGGAATGCGTTCATGCTGAAGTTGTTCATCAGCGGCCATTCATGCAGTATCTGGAGGTTCAGGGCCGGCAGTAGGAGTGCGGCACCTATACCGGCGACCATACCCCAGAAGTAACCATAGCCGTTGAAGCGCCACCAGTACCATTTGAGAAGGTTCGGAGCTGTATATCCGCCCCAGAGGGCAGCGGTGATCCAGAGTACCACCTCATTTATTGAGGTGACGAAGAATCCGACAGATACGCCTATTACTACAATGAGGAGTGAAGCTGCATAGCTCATTCTCACGTAGGTCTTCTCGCTTGCATGAGGGTTAATATATCTTTTGTAAATGTCATTTACCAGGTATGCGGGGGCTGCATTTACTGTTGCCGCAAAGTTGCTCATGAATGCAGCAATGAGCCCTGCCATGAGGAACCCGAGTAAACCTACGGGGACATATGTGGCAAGAACCTCGGGCAGAATGCTCTCAAAGTCAGGAGAGGTGAGAGATCCTGTATACAGTTTGTCAAAGTGTACCAGGGCAAGTATTGTAAGACCTGTTATCATAAAGTAACGGGCCGGGTTGAGAACCACATTGACCAGTGAGCTCATCTTTGATGCCTCTTTAGGACTTCTTGTTGCAAGGATACGCTGCATGTCATAGTTGGGGGCCGGGCCTGCTGCTGAGATGAATATGCCTTTAAAGAGCATCATGATGAAGAAAAGGCCGAACATCTCGTAACCATCTTTCTTGATCCAGTCATTGAAAGCATGCAGCTTGGGTGATGCTGTCCCTGAAATGCTATTCCAGTCTAACCCTGTGGTATGGCCAAAGCCTATCGATTTCCAGCCGGCAGGAATAACAGCATCAATAGCACCGGGTGCAACCTGATGAATAGCTATTATGCCTATGGCTATGGATGCAATGATAAGTATGCAGTATTGTATCACCTCTGTTATTACAACAGAGAACATACCTCCCTTAACAACGTAAAAGGTAGTCACCCCCATTAGTATAAGAGCATAGAGGTTTACATTTGTCTGTGGGTGGCTGGCAAGGAACTCAGCGTTGGAGACCAGCGGGGGAAGGAAGGAGGATGCGAATTTACCTATACCCTTGAAGCCGTATGACAGAAAGCCTATTACACTGACAAGGGCAAAGATTACTACAATTATATGCGAAAGGTTAGAGGCAGAGCCTTTACCAAAACGTGTCTTGATCCACTCAGCCCCTGTCATAACATTCGATCTGCGGAGCCAGGCAGAGAGGTATACCATCAGGAAGATCTGGTTAAAGACAGGCCAGAGCCATGGTATCCATATGCTTTTCAGGCCATAGACTGCCAGCCAGTATACAATAAGCATGGTTCCTGCAATATCAAACATGCCGGAGGCATTTGAGATACCTAACAGGTACCATGGCAGGCTGTTCCCTCCAAGAAAGTATGATTGTATATTTTTTGAGGCCCTTTTTGATACCCAGTAACCAATAAAAACAGTAGCAACAAGATAAAGAAGTATTATACTCAGGTCAATAATGTTCAATTTCATAAAGAGGTGTTTTTAGTTTAACTTCTTCTTCGTTTTCGGATTGGTGTAAAACTCTTTTAGTCAGTTTTAAAGATAAGCTAAATAATGAAAGATATTTTCCCTTTCCTTGTCTTTTCGTATACTTCACGGCTAAAGAGGTAATACTGAGCTGGTTTATGTGCAACGCCTTTCTGTTTCTTTTTTAAAGGGATGACATAATGCATCTGTGCCACTTTTTTTCTGAAGTTACGTTTGTCAAATGAGGCTCCCAGAAGCGCCTCATACAGTTTCTGCAGCTGTGAAAGAGTAAAATAGTCAGGCAGCAGTTCAAAGGCAATGGGCTCAACCTTCACCTTTTTCTGAAGTGCCTCCATCGCTTTATAGAAGATAGCCTTATGGTCAAATGCCATATCCATCTCCTCTACCATACTTACGGGGAACCATTTTACATCCCTGTCCTTCAGGTGGAGCTCTACCTTAGTGTTGTCTATCAGTGCAAGATATCCTACGGTGACGATCCTCTCTGAAAACCCTTTTTTTATTGCTTTGAGCCATAGCTGGTCTTTCTCCCCGGCAACCCTGTCAAGCTGACCGAAAGAGGCAAATTGTTCCAGGAAAATATTGTCAAGACCTGTAAGGTCTTTCAGTATTCTGGCTGCGGCAGCATCGAGCTCTTCATCCTCATATATGTGGTAGCCTGCAAGTGTATAGTCCTTAATGAGGATCTCACCCGTTTTTTCATCTTTCAACTCCCTGTCTACAAGCAGTACATTGAGCTTTTCAAAATCAAACCCAAATATTACACAGTCAACAGATATGTTTGGAACCAATTTGTGCGAAAACATTGCAGTACAGGGAATTAAAATTTAATAAATACTTAGTGTAAAAAAAGTACAAATCAAAGATATTATAAATATATCTTATAATCAATGGCTGATCTGTGGAAAAATCAAAAAATGATCGCCTTTTTTTGCAACTGCTTAAAAATAATGCTATTCAGGCGAAGAAATAATTTACAGGATTTTAAAGAAGCCGTAAAAATGACCTAAAAATTTAAATAACAGAAAAACAATGGTTAAGAGTGTAACTGATAATCTGTGAGGATAACTTTCAAAGAATTTGTATGATGAGTTATCTAAATTTGTATGACATCATTTTTCTTTCCGCAAGATGAAAGTGTTTTTAACGCACTAAGTTGAATTTTTACTTGTATACATATATATAATATGTACATATAAGTGTAAAATGCGGTACAAGTAAAAATGCTTATAAAGGCCTATAAAGATCAGGGATACAATAAAATTAACTGATACAGATGAAAAAAAATGATGAATAAAATGCTATGTAATTAAAAAAACATATCTTAGTGTCGAAGGTACACAAACAAAAACAATAATTAACAGTAAAGTTCTTCTTTCGACAAATACCGGTGGTGTTCAGATGTATGAAAAGCGCAAATATGTAAATCGTGGTATTTTGAGAGTGGGCCAGTCTATAGCTTTTTTGCAGGATACAAATAGCCATTTATGTGTCATAATCAAATTATTATAACAAAGGGGTAAAATAGTATTAATGTCGGGTAAATAAATAGGATTACATTTAAAAATCTAAAATTCTACCGCTATGCAAAACAAACTTCTTAAAATTTTAATCCTGATTTGTTTCGTAGTTGTTGCTTTCCCGACGGTCTTATCAGCTCAGGAGCTGAGGACAGTCACGGGTGTAGTGATGGAGGAGGGTGGTGTACCCCTTCCGGGGGCGTCCGTAATGGTGAAAGGAACAACACTAGGGACAGCTTCAGGTACTGACGGTTCATTTACACTGAAGGTACCTGCAGGTTATGAAACGCTTGTGGTATCCTTCATTGGAATGGAGCCGCAGGAAGTAACAATTACAACATCTCCGTTAAGGATTATATTGTTACCGGCCAGGACGATGCTCGATGAGGTCGTTGTTGTTGGTTATGGTACAATGCGCAGATCAGAGGTCTCCTCGGCGATATCTTCGGTATCGAATGAAGAGATAAAGAATCTTGCTGTTGCCGGTGTTGACCAGGCGCTGCAGGGTAAGGTCGCCGGACTTGTTGTTGCCAGTAACTCGGGGCAGCCCGGTGGTGGTGTGTCAGTGCGTGTACGTGGTATAACAACCATTAACAGCAATGACCCGCTGCTTGTAATTGACGGGGTGCCATTCACCAGCAACACTGTCTCAAACGAAGGTTACGACGGTCTCGGTGGTTCTGATGGTCAGACAGGTAATAGTTTCCTGGCTACCATGAACCCCAATGACATCGAGTCAATTGATGTTCTTAAGGATGCCTCAGCACAGGCCATTTATGGTTCACAGGCCGCTAACGGTGTTATCATCATCACCACCAAGAAGGGTAAGACCGGCGAAGGCAAACTCACTTATGACTTCTCTTATGGAGTACAGAAGATTTACAGGAAACTGGATGTGATGAACCTGAGAGAGTTTGCCACATATCAGAATGAAGTAGCACCAATTATGGGATTCAGCCCGGCAGAAGAATTTGCCGATCCTTCAATACTGGGCGAGGGTACCGACTGGCAGGAAGCTATCTTCAGACCGGGAGCAACGCAGGACCACCAGCTGAGTTTCTCCGGAGGAAAGGAAAATATGAATTATTATATCTCTGCCGGATATTTTGATCAGACAGGTATTCTTCTGGGATCCAATTTCAAAAGATACACAACACGCTTCAGCCTTGACGATCAGCTTAAGAAATGGCTGAAGGTGGGTGTCAGTTCAAACATTACCAGGAGTATACAGAATGTCACTCTTGCTGACGCCGCAGAGAGTACGATATGGTGGGCTGCATTACAGAGCCCTCTGGTGCCTGTAAAGAACATCGATGGCACATGGGCCGGTAACACCCAGGTAGGCGATTATACCTACTACCAGGACAACCCTGTCGCCACAAGCTCAAACAGGGGCAACAAGACAACTATATCCCAGATATTCGGTAATATTTATGCTGATCTGCAACTCTTCAAGGGTTTATCATTCCGTAATGAGTTCTCTTATAACCTGGGTCTGCAGAATAATCTCGCATTCCAGTATGGTGCCAATGTAGGTACACGTACCCTCCAGTCGATGATGATGGACAACAGAACCAATTCATATTACTGGGCTGTAAGAAACTATCTCAACTTCAACAAGACACTTAAGGAGAAACATAATATCAGCATTACTGCAGGTCATGAGGCTCAGTACTCATACTGGGAAGGTATAGCCGGTAAGAAGGTTGATCTTCAGAATGATATTCTTGACCTCAATGCAGGCTCAACAGATAAAACAACATGGGAGCTTAACGGAGGTAAGGGTGACTGGGCTATGGAGTCATATTTTATCAGAGGCAGTTATGCTTTTGATAACAAATATTCTGTTTCATTCAGTTATCGTGCTGACGGATCGTCAAACTTCGGAACCAATAACAAGTGGGGTTACTTCCCGGGAGCATCAGCAGGATGGACAGTATCAAATGAATCATTTGCTGAGTCGTTTAAGAACGTTATCAGTTACATGAAGGTACGTATCGGATTTGGTGCTGTTGGGAATCAGAATCTGCCATCAGGCGCTCCTACACCTCCATATACTGCCAATGTAACATTCTGGCCCGGCCCTGTTGGTTTCGGACAGGTAGGTACTGCATCATCAAACTTCCTGGCAGGTATTGAAAACCCTGATCTTAGCTGGGAGTCTGTTATAACAACTAATGCAGGTGTTGACCTGAGCTTCTTCAAAGGCCGCATTGAAGCAACCTTTGATGTGTATAAGAAGACAACGTCAAAGATGCTGCTCTTCAGTACAGGTCCTTCTCTTCTTGGTATCGGTGATGCATGGAATGACCTGAAAGCACCTATTGGAAATGTGGGTGAGATGACAAACAAAGGTATTGATATAAGTATCACAAGTCATAATATTGACAAGAAAGGTTTTACATGGAATACCACTTTAGTCTTCTCGCATTACAGTAATGAGTTGGTTAAGCTCATAAATGAATCATCTTCAATTGACGGTAAGGTATATTATGATGGTTATCTGATCACTCATACAGTGCCGGGTTATGGTGTAGGCTCTTTCTGGGGGCTTAAGACCGACGGTCTCTTCCGTTCAGTGGAAGAACTGAACAGCTCACTTCCTCAGTTTGGATATGCTGTTGCTGAAGATCAGACATGGCTTGGTGACATCAGGTTCAAGGATGTATATGAAGATGATGTTATTGATGCAAAAGACTATACCTTCATTGGCAGCCCGCTTCCGAAGTTCACATATGGTCTTACCAACAGCTTCATGTATAAGAATTTTGACCTCTCAATCTTTATCCAGGGCAGTTATGGTTCCAAAATCTTTAACTTCCTGAAATGGCAGTTAGAGAGGATGAATAACGCTTACTACAATCAGTCAGTTGATGTTCTTGACAGGTATACTGACACCAACACTGATGGCAAGCTACCAAGGTTCTCAGATACCAATACCAATAACACTGCTATGTCAGACCGTTATGTAGAGGATGGAACATATATGAGAATTCAGAATATTACGCTGGGTTACAGGGTTCCGCAGGATGTTATAAGCAAGTTACATATTGCAAATCTGCGTGCTTATGTTTCACTTCAGAATCTGATGACATTCACCAAGTACAGTGGCTATGATCCGGAGGTTGGTGTTTACAACAACAGCATTAAACTGATGAACATTGATATGGGGCACTATCCTAACCCCCGCACTGTTATGTGTGGTATAAATGTTGAGTTTTAATGATTAAAAAAAAGATAATCATGAAGAATATATTTTTATACGCTCTTGTAATCATCTCAGCTATACTTACCTCCTGCGGTGAATCATTTATTGACAGGCCATCGTTATCAGGAGCAACGGTGAGTAACTATTACAATACAGCTGATGAGGTACGTGCAGCAACCAGCACCCTATATTCTGGTCTTGCATGGTCTGGTTATGAAAACCGTGCCCTGGATGCCATTGGCGAGGTTCTTTCAGGAAATGAATACTCAAGTGGCTCCGATGATGTCCCTTTCAGGCAGATGACAGTTGCTGCAACCTCTGTCCGTCTTCAGGACAGCTGGAAATCTTTATATAAGATAGGTGGCTGGACAAGCTCTCTTATCGCCACACTTGAGCAGAAGAAGGCTGATGGTGGTGATGCTACAATCCTTGACCCTGCTATTGCCGAGTGTCATTTTCTCAGAGGCGTTGTGTATTTCTATATTGCACGTATCTGGGGTGATGCTCCTATAGTCACTGATCCTGGTGCCATAGCACTGACAGGGAATTTTAACATACCTCGTTACTATAAGGCTGACGTTATGCGTTTTGCTCTTGAGGAGTTACAGCTTGCTGAGGCAGGTCTTCCGGAGACGGATGTGCCGGGTCGTGTCACCACATGGTCAGCAAAGGGTATGATGGCAAAGCTCTATCTCTATAACAAGGATTATGTCAATGCCAGGGATTATGCCTGGGAGGTGATGGAGTCAGGTGTATATGGATTATTTGAAGGTGAGTATGCTGATATGTTTAACAGCAGTGCCAACAACAACAACTGGGAGTCACTCTTCTCTGTTCAGCATCAGTGTACCGGTAATCCATGGGGATCAGGTAACCAGCTGGAGTGTGACCGTGCACCATCGAATATGCAGACAGACCAGGCATCAGCCTGGGAGCTCTTCAGGCCATCAATAGATATTATGTCAGCGTATGAACCTGGTGACAAAAGACGTGCCGGTTCTATGATGGAACACGGATGGACAAAACCTGAGTGGATACCACAGAAGCTGCCTCAGGATGATGGTTCCTTTACGGTAAATGATGCTGCATATAATGCTTTCATGGCTAACGGGTACGTTTATGACACTATACAGAGTACCTCTCAGGGTGGTGCTCAGAACGGCAGCCGTTCAAATATTGCAAAATATGTTGTCGGTCCCGGCTCTTCTTATGGAGGAGAGACAGTACTGGGTATGAACACAGGCATCAACTTTATGGTTCTGCGTTATGCTGACATCTTGCTCATTTATGCTGAGGCAGTCCTCGGTGTCGAAGGGATTACCGGATCAACAGACGATGTAGATGCAATAAAGGCCTTCAATGACGTCAGGACCCGTGCAGGCCTTGGAACAAAGGACGAGATAACCCTCGCTGATATTATGCAGGAGAGACGTGTTGAGTTTGCCTTTGAGGGTGACTACTGGTATGATATCACCCGTCAGGGATATACAAAGGCTAAAGAGATAATCGAAGCACAGAACAGAGGTACCGTAGGAAACTCACCCACATGGAGTGTTCCTTTCTACGTGACTAACTTCACAGAGTCAATGATGCAGCTTCCTATACCAGCATCAGAAGCACTTCAGGATCCGGCCTTGAATGAGGATCCCGTACCTTATTACAACTAAACAGACCTTCATGAATATGAAAAAGATAAATCGTAAAATAAGTGTGCTGCTCATCCTGCTGTTTACCGGCATGTCAATGCTGCTTACATCATGCCTTAAGGATAGTGACGGCAGCCCTGATGTAAAACCGGGAACGCCGGTATTTGAAAGTATCACGCCTACTGAAGCAGCAGGTGGTGAGATGATTACACTAAAAGGGACAGGCCTTGGTGATATGCAGTCGATAGTATTTGAAAAGCTATCCGTCTCTGCCTTCCTGATGTCAACACTGAACACCGAAAAAGCCATTATTTTCAGAGTACCTACAGATGCCGAGGGTGGACCGCAGAACATAATATTCACAAACAGCGAGGGGAAGACACTCACTGTGCCGTTTAACGTTCTGGCATATCCACAGGTTACCGCAGCATCGAACTATGACTTTGAGGAAGGGACACAGATCACTCTTACCGGAACAAACCTTAATGATGTTACCAAAGTCGTTCTCACCGGAACAACAGATGAAGCAACTATTGTTTCACAGACCAAGAAACAGATGGTTATAGAGATGCCGGCAACGACTGTTACCCGGGCAACCCTTGACGTTACAAATGTCACTGGGACTACCACTACTTCGATTGAGTTTGTCAGCATAACGAATAACTTTATTATCTATGCAGATGCCTTTGGCCCTGGAGTCCTTAATTCGGGGATACAGAACTGGGGATGGAGCAGTTCCGCTTCTGAAACTGCTGATGAGGCAAAAACCGGAACGAAGTCAGTTAAAGTAGCATACTCAGGCTGGGGTGCTATGAGTCTCTTCCTTGGCGGAGACTGGGGATTAAATACATTCTTCACAGAGTATTATTCACCCGTATACCTTACATTCTGGGCAAAGGGAAGTGGAACAGATGCAACTGTGGAGGTAGGAGTAGATAACCCGTCAAATACCGGTACATATGGTGGATCCACTACCATTACGGTTAAGGCTGATGTATGGACATACTATAAGATTCCTGCAAGCACTTTTACAGGTACCTGGGGCAGGCTATACTTCAAGCTTGGTGAAGATGCCACTAAGACAGTTTACTTTGATGATATACTGTTTGTTCAATAGATGTTCTCTACAACCTGATTGGTTAGCTTGATTGAATTGCCGGTCGAAAACAATTAATTAACGTTTTCGACCGGTATTATTTAAATATATTTGATATTATGAGACCACGAGTAATTTTTACGGGGATATTTTTTTTTCTGACAGCCTTTATATGTTTGGGGCAGGTCCAGCCCGGCTTCTTCCTTGACAGCTGGGAGCCGAGGGTACTTGTAAATCCTCAATATACTGAGATACAGCAGACGACACAGGACGCTACCGTTGCAGTTACGGTCGATATTAATGATACTGTTACAAAAGTATCTGATTATCTCTTTGGCGATAATGCAAACCTGTGGTCAGGAACAATGTCAGACAATGCTGCACTTATGAACCATATAGCAGATAGACAGATAGGGCTTCTCCGCGGTCCCGGGGGAAGCATATCTGATGTCTTCTTCTGGAACCTGACAGCTGGAACAACCCCTGACTCAGTACCGGCAACCCTTGTCGGATCTACCGCAACAAACTGGCCATGGTATGGACACCGTCCATCTAACTGGGATAACTCATGGACTATGGATGTAGACTCATTCTACAGTATCCTTGGCAAGGTAGATGCTACAGGAATGATAACGGTCAATTATGGATATGCCCGTTATGGTACAGGTAAATATCCTGTCAGGAAGGCAGCCCACATGGCAGCTGAATGGGTTCGATATGACAATGGCAGGACAAAATTCTGGGAGATAGGAAACGAGGTCTACGGGTCATGGGAGGCAGGATACAGAATAGACAGGTCACAGAACCTTGACGGTCAACCTGAATATATAAGCGGGACACTCTACGGTCAGCATTGTAATATCTTCATCGACTCAATGAAAGCAGCTGCGGCAGAGACAGGCGTGGATATTAAGATAGGTGTGGTGATGCTTGACGCCTACTCCTCTGACTTCCCTTATTGGAATAAACAGGTGGCAACGCAGGCGGGCGACAAAGCTGACTTTTATGTGATACACAGTTATTATACACCCTATAATGAAAACTCCACTGTGGCTACTATCCTTAACTCACCTGCCACTACGGGGGTTATGGCTGACTATGTAAGAGATCAGGTGAGCCTGGCCGGCAAACCGGAGCGACCCGTGGCAATGACCGAATACAATATTTTTGCAGTGGGCTCAATGCAACAGGTGTCACACGTTAACGGCATGCATGCCGTACTGGTTACCGGAGAGGCAATGAACCAGGGCTATGGTGCTGCAGTCAGGTGGGACCTGGCCAACGGATGGAGCAATGGAGATGACCATGGAATGTTCTCCAATGGCGACGAGCCAGGCGTCACAAAATATGCTCCACGACCAGCCTTCTATCATATGTATTACATGCGCAAATATACTGGTGACGTATTAATCAACTCATCACAGGTAGGATCACCGGGCATAGTTGCCATACCCTCAGCCTTCAGCTCAGGCCAGCTATGCACAGTGCTGGTGAACAAAGAGAAGGGTCAGCGGGTTGTGCGCCTGAACATAAAAAACTTTAAAGTGGGAGAACGATATTATACATATACCCTTACCGGATCTCCTGATACAGATTTCTCAAGAAAAGTGTTCGTTAACGGCCAGGGCAACACCCTGGTGGCCGGAGGACCAGATGACTATGAAACAATTAATGCTCTCTCATCATCAATAGGTGATGAGATAAGAGTAGTGGTCCCAGCACTCTCAGTGGTCATTGTTATTGTTGAGCCTGGAGATAAGGTCCTGGAGATAAATGATATAGTCTCGGCACATGATGGAGTAGCCGATGAGAATGATATAATAATCTATCCAAACCCATCTGACGGTGAGTTTAATATTAAGAATATCCCTCCTGATATCACAGCGATTGAGATAAGCGATTCATCGGGCAGGGTTATCTTCAGACAAACAGGAAGAGTTTCTGAGTCTGTGTTTGAATTTAACCAGAGACTTACACCCGGAATATATCTTGTGACACTTATAAACGATAATGGAAGAATTACCGGAAAGGTGATAATAAGATAGCATAGTATACAAAACCTGATAAACAATCTGCGATGAAGAAAACTATTATCCCCATATCATACATATTAACCACGATCACCATATCACTTTTCCTGTTACAGTCATGCAATACTTCATCTTACAGGAAAAACAATGACGGTATCACAGTCTTTAGCTCAGAGTCCGGAGGGAAACCTGGCTGCTCGGTACGGCTTCAGGTAATAGATGATAAAGTAATACATGTTACCGCTGTTGAGGGAAATAAATTCTCTGAAAGCCAAAGCCTTATTGCAGTCAGCAGGGTTAGGCCTCTCCCTGAGTTTACAGTAGAGAGTGAGAACGATACTGTGACACTCTCAACCTCAGCTCTGAGGGTCAGGGTAGTAGCAGAAACCGGAGAGGTAATTTTTGCTGACGTAAAAGGCAGGACAATTCTTGCAGAGAAGCAGGGAGGAGGCAGGAGCTTTGAGAATGTGACAGTAGACGGCAAACCTTACTATGCAGTCAGACAACAGTTTGAATCTGTTGAGGGTGAGGCATTATATGGGTTGGGAGCAAATCAGACCTCTTTCATGAATCTTAAGGGGAAGGATGCAGACCTTTTTCAGTATAATACAATGGCTGTCACACCATTTATTATCTCATCTGCCAATTATGGCATCCTGTGGGATAATTATTCGCGTACCAGGTTCGGTGACATAAGGGAGTATGACAACATCTCCTCATTAAGGCTTTATGACAGGGATGGCAACGAAGGAGCCCTTACAGCAACATATAAAGACAGATCAGACAGTCATAAGATATTTGATGTCAGAAAAGAGCAGGAGATTAACTATCAGTTTATTCCTGACCTGAAAAGGTTTCCTCAGGGTTATGACCTTAACACAGGTACCGTCACCTGGGAGGGTTCACTCGAATCTGATACCACAGGCCTTCATAAGTTTTTATTCACCTCAGCAGGGTATGCCAGGCTCTGGGTTGACAATGAGCTATTGTTTGACCGCTGGCGGCAGTGCTGGAATCCGTCGTCGAACAGGTTTGACCTGATGATGGAGCAGGGGAGGAGGTATAATATTAAGATTGAGTGGACACCTGACGGCGGGGAGTCATTCATAGCACTGAAGTATCTTAAGCCGGCCGATCAGAATGATCAGGCCAGGATATCATTTTATTCAGAGGTGGCAGATCAGATTGACTATTACTTTATCAGTGGCGAAAGCATGGATGAGGTAATAAGAGGCTACCGTGATGTTACCGGAAAAGCGCCTGTTATGCCTGAGTGGGCTATGGGTTTCTGGCAGAGCAGGGAGCGTTATACACGTCAGGATGAGTTGTTGTCTGTAGTAGGTGAGTATCGTAAGAGGCATATACCCATTGATAATATTGTACTTGACTGGCAGTACTGGCCAATAGATAAGTGGGGTGATCATGAATTTGATCCTGAGCGTTTCAGTGATCCGGCCGGCATGATAGCCACCCTTCATGACTCACTGCACACCCATCTGATGATATCTGTCTGGGCAAAGTATTATGTTGGTACTGAAAACTATGAGAGGATGAACAGCAGGGGTTGGTTATATAAATACAATGTTGATCTTGGGAGAAAAGACTGGCTGGGATATGTATCGACCTTCTATGATGCGTATAATGCTGAAGCCAGGCAGGAGTTCTGGCGGCAGATAAATGACAAGCTTTACAGTAAAGGTGTTGATGCCTGGTGGCTTGATGCCACAGAACCTGATATATGTTCAAACCTGCCAATGGATGAGCGCAAGATGCTGATGAATCCTACCGCTCTCGGTCCATCCTCAAAATACTTCAATGCTTTTTCCCTGATGCAGGCACAGGCTGTTTATGACGGGCAGAGGGCAACCTCACCCGGCAGTCGTGTCTTTATTCTCACACGATCAGCCTTTGCCGGGCTGCAAAGATACTCAGCTGCTAACTGGAGCGGCGATATTGCCGCACGATGGCATGATATGAAAGCACAGATACCATGTGCTCTTAACTTCAGCATGTCAGGTATACCTTACTGGACAATGGATATAGGCGGCTTTGCTGTGGAATCACGATACTACAATGCCAGGGGGGAGACACTGGAAGAGTGGCGGGAGATGATGACCCGCTGGTTTCAGTTTGGGGCATTCTGCCCTTTGTTCAGATCACACGGACAATACCCATACCGTGAGATATATAATATAGCTCCCGAAAACCATCCTGCTTACAGGTCAATGGTTTACTATGATATCCTGAGATACAGGCTTATGCCTTATATTTATTCTCTGGCCGGTAAAGTATATAACGATGATTATACTATCATGAGGGGTCTGGCAATGGACTTCCCCGATGACAAAAAGGTATTTGACATTGACGATCAGTACATGTTCGGACCATCTATACTTGTCTCTCCTGTCACTGATTTCAAGGCCCGGTCACGGGAAGTATACCTGCCTGAAGGAGCAGGATGGTACGACCTCTTTACCGGAGAGTTCTATGAGGGTGGGAAGAGCATCAATGTCAGTGCTCCATACGAGAGAATCCCTCTCTTTATTCGCGCCGGAGCTGTTATTCCTTTTGGTCCGGAGATAGAGTATACCTCTGAAAAGCGGGAAGATCCGGTAACTCTTCTCATATTCACCGGCACTGACGGAGATTTTGTCTTGTATGAAGATGAAGGCATCAATAACAATTATGAAAAAGGAGCCTTCTCTGTTATCCCGGTCACTTATTCAGAGGCAGACCATTCAGTAACAATAGGTGATCGTCAGGGAGTATTCGATGGGATGATTACTGACAGATTATTCAGGATAATTGAGGTATCACCTGGCAAATCACTGGGATCGGATTTTGATGCTATCCCGTATAAAGAGATAAAATATGATGGCAGTAGCCTTAAAGTGAGCCTGCACTAAGTAATAGAGTTATGAAACATTAATGCATTTGTGATGAAAACGACAAAATTATTTTTAGCACTGGTTTTATTTTTTGCTCTGTTTTCCGGTTGCAGGCAGCAGATAACTCTGCCTGAGGCCTGGCGGTTTAATACCGGTGATGATCTGCAATATGCTCAGAAAGACTATGATGACTCAGCCTGGGCGACAATCGTTCCCGGTACATTGTGGGAGCAACAGGGATATCCTTCTTATGACGGATTTGCCTGGTACAGAACCTCATTGATGATTCCGGCATCACTCAAAAAAGAGGCAGAGGAGTATGGTGGGCTTGTGATCAGCCTTGGTATGATAGATGACAGTGATGAGACCTTTTTCAATGGTGAACTTATTGGAGCAACAGGCAAGATGCCTCCTCATCATGAAACAGCCTGGAATACCCTACGGAGTTATTCCATCCCTGCTGACAAAATCGTATGGGGTGAGAGAAATACTATTGCTGTCAGGGTATATGATTCCGGTGGCGGCGGTGGCATTTACTCTGCTCCAATTGAGATAGCCCCCAGGGGTGTGCCTGATTTCTTTACACTGGCGACACCGTTCAGGGAACCTGACAGGATCTTTAAAGGATCTCCCGATGTCATTGTTCCTCTCACATTGAAAAATGAATTCACAAAAAACTTCAAGGGAGAACTTACAGTAAAGGTAACTTCAGACTTTGGAGAAGAGATATTTAGCACCACAAAAAAGGTCACTGTCAAAAAGATGACAACAGCTGATCTGAGTTTCAACATAAGTGGGTTAAACCCTGGTTTTTACAAGGTCACTGCCAGTGTTAGCGGTGTTATGCTCACAAAACAGATAGTCTTTAACTTCGGCTATGATCCGGAGAGTATTATCTCTCCTGTTGATTGTCAGCCAGACTTTGAGGCATTCTGGGCAGAGGCAAAAAGGGAGCTGGCGGCCGTTGCACCGCATTACAGAATGATAAAGGTTGACTCTCTCTGCACTGAGAAGCACAATGTATATCTTGTGGAGATGCATTCACTGGGTGATGTGCTTATCAGGGGATGGTACCAGGTACCAACAGCTCCTGGCCGCTACCCGGCTGTGATGCAGGTGCCGGGCTACAGCACCACCATGATGCCCGGATATGTCAACTATGGTGATGATATAATAGGATTTGGGCTGAATATCAGGGGCCATGGCAACAGTTGTGATGATGTTAACCCGGGCTTCCCTGGTTATATACTTACCAATCTTGATGACAAGGAAAAATATATCTATCGTGGCGCATATATGGACTGTGTCAGGGCTGTTGACTTCCTCTTCTCGCGCCCGGAGGTCGATACCAAACGTGTTGCGGTTGAGGGAGCCAGCCAGGGAGGCGCACTGACATTTGCCACAGCAGCACTTAATAATGACAGGATAAGGGTATGCGCACCACAGGTGCCTTTCCTGTCAGACTTCAGACATTATTTTAAGGTAGCTACATGGCCGGGGAGTGAGTTTGTTAATTATGTTGAGACTGAGAAAAGAGAGAGTTGGGATGAGGTATTTAATACACTCAGTTATTTTGACATCAAGAACCTGGCGCCTATGATAAAGGCACCTCTGCTAATGGGGGCAGGTCTAAAAGATGATGTCTGCCCGCCTCATATTAATTTCGCCGCTTACAATAACGTTACCTCTGAGAAAAAATATATCGTTTATCCTGAAGCAGGGCATGGTCTCCCACAGGACTTTTATGCTGAGAAGATGAAATGGATACGATCTCATTTTGAAACCGGCAATTAAGAATATTGATATCATGAGGCAGAATATCCTGTTTAAGGCAGCAATAGTTCTTTTTATTGTCATCGGGTGGAGCTGCACTGTCAGGGATATCAACAGGAGAATCTCCTTTGATGATGACTGGCTCTTCACTCTCGGTGATGACTCAGTCTATAGTAATCCGGGTTATGATGATACTGCATGGCGCCTGCTCGATCTTCCACATGACTGGAGTATTGAGGGCTCTTTCAGTGAAGATAACCCTTCAACCCCCGGAGGTGGAGCTCTCCCGGGTGGAATAGGATGGTACAGGAGGTCATTTATTATAAATGAAGAAGCTGGAAGGAAACAGACATACATTGAGTTTGATGGTGTCTACCGTAACAGCGAGGTCTGGATCAACGGTCACTATCTTGGTAAAAGACCATATGGCTACAGCTCCTTCAGGTACAACATCACACCGTATCTAAACTATGGTGATATAAATAATACTATCTCAGTGAGGGTTGACAACTCTGAACAGCCAAACTCAAGGTGGTACTCAGGCTCAGGTATATACAGACATGTCTGGCTTGTTACTACAGATGATATTGCAGTAGACCATTGGGGAACTTTTGTTACCACTCCTGAGATCACTCCTGGGAAAGCTGTTGTAAAGGTTAATACCACCATAAGAAAGAGCAGGAGCGGACCAGCCAGTATCAAGGTGGTAACATCACTGCTCGACGAACGTG
>QKCK01000336.1 GCA_003245695.1 Bacteroidota bacterium | reverse complement strand
CGGCGGTCTTTTTTTAAAGTATTGTTGTTATTTCTTTTCAGGGAGAAACAGCACATCAAGCAGGTCTGCTGTAGAAATGTATTTCTTTGTGAGTTGTTGAATATCACTCACTGTGAGTTTGTTAAGTACATCCTGGAATGATTTGGGGTCGTTTATATCTATACCATTCTGATAGTATGTACGTAGAACATTTGCCCAGTAACTGTTATGTGCAGAATCCTCCTCACGTTTCTTTAACATATTGGATACAGTTTTATCCAGATCAACCTGTTTAGGACCTGCCACTGCAATAGAATCAAGTTCTCTGTAAATAATTGATTTAAGATCTTTGCTTCTTTCCGGATCGCAGTCAAAGGATATAATAAGACGGGTCTTTTCTTCCGGCCGTATCTGGGATGATGCCATTACACCCACTCCATAAGTGCCACCCTCTTCTTCACGTACTTTTTCAGTATATACTATGTCTAATATACCCTGGAGAACTTCAAATGAAAGATAATTCTGAGGCACATATGGGGTTTTCCCTGAGTATACAAGGATAACTGTTCCTTTGGGTACAGCAAGTGGCATAAAGACTTCTTTTACCACTTTCCCTTCAGGCTGATTGACTTTGCGGTCAATCCAGTTTTCTTTTTCTTTCTTGGAAGGCAATGATCCGATATATTTCTCTGCCATTGCTTTAGCCTGCTCCTCTTCGATATTGCCTACAATAAAGAAAGTAAAGCGTGATGCGTTATCAAAGGCAGTTGAATAGATATAGTTAACATCATCAAATGATACCTTTGTTAAAGACTCAGGTGTCATGATGAATGTTCTTGGGTGATAGTTTGTAATATATAGTCCAATGCTGTCAGACATAGCTTTCATCGGGTTCTTTTGCTGTGCTTCAATTGAAGCAATGAAGCGACCCATGAATGCGTCATAGGCTTCTTTGTTGAAGTTAGGTTTTGCAAACTTTAGGTAAAGGAGCTGCATCATGGTTTCAAAATCCTTAGGTGTTGATAAACCACTTATTGTTTGCATGGTTTCATTCAGACCCAGGTTTAGCGATGCTTTTTTCCCGGCCAGCATTTTCTGCAGTGTAACATTGTCAAATGTGCCTGCACCGTACATTGAGATAACATTTGAGAAAAGTGTAAGTGAAGGAACATATTTATCATCATACATTGATGTTCCACCCATTGCATAGCCGAATATGGAAACAGCATCTTTCTCATAGTCAGCTTTACGGTAAACGACTTTTGCTCCGTTTGACAGAGTCCACTCTGTTGCAGCGAACTGTGGCAGTGACTTTGTTTTAATAGTTTTGGACCCTTTCAGTTCTTCATTGATAAGGGAATTACCACCGGTAATATCTTCATAAGGTTTGATATCTGCTTTTTTTACCTTCTCTGCGATAGCAAGAGCCTCATTTTCTGACAGGTGTTTGATGTTTTCACTTTCAGGGCCCTGTACTATAATGGTTCTGTTATCATCTTTTATAAGAGTCTTGAACTTTTCACTTATCTCTGCAACAGTGATGGAGGGGTAAACCTCTTTCATGAATTCATACTCGAAATCAATGGAAGGGAGTGGTTCTCCTGTGAGAAAGTGTGCCTTCAGGTTTCTTACATGTCTGTCGTTATCAATCTTGTCTTTCTGTTTGAATCTGTTTTCGGCATTTGCAAGAGCTGTTGCTTTAGCTCTGTCAAGTTCACCTTGTGTAAAACCGTAGCGATATGCTCTTTCGACCTCTGTCATTATAGCTTCCCAGGCTACTGCCTCTTCATTTGTACGTGCTTCAGCAGAGACATAGAGAAGATTATAAAATCTTGGTAAATATTCGCTATAAGAGATAGAACCGGAGATGAATGGCGGATTCCCTTTCTGGACAATCTCGTTTATCCTGTTACGAAGCATGGTGTTCATCAGGCTCACAACCTCATTTTCACGCAGGTAGCCTTGGTCACGTGGAGATAGGTCAGGCTCTTTATCCATAATAGTAAAGGTGATAGAGCTTTCTGAGGCTTCCGGGTCAGTGGCAAGAAGATATCTGGTTCCCGGTTGTGCCGGAACCCTGAACAATGGTCTTGGCTTAGGATCTTCTATTGCCGGTATGGAGGAAAAGATGTTCTTTATTTTTGCTTCTACTTCATCAACATTAATATCTCCAACAACAGCAATTGCCTGCAGGTCGGTTCTGTACCAATCATGGTAGAAAGCACGAAGTGTGTCGTAGGGAGCGTATTTTAAGACTGCTGTATCACCAATAATATCTCTTTCAGCATACTTTGAACCAGTGAACATGAATGGAAGTGTTTTTGTCATCAGCCTCCAGTCAGCTGTCCTGCGTGTTCTCCATTCTTCGAGTAGAACGCCTCTTTCATTGTCTATCTCTTTACCATCAAGGGTAAGATAGTCAGACCAGTCGGCCAGTATCTGCAGACAGGTGTCAATGAGGCCCGGATCATCAACGGGAACAGCACTGAGGTTATAAACAGTCTCGTCCCAGCTGGTATAGGCATTTATGTTTCCGCCAAAGGCAACACCGTGTTTCTCAAGAGAACTGATGATTGCTTTACCTGGAAAGTGCTCAGTGCCATTGAATGACATATGTTCCAGGAAATGTGCGAGACCGTTCTGGCTGTCATTTTCAAGAATTGCACCAACATTCTGGATGATGTAATAGCTGGCTCTTTTCTCTGGTTCACTATTGTGCCTGATATAATATGTCAGGCCATTTGGTAATTTTCCTATGCGGTACTCCGGATCTACGGGTACTGGAATTCCTTTTCCCTGCTGTGCATTAACATTAAGTGCGAGCAACAATACAGAGATAACGGTTAAAATTCTTTTCATGAAAATGTTTTTGATTTATAATATTCGCGGGATTTTGATCCCAAAAATATAAAAAAACCACCCATTGGGTGGTAAACATGTGTTAATTAAACTGAAAAATCAGAATAACCCATGTAATTCGGCATTGATTTTATCAATTATCTCTCCCATATGTTCCTTATTGTTCGGGAAATCATAATGGTCAGCTTCCAGAATAAGCAGTTTACCAAGCTTATATGATTCAATCCAGGCCTCATATCTCTCATTAAGACGCTTCAGGTAGTCAATTCTGATAGAACTCTCATATTCTCTTCCTCTTTTCTGTATCTGACTTACCAGCGTCGGCACAGATGCCCTGAGGTAGAGGAGAAGATCTGGTGGCTCAACCAGAGAACACATAAGCTGGAAAAGAGTGGAATAGTTATCAAAGTCACGTGTTGACATCAGCCCCATAGCATGTAGGTTAGGCGCAAATATATAAGCGTCTTCGTATATGGTTCTGTCTTGAATGATAGTCTTTTTTGCCCTTTTTATTTCAAGTATCTGGTTGAAGCGTGAGTTAAGAAAATATATCTGAAGGTTGAATGACCATCTTTGCATATCTTCATAGAAATCATTCAGATATGGATTATCGTCCACATCTTCGTAGTGTGCTTCCCAACCAAATTGTTTTGATAAAAGTCCGGCAAGAGTGGTCTTCCCAGAGCCTATATTTCCGGCTATAGCTATATGCATTTTATTTTGGAGTTAATTGAGGTTATAAATTTATAAAAAAGGGTTTTTGTAACATGCATTGTTGAAAAAAATGCATTTAATATCCTGCTGTTTTCAGAATGCTCTCTACAAAATCCCTGTTATTTGAGAGACGGGGCATTTTATTCTGGCCTCCAAGTTTATTCTTTTCCTTGAACCAATTATAGAAGGTCTCTTTTGGTACTACTCTGACAATAGGTTTTGTGAGTGTAAGATCCTTATATCTCTTGGCTTCATAATCAGAGTTTACTGATTTTAGAGTTGTGTCAAGTATTTCTGTAAAGTGTTCAATATCATCTGGCATCTTGTCAAACTCAATGACCCATTCATGACAACCTTTTGTCTCATTATTCATGTATACTGGGCCTGCAGTATAATCAGTAATATGAGCTCCGGTGCGGAGACATGCATTTTCAAGTGCTTTTTCCGCATTATCAATAATCACCTCCTCACCAAAGGCATTGATAAAGTGTTTTGTGCGGCCTGATATCCTGAATCTGTGAGGGTAAAGGCTTGTAAACACAACAGTGTCACCGATCATATACCTCCAGAGGCCTCCGTTTGTTGATATGACTATTGCATAGTTTACATCCTTTTCGACCTCTCCGATAGTGAGTGTCTTCGGGTTGTCTGTCTCTGCCTTGTCAGCCTCAATGAATTCATAGAAAATACCCAGATCAAGCATTAATAACATATCACTTCTGAGGGGATCATCCTGAATGCCAAAGAAGCCTTCAGAAGCATTATACGTCTCCATGTACCTCATCTTTTCATCAGGGAGTAATTTTTTATACTGTTCCCTGTAAGGTGCAAAGTTTATCCCGCCATGGAAAAAGACTTCCAGGTTAGGCCATACTTCATGTAGATTCTCTTTACCTGTCGTCTTTAGTATATACTTTATAAGAACAAGATACCATGATGGTACCCCTGATATACTTGTTACATTCAGGTTTACAGTCAGATCGGTTATCTTTTTCATCTTCTCCTCGAAATCTTCAATCAGGGCAACCTTGGTTGGTGGTGTCCTGATCAGATCTGTGGCTATCGGAGCATTTTCCAGTAATATTGCAGACAGATCACCATATAATGAGTCATTGCTGAAATTGTTGATCTGGTGGCTCCCACCCAGGGTTAGTCCTTTTCCGCTGTAAAGTTGTGTCTCCGGATTCTGCGATGTGTAAATGGCCATGCAGTCTTTGAAACCCCTGTAGTGAGTATCTTCAAGAGACTCTTTGGTTATGGGGATGAACTTGCTCTTTGTGCTGGTAGTACCTGATGACTTTGCAAACCAGCGAACCTCCCCGGGCCACAACAGGTTTTTCTCCCCGGCCCGTAACCGATCCACAAAGGGAATCAACGATTCATAGTTCTGAAGTGGAACACGCTTCTGAAATTCATTTATTGATTCTATCTCTGAATATTTGTATGTTCGTCCCCATTCAGTCTCTTCTGCCCTTGAAATAAGCCGGATGAGTATCTCATCCTGGGTCTCTGCAGGATATCTCCTGAAAAGATCAATCTGATATAATCTTTTAGTATTAAGCCAATTGATTATTGAAGGGATAATTGACATCGTAAGAGATTTTTATTTTTCAAAGATAACTAAAAGAGAAGACTAGTGTCGGAATACATCATTAAGAACCTCCAGAGACTTAATTTTTCTTAGCCCTGGAAAATGTAGCGAATAGTACATCACAAGCTTCTCCAACAGCATTATTCTCTCTGATGGCAATAACTGAATTTGCGAGATACCTTCCGGCCCAGAAATAAGAAAACGGTTTAATATATCTGAAAGATCCTGATTCAGAAAATTGTTATGTATTGGCATTTCATCTGTAAAAATGCCACTCTCAAGATCGAAAAAACTCTTTTGTCTGTTTGTTGGAGATGGACCTATACCTGTGAAATCAGCAAAGCGTATTAAAAACCAGATGTGAAACCCTGATATGCCTGATTGCGTTGAATCAAGTGATACTACTGCTGACTCAAGGAAATCATACAGCCTATGGTTCACCTCCTCTTCTCTTATTACGGAGTACAATACCTCACTTATAAACAGTGCAACAGTGCTTTTATAAATGTTAACAGGTAATTCTGATGGGGTATAGGCAAGTGATAACTCCCTGAGCTTTTGTAATTCGCGTGTCTCACGCTGGTAAAACTCAAGGTTAAACATGTATAAGGGCTGAAAGTAAATGTTTCTGTTTGTCCCTTTTTTAGACGAGATACCTTTAACAACCATTGACACTTTTCCGAAATCCCTTGTATAGAAATGGGCAATGATGCTATTGTCAGTATAGCGGAGGTGATGTAATAATATTCCTTTTGTCTTTACCAGCATAGCGCTTTTCTCGACATCAAAAGTATTAAAGAAATGCAATAATCAGAGTGTCAAAAGCAGGGCTTGAAAATTTTGTATCTTTACTGATAAACTTTTTTTTATGAATCTGAAATCACGGGATCAGCTGATAAAGCAAATAGCAAATCTCCTCAGACAGAACAAAGAGCTTACAGAGAAGTATTCAAAACTTGAGAGGGAGAGGGATGCTCTGCTTATTGAAAATGAGAGGTTCAAAGGGTTGCTGGAGAAGCATAAACTGAGCACAGCAAGAACTATTGAGGAGGAGAGATCAATCAGATTCAATATGGTCACGGTGCTCTTTGCTGATATCCATGGATTTTCAAAGCTTTTTGAGAGTCTTGATTCAACAGGAGTGATGGATGAGCTGGATGAAATCCTTTTTGAGTTTGACAGTATTGCCACTAAATATCATATTGAAAAAATAAAGACAATAGGTGATTCATTTATGTGTGCTGGCGGCATCCCGGAAAAGAATATTACAAATCCGGTTGATGTTGTGTTGGCTGCAATTGAGATGAGAAACTATCTTGATGCTTATGAATATTCGAAAAGGGGGAAGGACAGAATCTGGGAATTAAAGATAGGGGTACATACCGGGCCGGTGACAGCAACAATCAGTGGCAGGAAAAAGAGCTCTTACGATATAAAAGGGGAGACAGTGAACATTGCAAGCCGGATTGAGGCTGTATCGCGTAAGGGTGAAATACTTATCTCTGCGATGACCTTTGAGTTGGTAAAAGAGTTTTTCGGTTGTGATTATTATGGTAAGCTGCCTGTTAAGTATACAGGTGATCTTCCTGTTTATCATGTTGAAGGAATTCTTCCAGGCTTTTCAATTGGTGGAGCCGGGTTAGCTCCTGGTGAATCTTTCTGGACAAAATACAAGCTCATACAATTCACAGATATTCAGGAAATTATTCTTGACAAGCTTGAGAAGGAGCTTCCTTCATTTCTTTATTATCATAATGTAAAGCATACCGTGGATGTTGTAACTGAGGTAGAGCTTATTGGCTGGGCAGAGGGATGCTCAGAGGAGGAGATACTTCTTCTCAAGACTGCAGGATTGTTTCATGATCTTGGGTTTACAATTGAATTTGACGAACATGAGTATCATAGTACTGTTCTTGCGCGACAAATGCTTCCTTCCTTCGGATATAACTACGACCAGATAGAGAGAATATGCGGGATTATTATGGCGACAAAATTACCTCCAAAACCCTGTAATCTTCTTGAAGAGATAATATGCGATTCTGACCTTGATTATCTTGGGAGGAGCGATTTTATACCTGTATCAAATTCGCTTTTTGAGGAGCTCAGATCACAGAACAAGATCACATCCATAAATGATTGGAATAAGATGCAGGTTAAGTTTATTGCAGGCCATCAATATTTTACAGCCACTGCCCGCAGTTTAAGAGAGGTCAACAAACAATCACAGATATCCCGGATTTCAAGTCTGATAGAGAAGGAGTGATCAGTTTATAATAAGTACTTTTGTCACTCCTGTAAGAGTTCCGTCACTGTTTGTGGCAAAAACGAGATAAACGCCTGTTGATACGCGTCTGCCTCTATATCCTTTTAGATCCCAGGTGACCTGTCCTCCTTTTGAGACTGCCTCATAAACAAGGTTCCCACTAATATCAGTAATTTTTAATGTGGTATTCTCCACAAGCCCCGTTATTGTCAGTAACCCGTCGAAGTTTTCTCTTACTGGATTCGGGAACGCATACATTTCTGTATAATCATTTCTTCCAGTGGTGGCATCACCTCTGTATGAGAGGGTGCCTGTTGCTGTTCCTATCCATACTTCTCCGTTGTCACCGTCAATGGCAATCTTGGTTATCTGGTCGTCAAACAAGGGAGAGTTATCCATTGAGAAATGATGAATCTGTGTCATACAGTCTTCCGATACCAGGTAAGCACCTGAGTTAATAGTCCCGAACCATTTACGGTTTGCCCCGTCAATTGCTATTGTACTGATGGTCTCAGTATGTAGCAGATAATCTGCAAGACCTGATCCATCATTACGAGGCACTTTTATACGATTTGCCTTTACAGAGGTGGCCATTGCTTTCTCGGGGCTGTAATATACCAGTGGGCCGGCATCAGTACCCACCCAAATATTGCCATCGAGATCTTCAGCAATTGAAAATATGTTTGTAAAGACACTTCCTTCACTGGTCTCTACCTGAAGCATTAAATATTTATCATCTCCTGTATCGTCTGCAATATCTCCGGGATCATAAACCATAAGACCATGCCCTCTGGGTAATATAACCCAGATGAATCCGTTGGAGGCAATGAGCATATCGCCAACAGTGGGGACATCAAGGTTAATATTTGTTACCATCCATGATCCATCGTCTTTAAGCATTTTAAGATTGCCAGCTACACCTGACTGGGTCATCCATAAATTATGCTCTTTGTCGAATGCAATGCCGCACACTCTTGAATATGGTTCTCCGCTTATTATGCTCGTAAGAGGAGAATTATACTGGTTATAATGATTTATCTGTTTCCCTTCGAGATATTCATAAATGCCGTTTCCCCACGATGAAACAAAACAGTGATTTTTATTATCCGGATCTGAAACAACCCTCATGGCATCTCTGTCACCCTCATTGTACAGAATCACATTATTCCATCTCTCTTCTTCATGAGAAAAGAGTTCAAAAGCACGATAAACATTGCCCCATGAGCTTGACACAGAACCTCCTGTTATATATGTCACACCCTGATCGATATAAATATCGGCTACATGATTTGTGTATGGACTCCCGAGAGCAATATTTGAGAATGATATAAAATCTGGAGTCGTTACCAACCCTATACTCTTGTCAGCAATCCAGGTCTGACCCTGATAAAATATTGCATGTTGTGAGTCAGGTGAACTACCCCAGGGATATTCGGATACGGAATTTATCTTTTCCCCAGTGGCGGAGAAACGGTTTATAGCATGTGAGGTGGTGATTGTCAATTCGTTTGAACCTGCTTCTATGGACCTGATAGTTGTGTTCTCTTCCGAATGAAACTGCGACACATTACCGTTGGTGTCGAACATATAAAAGATGGCATTGCCTGAATAAGAATCTGTATATCCTGTATATAGTTTGTCTCCAATTGCTGCAATACTGCTATAACCATAACTTGCAGACGGTAATGCATCAAACTTATCCCAGTTATCAAAGTATGATAAGCCTGTCTTATCGGTGTCTGCATAATATACTCCTGTTGCTGTTGCTGCATAAGCAATGCCATCAAGAAAATCCAGATCATATACTTCATTGGCATCACTGTCAGATCCTGGTTTCCATGTATCTGTTATCACCATATTGACAAGGTCAATGATAACAATTCCAAAACTGCTTGCCAGATATGCATAGTTGCCATCGGTTCTTATTCTGTTTATCTCCTTGAGACCAGGTATATACTTTCTTTCAATGTCAGGGATATTGGTTATGCTGTTGTCTTTTACGATATCAATATTTGAGCTTACATATGCTATTATCAGGCAGTTTTCATTGTCAGACCAGCCAATGGTGCTGATCTCTGTCTCTGTTAGTCCGGTTATCCGCGACATACTGCTGAGGGTATTGTTCTCAAGATCTTTAATCATTATTGAGTTACCGGCAGAGGAGAATACTTTATTATTACCGGCAGCCAGACACCTTGATGAGTTATATGAAAGATAGTCAGTCCATGTACCAATTCTTCCCTGACTCATACAGGGGAGAACAACTATTGTCAAAAGAAGGATTGAAAGACTGTATTTCATAGCTTATAAACAGATGAGTGTTGGAATTATTGCTTCTCAGTTATCTCACTGAGAAAAGTCAAAAGCTTTGAGAAGGCATTAGCCCTGTGTGAGATTCTGTTTTTTTCATCAAGGCTCATTTCAGCGAAAGTCTGACTGAAGCCATCAGGCACAAAAACCGGATCGTAACCAAATCCATCATGACCTCTTCTTTCGGGAATTATTTCCCCTTCCACAATACCTTCGAAGAGATATTCTTTATTATCGAGGATAAGGGCTATAACAGTTCTGAATCTTGCTCTGCGGTCCGCTTTGTCTTTAAGGGCAGACATGAGTTTGTCAATATTTGCTGACGGGTTTTTTGACTCTCCCGCATATCTTGCAGAATGAACCCCCGGTGCCCCCCGGAGAGAATAGACCTCAAGTCCTGTATCATCAGCAAAAACATTTAGCCCGCATCTGCTATGTACATATCTTGCTTTAAACATAGCGTTGCCTTCAAGAGTAGGTTCATCTTCAGGGATATCCTCATTCACACCGGCATCTGTAAGACTCAATAGCTTAACCGATGAAGGAGTTATATCACTTATCTCCTTTATTTTATGTTGATTGTTGGTTGCAAAAACAAGTTTCATTTATCAAAATTATTATACTACAAAAATATCAGTATGGTACCTATCTGAATACCTTTTCACAAAAATAAAAAGCTATTTTTGTAATATAACAGCAGTTTCGTGTCCATAAATCAAAATATGTCCTTCTTAAAAATGCTGCCTGAGAAGGCCTTGCTTGTAATTCTTATGCTGTTCTCAATGGTGGAATATTCTTTTTCAGCGATTGTACAGGCAGATTCAGTAACGATGTTAAAGGGGGTCCTTATTTATGGGACTGATACCAGAATTGATACATGTAAGGCGCCGGAGATAAGATATCATCAGGGTATCGTTTTTGAAATGGATAAAAAGCCGGAGCGAAGATACAGGTATAGGCTTGACAGGGTTGATAAGGAGTGGAGCCGGTGGACGTCGAATAACACGAAGGAATATACCAATCTCTCGCAGGGAAGGTATACTTTTTCTTTTGAGTCTGTTGATGGAGTATCAGAAGGTAAAGGCTCATTCACCTTCAGGGTTGACACGCCATGGTATTCATCCCGTATAGCACTGATAATTTATCCTTTTATTTTGATTGTCATTGCCATAATTCTCAGGTTAAGGACTACCAGGCTTTTTAAGCTGAGGCAGAGCCACCTTGAGGAGCTTATAAAAGAGCGTACAGAAGAGCTGAGAAGAGAAAAAGAGAAATCTGATTCTCTTCTTGCAAATATGCTTCCCAAAGGAACGGCAGAGGAGATAATTTCAAAGGGGAAGGCGGCAAAGACAAAATATAATTTTGTAACCGTATTGTTTTCAGATATACAGGGTTTTACACGTATTGCTGAGGAGATGAACCCTGAGCTGCTGATAGATGAGCTTGATAAATTCTTTTTTCATTTTGACTCGGTGGCTGAGAAGTATCGTATAGAGAAAATCAAGACTATTGGTGACGCCTATATGTGTGCAGGCGGTATACCTGAACGAAATCGCACCAATCCTCTAGAAGTGGTACTGGCCGCTCTTGAGATGCAGCGGTACATGATTGATATGAAAGAGAACCCTCAGAATAGCGCTGCACGATTCTGGGATATAAGGATCGGGATTCATACAGGTACTGTTATTGCCGGGGTTGTCGGACATAAGAAACTGACATATGACATCTGGGGGGACACCGTGAATACAGCAAGCCGTATGGAGTCATCAGGAGAAGCTGGCAAGGTTAATATTTCAGGTACAACACATGAGTTTGTTAAGGAATATTTTGAGTGTGAGTATCGTGGCCGCATGCCTGTAAAGTATAAGGGAGATCTGGACATGTATTTTGTCAGCGGTATAAAACCAGAGCTCTGTAATACTGACGGTACTCCCAATAAAAGATTCTTTTCAAAAATGATGATAATACGGGTACTTGATGTGGAGGAACATGTTCTTGATGATTATTCAAGAAATGCTTCCCCTGATCTGTTTTTTCATAATCCGGATTATATTAAGAATATATGTCTTCAGGCTGAGCTGATAGCAAAAGCTGAAAGCCTTGATGACGATGACTATATTAACCTTCGGCTTGCATCAATATTCCTTTTTTATGGTTATGTCTTTGATTACTCAAATCCACTGGAAGCTTCTATTAAAAGGGCAGAAGAGATATTGAAGTTTTATGGTTTCGACGCAAATAATTACAACACAGTAAGGGAGATAATATCCAATGTCTTTAATCCCGGACAGGAGACACGGGCAGGGGCTGTATTACATGATGCTGCTTATGATTTCCTGGGCAGGGTGGATTTTGTGCCAATGATAACAAAACTATATAAGGAGGAGATGGCATATGGAAGGATCAAAAAAACTGATGAATGGTTTGAGAATATAAAGCATATTTTATACAGGCATAACCTTATTACTGAAAGCGCCAGACTTCTCCAGGCTGTACCTCGCAATGAACAAGCAATCGCCCTGGAAAAATTATCAGCGGAGATTCAAAGTCAGCTATAAAATCATTTGGAACTTTACTTATAAAGTGTACATTTGGCGGTCTAAAAAGCAAAATCATGGTAACATTGGATTGGAACAATTTGCCTTTCGGCTACATAAAAACTGATTACAATATCAGGTGTTATTATCGCGATGGTAAATGGAGCAAACCAGAGGTTTCTGACTCCGAGTATATAAACATTCATATAGCTGCAACGGCCCTTCATTATGGTCAGGAGGCTTTTGAAGGATTAAAAGCATACAGAGGGAAAGATGGTAAGATACGTGTTTTCAGATGGGAGGAAAATGCCAAACGATTACTCTCATCTGCAGAAGGAATAAAAATGGCTCAGGTTCCAATGGATCTTTTTCAGGAAGCTGTTTTTATGGCTGTAAAAAAGAATGAGAAGTTTGTACCTCCCTTCGGCTCAGGAGCGTCACTTTATATACGACCCCTGTTATATGGTAGTGGTGCTGAGGTGGGTGTGAAACCTGCAAAAGAATATACTTTTATTGTTTTTGTAACTCCTGTCGGACCCTATTTTAAAGGTGGTGTAAAACCAGTGAACATGCTTGTTTGCCGTGATGTGGACCGTGCTGCTCCACTGGGGACAGGCAGGATTAAAATAGGCGGTAACTATGCTGCCAGCCTGAAGGCTATTGTAAGGGCTCACGACGAAGGATATGGAAATGTCCTATTCCTTGATGCAAAGGAAAAAAAATATGTTGATGAATGCGGACCGGCAAATTTCTTTGGTATAAAAAATAATACCTATATAACTCCTCTTTCAAACTCGATACTCCCATCCATTACAAATATGAGTCTGATAGAACTGGCAGAGAGCATGGGCCTAAAAACAGAACGACGGCCAATTCTTGTGGATGAACTCTCCGAATTTGAGGAGGCTGGAGCATGCGGGACAGCAGCCGTAATAAGCCCTATAGCAAGGATTGTTGACACCGAAGCGGGGAAAACCTATGAGTTTTGTAAGGATGGAAAACCAGGCCCCGTCTCTATGAAACTTTTTAACAGACTTGTAGGTATTCAGTATGGAAATGAGCCGGATCCGTTTGGTTGGATTACAATAATTGAATAGCCTTTTCAACTCTCTGCATTGCTTTCCGGAAGGCATTTTTGTAAAAATATTCATGCTGGCAGTAGAATTTGCTCCTTTGTGTGTTATTTTTGACACAAATTTCAGATTGTGAATAAAAACGAAGCAGGAATATCCAAAAGCAGATTGAGGAGTTCTTATGTTACTCTTGTTGTAAGTATCTCTCTGGTTTTGTTTCTGTTAGGAATATTCGGAATGGTGCTTATAAATGCCCATCAACTTTCAAATTACTTCCGCGAAAGTCTTTCATTCACTGTAATGCTTAAAGAGGATGCCAGAGAGGCAGACATCAGAATGGTTCAGAAAGACCTCGATGCAAAACATTATGTAAAAAAAACAGAATATGTTTCAAAGGATGAGGCAGCCGCTAAACTTAAAAGTCAACTTGGAGAGGACTTTCTGGAGTTTATGGGTTATAATCCACTCATGCCTACAATAGATGTATATCTTACTGCTGCCTATACTCATCCTGACAGTATAATGAAGATTGAAAAATATATTCTCGAATATCCGGTTGTTGATGAGGTTTATTATCAGGAATCTGTTCTTAATCTAATCAATGACAATATTCAGAAAATCAGTGCGTTCCTTTTGATTATAAGTGCTCTGCTGTTTCTGATTTCGCTTACAATAATAAACAACACCATTCGACTCTCAATTTATTCTAAGCGGTTTATTATAAATACAATGCAGCTTATTGGCGCAAACAGGTCATTCATCCGTAAACCATTCCTGGTTAAGAGCCTGCTGCTGGGGTTTGTTGCAGCACTTATCTCAATTGGCCTCCTGATGGGTTTGATGTATTTGATAGAAAAAGAGTTCTTTATGCTCTTCACCTATGAAAACATAAAGCTATTCCTGCTTCTGTGCCTCCTTCTGATAGGTGTTGGGGTTGTAATAAATTTCCTTTCAACCTATATGGCACTTAACAGGTATCTGAATATGAGTGAAGATAAATTATACATATAAATATATGAACGCTAATAAAGAAGTTGATCCTAAAAGAGGTTTTGCTCTTGGTAAAAAGAACTATAAGCTTATGGCCATCGGCTTTGGGATAATAATTATTGGTTTTATTCTCATGGCTGGAGGAAAGTCAAGTGATCCGAAAGTATTCTCAGAGGATATTTTCAGCTTCAGACGAATAACTCTGGCGCCACTTATTGTTTTGGTTGGGTTCGTTTTTGAGATTTATGCAATAATGAAGAAGCCTGAATAACAAAGCACCATCTTAAATTGTTCTTCTGCAAGAACAATCTTATTTGGAGGGGGGCTTTCAGACAATTGTGTGATAAATAAAGAAACATCTGATTTATTGGATTCTTATTGTTGTGATAAAAGGAATTAATGAATATAACTTTGAGGAGGGGGAGATTCTTCTTTTTGATAAGCCTCTTTTCTGGACCTCGTTTGACCTTGTTAATAAAATCCGCAAGGAGATTGCTGTTGCCGGCAACAGTAAGAAACTCAAGGTAGGACATGCAGGTACTCTTGATCCTCTTGCTACGGGATTGATGATACTTTGTACAGGACGAGCCACAAAGAGGATTGATGAGTTCAAGGATCTTGCCAAAGAGTATATAGCTACCATAAAACTTGGGCAGACCACTCCCTCATTTGATCTTGAAACTGTTGTTGATAAAGAGTATCCATATGATCATGTGACCATTGAAATGATTGATGATGTTATAAATGGATTCAAAGGTGAGCAACTTCAGGAACCACCTCTTTTCTCAGCAAAATTTGTCGACGGTAAGAGAGCCTATGAGCTGGCCCGGAAGAATGTTGACAAAAAGCTTGACCCGGTAAAGGTTGTCTTTCATGAAACCGAGCTGATTGATTATAATAATGGTATTGTAAAGGTCAGATTATTATGCAGCAAGGGAACCTATGTCAGGGCTTTTGCAAGGGACTTTGGTGAAAAACTAGGTAGCGGGGCTCATCTGACAGGGCTGGTAAGAACAGCTATTGGAGATAAGAAACTCTCTGATGCTTATACAGTTGATGAGTTCAGGTTTATTCTTGGACAAACGAAACAAATAAAATAATTATCCGTATAAATAATCTTGTTTAGTATCAAATAGTAAAATTATGAAATTATCGCAGTTCAAATATTCTCTACCTCCTGAATTAATAGCTTTATATCCATCAAAGAACAGAGATGAATCGCGTTTGTTGGTTCTTCATCGCGAAACAGGGGAGATTGAACATAAGGTTTTCAAAGATATAGTTCAGTATTTCAATGAGAAGGATGTTCTGGTTTTCAATAACACGAAGGTTTTTCCTGCCAGATTATATGGAAACAAGGAGAAAACAGGGGCAGAAATAGAAGTTTTTCTGTTAAGGGAGTTAAACCGGGAACAGAGATTATGGGATGTTCTTGTTGATCCTGCGCGTAAGATAAGGATTGGGAACAAGCTGTATTTTGGAGAGAATGATCTTCTTGTTGCTGAGGTCATTGATAATACCACCTCCAGGGGAAGGACACTCCGTTTTCTGTTTGACGGCACTTATGAAGAGTTCAAGCAGACTCTTTATTCTCTTGGCGAAACCCCGCTGCCAAAGTTCATTAACAGGCCTGTCGAGCCGGAAGATAATGAAAGATACCAGACTATTTTTGCAAAGCATGAAGGTGCTGTTGCTGCTCCGACAGCAGGCCTGCACTTTAGCCGTGAGCTCCTTAAGAGACTTGAAATTGTGGGAGTCGAATTCGCAGAAATAACCCTGCATGTGGGTCTGGGTAACTTCCGTAATGTTGATGTAGAGGATCTGACAAAACACAAGGTTGATTCAGAAAGGATAAAAATAACTGATGAGTCTGCAGAACTGATAAATATTGCAAAGGAGAGGCGAAGTCATATATGTGCTGTGGGTACTACTGTGGTCAGAACACTGGAGAGCTCTGTATCAACGCAGGGAATGGTAAAACCATTTGATGGATGGACAAATAAGTTTATTTTCCCACCTTACGAATTCAAAGTGCCTGATATGCTCATTACCAACTTCCATCTCCCATACTCTACTCTGTTGATGATGGTTTCTGCTTTTGCAGGGTATAATCAGCTTTTTGAAGCATATAAAATTGCCGTAAAGGAAAAGTACAGGTTTGGTACATATGGTGATGCTATGCTGGTTCTGTAAATGCTTTTTTACTTATTAACAATTTTCATAAAATTTTTTTTCTTTATCTTTAAATTGTTAATAAGTCGGTTAATAATGCAACTTATTTTAGATTAGTTTAGTCTTGAATAATGGCGCTTGTTAACTTGTCTGATGATTGCCCGGGCAACAGGAGTTATTATCCTGGTCAATATGTTGTCAGTATTATTGTATAATGAGCTCTAACATTGTACAGGAATTGGAAGATAGTCTTGCATTAGGAAATATAGCCGGTATGATAGTAGCTGATTTTGACAGACACAAGGGGAGGAGAATACTTATCATTTTACTGTTGAGTTTTTTTTCATGGCTGAATTCCCTGCCGGCTTCCTCACAAACACTCACCACAGGTGACTACAGGACCATTGCTGCAGGCAACTGGAACAATACTGCTATATGGCAACGCTATAACGGTGCAACCTGGGTTTCTGATGGCACATACCCGGTACAGGTCTCTGCTCCGATAAATATCTCAATAAATCATAATGTAACTGTTAATTTACATATAGGATCCGGAACTGGTAACAGGATCATAAATCTTTATGTTAATGCCGGTACCCTGGAACTGGGCATTTATAACTTCAGAGTGAATGGAGAGCTGATAGTCTCCGGAACATTTTCGGACGCAAGTATATCAGGGACCGTTACCTTTATAAGTAATGTTACAGTAACGGCCACTGGTATTTGGAATACTGTTGCCACAACAGCTGTAGCAACATACCGTATGCTCTTTTATGCAAATATTGAGCATAATAATACTACTGCCGGAAGTTTTGTGGCAGATGGTAATATAAGGTTTTTGGGGTCAGGAACAAGGACCCTGCTCGGCGCTGGCCCAATGGAGTTTGGTTATGTATATCTGAGTAATGGCATTACGCTGAGAAATATAAATACAAATGTTGTTACCGTTAAAAGCAGAATTGCCGCCACTGACGGAAACATGCCAACATGGCTTAATGATGACGGATCCACGTTGTTATTCAGGGGCTCAGAGGATATCTTCAGCGGCGGAACAGGTACTTTAAACGCATCAACTGCCATAAACACGGTTATCTATGGTGCTACAGGTGCATCTAACAATGTTTACGCGACAACATATCATCATCTGATAATTGCCGGAACTGGTAATAAAAGGCTTACTGGCAATATTACTGTTAACGGAGATATAACCATAAACTCTGTTCTTTCCGGACTCACCTATACCATAAATCTATATGGTAACTGGACTGATAACGGAACATTCAATTACAATACCAGTACCGTGATCCTCAGAGGGACAAGCACCCAGATAATATCAGAAGAGGAGTTTTACAGGTTGGAAATAAATGGCACAGGAACAAAAGAACTGACAGGAGATGTAGGTGTTGTCAATCGTCTGACTATGACTTCAGGTGACGTTTCAACCGGCACTAACAGATTGATATTAAGGAGAAATGCCGCTAATGCCCTGGTATATACATCAGGAACTGTTATCGGAAACTTTGAAAGATTTATTGGTTTCACCGGTGCAAACTATCTCTTTCCTGTTGGTACTGCTGACAGAACACAGTTACTTACCTTCTTTTTCACTAACATTGGTGTTACTTCCGGGTCTGTTGTAGTCAGTTTCGTCCCCAATGATCCAGGGACTTCCGGATTACCTGCCACAGATCCGTCCGGCGGATATACAATAGCTAATACGTTTACAACAGGTTACTGGACTGCTCTTGCTCAGAATGGATTTACTTCCAGTAATTATCATGTAAGCCTTAATATTGGAGGTTTTGGACCTTACACTATTAATCCCACATCAAGGGTCCTTAAGCGTACAGATAATTCCGGAAACTGGGGTTTTGATGGCACTCATCAGGATGTTTTCGGAACTACAGCTAACCGGCGCGACCTTACCGGTGGTATCTATAACAGCGGAGGAGGATCACAGTTTTGCATCGGTGCAACCGGGGCAACAATCACTGATCAACCTGATGATTTTGTGACCTGTCCGGGCACAGATGCTACATTTACCCTTACAGCTACTGGTTTTGGTACTCTGACCTACCAGTGGTACATGGAGCCGTCAACACTGCTCTCCGAGGGGGCCAAATACAGTGGTGTTACTACAAACACACTGCAGATATCAAATGTATCTATCAGTGATAACGGCAGGTATTATTGTGTCGTCACAGATGGAAATGGTGATGCTATCCCTAGTTACCATGCTTTGTTAACTGTTCCCTATGCCTCTTTCGGATTTGACTATTTTGTTAATCTCGTAATAGATCAGGCTTCAGGTGGAACAGACCTTGTTGACTTCCCGGTGCTGGTACGACTTACACAGCCATATCTTGCTACGATTGCGAATGGAGGTCATGTTGCAAATGCAAATGGATGGGACATATATTTTACAGATGCATCAAATAACAAACTTGATCATGAGATTGAGTACTATGATGGTACTACAGGTACTTATGTAGCTTGGGTGAGAGTCCCTCTCCTCAATGCTGCCTCGACCACAACTATCCGAATGCAATACGGCAATCCCTCTGTTACAACAAACCCATCTCTGGAAACGACATGGATAAGCAGCTACAAAGGGGTATGGCATTTGAGTAACAATCTTCTTGATGCTACTGCTACTAATAACGATGGAACAAACCATAATACTTCTGATATTACTGGGTTGATTGTTAATGCCAGATACTTTAACGCTATTTCAACTTCAATAGAATTTCCAACTAATCAGATACCCCGAAATCACCGTAACCAGACAATCAGTCTATGGGCTAGTTACCCTTCAACACCTTCTTCTACACAAAACATGGTTGTGGTGCAGAATGCTTCGGTCTCTTCTGCAATACAATTGGGATTCAGAAGTAACCAATATCGTGCCTGGAGATGGGGCGGTGCATCACTGGTTGATGATGGTGCTCCTCCTTCAGTAAATACATGGCATTACTATGTCTACACCTATGATGGTTATACACACTCTATATATAGAGATGGGGTTTTAATGAATTCAGATGTCCTGCTGTCGTCAAGTGGTCAACCTGATAAGATTATCCTGGGAGCTTATTATGATATCAGCAACAATCCTATGGAGTTATTTACAGGAAACATTGATGAAGCCCGCTTCTCCATGTCAGAGAAAACAGCAGGATGGATAGCCACTGAGTATGATTGTCAGGTAAACCCGGAGAGTTTCATCGCTGTAGGACCTGAAACAGAGAATACCAGTCTTACTTCTGTAGGTGTTTGTAACTCACCCATTACGCTTACTGCATCTCCGGCAGGGGGCACTTTCTCAGGGCCAGGTGTCACTGGCGGCAATACATTCAACCCTGCTATTGCAGGCGTAGGGACTCATACAATAACCTATACTGTTAGTTACCTGGGCTGTGCCATCTCCACCTCCAAAAGTATCACTGTCACTCCAGGACCGGCTGCACCGTCAGCTGAATCACGCTATTGCTGCAACAGAAATGTTGTTGACCTCGAGGCTGATGGAGTAAACCTGCGTTGGTACTCCGATCCTGGCCTTACAACCCTCGTAGGATGGGGTTCACCTTTTGCAAACGGAGCTAATGTAGCTGTTACTACAGTATTTACTTATTACGTCACACAGACAGTCAATGGTTGCGAGTCACCTGCCACTATGGTTACCCTTACTGTCTATCCTAACACAGCTGTGGGAGGAACCGCATCTGTTGCACCTGCATCTGTTTGTCCTAATACATCTGTTACCCTGACTGTAGCAGGTCATACAGGTTATGTTACCGGTTGGCAGAGAAAACTTAGTACTGATGTTACATGGTCAGATATAGCTGATAGCGATGAAAATCCTTACACTGATACCCCTCCATCACCAGGAACATGGCAGTACAGAGCTGTGATAAGTGTTGGTGAGTGTGGGTCTGATTACTCTTCTGTTACCAGTGTTATTGTTAATAACGATGTTACACCGCCTGTTATCAGTGGATGCCCTTCTGATATTACAGTACAAACTGGATTGGGAAATACCACATGTTCACAGACTGCCACATGGACCGAACCAACAGCAAATGACGACTGTTCAGGAGCATTAACATATTCAAACAGGACACATAGCCCTGGTTCTGATTTCCCTGTAGGTACTACAATTGTTACCTATACTTTTGAGGACGCCAGTTCCAATACCTCTGATTGCTCTTTTAATATTATTGTTCAGGATAATACTCCTCCGGTTATTACGGGCTCTATCACTGAATCTACAATTGAGGGGTGTTCAATATCCGATGTAACTGCACCTGTTATAACTGTTGCCGCTTTAGAAGCATTGGGTCTTTCTATTGAAGATGCCTGCACAACAGATGCCAATCTTACTGTTACAAACAATGACGTATCCTCAGGTAGCTGCCCGTTAGTGGTCACACGAACATATACAGTTACTGATGAAGCAGGCAACTCAAGTACCTATGAACAGACAATTAACATTGATGATACTACGGCACCGACGTTCACACGTCCGGCCGATATCACAATATACACTACCGCCAGCTGCACGTATGATGCGAGTGTCACCGCCACGGGTGATGTGACCGACGAGGCCGACAACTGCTCTACGGGCCTCGACGCAACCTATGCTGATGTAGTAGCCGCAGGTAGCTGTGAGGGTACTTATGTCATCACCAGGACCTGGAGTCTTGTAGACAAGTGTGGTAACGCTGCCGCCGACCAGCTGCAGACTATCACCGTAGCTGACAACATCGCACC
>QKCK01000097.1 GCA_003245695.1 Bacteroidota bacterium | reverse complement strand
GTCAGCAGACATTTCTTTGATGTTGAATTTATAAAAAGATATATTGATCTCATTGCACTGCATAAGATGAATGTTTTTCACTGGCATCTTGTTGATGATCAGGGATGGCGTATTGAGATTAAAAAATACCCTAAGCTGACTGAGGTAGGTGCCTGGAGGGTAAATAAGGAAGATATGCCATGGAGCGGTCGCGAAGCAGCTAAGCCGGGTGAAGTAGCTGACTTTGGCGGTTTCTATACCCAGGAAGAGATTAAAGAGGTGGTTGCTTATGCAGCCACAAAGCATATTACTGTAGTACCTGAAATAGAGATGCCGGCACACGTATCATCTGCCCTGGCAGCATACCCTGAATACTCATGCACAGGAGGCCCTTTCACCGTACCTACCGGAGGCGTATGGCCCATTACTGACATCTATTGCGCCGGCAACGACAAGACATTTGAGTTCATAGAGGATATTCTCACTGAGGTGATGGAGCTCTTCCCCTCTGAATACATCCATGTAGGCGGCGATGAGGCAAACAAAAAAGAGTGGAAGAAGTGCCCTCTCTGCCAGGAGCGTATTAAAAAGGAGAACCTAAAGGATGAGGCTGAACTGCAGAGCTATTTCATGAAGCGCATCGAGCGTTTCATCAGCTCCAAAGGTCGTAAGATGATAGGCTGGGATGAGATACTTGAAGGAGGCCTTGCTCCCGGCGCAGCTGTGATGTCATGGCGTGGCTTCCAGGGCGGCGTTGAAGCAGCCAAATCAGGTCACTATGTCGTGATGACTCCAGTGTCACACTGCTATTTCGACTACTACCAGGGAGAGCCTGCAACAGAACCAAAAGCCTTCGGCGGTTATACCACACTTAAAAAAGTCTATTCATTTGAACCGGTGCCAGCTGACCTGACCAGGGAAGAGGCAAAATATGTCCTTGGCGCACAGGCAAACCTGTGGACAGAGATGGTGCCTACAACAACTCATGCAGAATATATGGTCGTCCCAAGGATGACAGCCCTGTCGGAGGTACTCTGGTCCCCGGTTGAAAAAAGAGACTGGGAGGATTTTAATACCAGGCTGACACATCTGAAAAAACACTTTGATATTATGGGCATAAACTATGCCCACGGATCATACCGTATCGACATTGAGACATCATTCAACAACTCCAACAGTGAGGCATCAATAAGACTCACATCAGAACAGATAGACCCTGAGATCCATTATACACTCGACTCATCAGAGCCAACAGCAAGCTCTCCGCTGTTCAGTGAAACAATAGTGACAGACAAACCTGTCACTGTCAAAGCAGCAATTTTCAAAGATGGCAAGCCCCTCGGCATCACCTATGAGAAACGCATATGCCTCAGTAAAGCCACGGGCAAAAAAGTGACATATACAAACCCGCCAAGCAATAAGTACCGGGCTGGCGGAGCCTCCACCCTCGTTAATGGATTAACCGGAAGCGATATCTACAGCGATGGTCAGTGGCAGGGATTTGAGGGCAACGATATGGAAGTTGTTATCGACCTCGGGGCTGAGACATCGGTTAAACATCTTTCTGCCGGATTCATATCTTCCCCCTCAAGCTGGATATTCCTACCGCAATACGCAGAGTTTTTTGTCTCACCTGACGGTATAACATACACCTCAGCAGGCAAAGCTGTGAATGAGAAGCTCCCATCAGACCAGAAGAACGAGAGGATAACCCTCTCACTCGATAAGCTGTCTCTGACAGCCAGGTATGTAAAGGTGTTTGCAAAGAATCTGGGCACATGCCCTGCCGGCCATGAAGGTGCCGGTAGCAAATGCTGGATGTTCACAGACGAAATAGTAGTTGAATAAAGGCAACTTACCCTGAAACAGATTATACACTTTGAATAAAACATAAGAGTATTTATTAAACATTCAATCATGAAAAAACTGCAATCAATTATTACAATGGCATTGATAGCCATGACACTCTTCAGCGGATGTAAGAAAGACAAGGATGAGCCTGAAGCAAATTATTTTAAAGTAGGCAACGACAGCTATGAGATCAGCGCCAACATAAATTATGTATATGAAGGCATAAAGTCAGCGTCAGGAATAGAGATGAATTTTGTCGGCCCAGGCATAGACCTGTCGCTTGATGGAGATGGCATTCCTAAATGGGATGGAACAGACATTGCTGTTTATTTCAACATTTTCACAAACACCGCAGGTATAATTGACGCGGGTACGTATGAATATGCCGACACCTATGAATCATTCACATTCGAATATGGCGACTATTGTCTTCAGTATACCGATGGCGTTTCAAACACATACGTTTTGATTACTGAAGGTACTATCACCGTCACTGTTGACGGCGACATCTATGACTTCAGCCTCACAGGCAAGGATGAAACCGGTGCAGACGTTAAGATGCATTACAGCGGAGAGTTCACATACTACACCCCTGTTATAGCCAAATAAACTACCTCTCAATACAAAAAAAGGCTGTCTGCACCCGCAACAGCCTTTTTTTATTGCTTAAGATCTTTATACCCGCCAAACCTTCTCCAGCAGAGCCGTAGGATCCTACGGCTCTGCTGTCATATATCTATGTCTTTCTCACTCCTCATTCCTCATATCTCAAGTCTCCTTCCTCACCCCTCACCCCTCACCCCTCATTCCTCACTCCTCATTCCTCATTCCTCATAATTTACTATCTTAGCTTAATTGCCGTAGAATCATTATAGTGGCATTTTTATACATCTAAGAATGATAGGGCTGACAAAACTATACCAGGAGTTTTTCAGGAGCGAGAAGGCTGGCGGACTGATATTGGTATTCATGACACTACTGTCTCTTGTGCTGGCAAATTCAGCATGGCAGGATAGTTATGCAAGATTCTGGAATTCTGATTTGGGTGGACATAGTATTGTTCACTGGATCAATGACGGTCTGATGACCATATTTTTTCTTCTCATCGGCCTGGAGATAGAGAGGGAGATCTATTTTGGTGAGCTGTCAGAAATAAGAAATGCATCACTGCCAATCTTCGGAGCTATTGGCGGCATGCTCGTTCCGGCAGGGTTGTATTTACTGCTTAACCTCGGGACAGAGACACAGGCAGGGGCAGGAATACCTATGGCAACTGATATCGCTTTTGCAATAGGCATACTATCTCTTTTGGGTAAACGCGTGCCGGCTTCACTGAAGATATTTCTGACGGCACTGGCAATAATAGACGACCTGGGGGCAATAGTGGTTATAGCTGTTTTCTATACTACCACAATAGCTTTCACACATTTAGTGATAGCCCTGGGGATCTTTGGCGTATTAATCATTCTTAACCGGATGAGAGTTCATAACCTGATCCCTTATATTATTGGTGGTGTGGCTATGTGGTATTTCATGCTCCATTCCGGCATACATGCCACAATAACAGGGGTGCTGCTGGCCTTTGCCATCCCTTTTGACAAAGGCGACGAGAAATCACCATCATATATCCTTCAGCATCTCATTCACAAACCGGTAGCCTTTTTTATTCTTCCACTGTTTGCATTAGCCAACACCTGTATAACCATAGGCGCCAGCTGGCAGAATGACCTGGCAGAGCCTTACAGTCTGGGTATTATAACAGGCCTTGTGATAGGCAAGCCCCTGGGCATAATGCTCTTTGCATATTTCAGTACCATATTAGGCTTTAGCGCACTGCCTTCCGACCTGAAATGGAAAAACATTGCCGGGGCAGGTTTCCTTGCCGGCATAGGATTCACAATGTCAATGTTTATCACTTTTCTTGCATTTGATAATGATACAGTCATTAACAACTCAAAAATTGCAATCCTCCTGGCCTCGGTTGTTGCAGGAACAATTGGCTTTCTGCTTTTAAAACTGACACTCAGAACAAGAGAAGAGAATAAAAGCATAACCTGAGAATAATGAGATTTCAGCCATGGACTACATTGATAAAACATGGCCGCGACAATGAAGAAGAAGAAATTGAATTAACTGTAAAATAAATCTATAGAGAGAAAAATGGCTGTCTTAATAGCATACCTGTTCCTTGCTCTGTTTGTCTCGTTTCTATGTTCAATAATGGAATCTGTACTGCTTTCAACGCCACAGTCATTCCTGATAGTTAAGCAGCAGAATGGCAATACATGGGCAAAGGCATTTATTAATCTGAAGATAAACATAGACAAGCCACTGTCAGCGATATTATCACTAAACACTGTCGCCCACACAATCGGAGCAGCAGGTGTAGGTGCACAGGCTGTCAAGGTCTTTGGTGAAGCATACTTCGGAGTAGCATCCGCCATCCTTACTATTCTCATCCTGGTTTTTACCGAAATAATACCCAAGACAATCGGAGCCAGATACTGGCGAAACCTCACAATGGTCTCATATTATACAATAAAATCAATGATAATCATTACCTACCCTTTGGTGATGATGTCGGCATTGATTACAAGGATTATATCCAGTAATAAAAAGGAAAAGACCACCAGTCGTGAGGAGATAGCCGCAATGGCCAGTATTGGAACAGACGAAGGACTGTTCACTGAAAAGGAGAACAAAATCATACAGAACATTCTCAGGCTGAAAAATGTAAAGGTGGCGGAGATCATGACACCAAGGGTTGTTGTTGCACTGGCTGATGAGACTCTCCCATTACAGGACTTTCTGAAAAACAAAGATTACCTGATGTTCTCACGTATACCTGTTTATTCCGGCAACGATGAGAACATCACAGGTTATGTGTTCAGACAGATAGTCTTCGAAAACCTGGCTGAAGACAAACACAATCTCACACTAAAGGATATTAAAAGAGAGATTCTGATAGTGCCCGACTCCATGGCTCTTTTCTCGCTTTGGGAAAAACTGCTTGAGAAAAAAGAACACATAGCAGTTATTGTCGATGAGTACGGCGGTCTGGAAGGCATTGTCACCATGGAAGATATTATTGAGACAATGCTTGGTCTTGAGATAGTTGACGAAAAAGACACCATAACTGATATGCAGAAGTATGCCAGGGAACGGTGGAAGACGAGAAAGGCAAAATACAATCTCATTGACAAGCTTGATAAGGACAATAAATAGTAGTGTTTAATGGATTATGATGATGCGTTGATATGTTGATGCGTTGATGCGTTTAGTTGTATCCCCGTGAACGAATCAAAGAATCAACAAATCAACGACTAAACCCATCTACCAACCTTTATTTAATCCGAAATTAAACGGGTGAGTTATAACGCGTGGAGATGACCGCATTTGATTCTTGTTCTTTCTTTGCTTCTCCAAAAAAAGAACCAAAGAAAGGAGCCCACGAGGCATAACTTTGGCTTCGATCTCCGCCCGCTACACTAGCCGGGCGTTGCTCGCCCGCCACGATCTCTCCCAAAGTTAGCTTCGCTGAGCTCGCCCCCGGCTAGCACCGGGACCTCGGTTCGCACGCCTCGTGGACAGCCCGTGCGCGCTGCCTTCCGTGGTTATCGGAGTTTTCTGGTGTTTGACCTGGAGTTGATGGTTATCTCAAGCTACCTTCATTAATTACCGGAGCTTATGGCTGTAGGACCGGCCTCAGAGATTTTTGGAGAAAGAGACGGATGCGGAGGGCAGCAGAAGGGGAGGACTTACCAAGCGTTACTGTCTGAGCCAGACATGGAGAAAATTTAATAATCATTTTGGAGTAACCTACCATGGCTGGTGAGTTGTAACGCGTGGAGATGACCGTAGCAGACGGATCCCAAAAAGATCTGAAGCCTTGATTTTTCTTTGTTACTTTTTTTGTATCAAGACAAAGAAAGTAAAAAACAAAATGTTGATTTACAGACACCTTCTAAACAAATGAATATCAATAAATAGATAAAGATTATTATTGTTTTTCTTCACTTTCTTTTCTTGCCAAAAGAAAGTGACAAAGAAAGGGCACCACGGCTGACAAGTCCGGGGTCGTCCTTTGCCCGCTGCACTAGCCAGCTCTGAGT
>QKCK01000008.1 GCA_003245695.1 Bacteroidota bacterium | reverse complement strand
TGTGACCTACGCATATTTCGGCTCTCTCCTGCTTCATATCGTGCTGGCAAAGATATTCAGAGTGGATGCTGATGATTTCCTTATAACAACAACCGGATTTGTTTATTCTCCGCCATTTGTTCCTGTAGTGGCAGCTGCCCTGAAAAACAAGGATGTGATACTCACAGGACTTGCAACAGGAATTATAGGCTATGTTATTGGTAATTATCTTGGCGTGGCTTTTGGAATGTGGCTTGGCTCTTTTCTGCCTTGATTCTTCGGCGATAACTCTAATATATAGAAATTAAAAAGCATTGACCATGTTCCTGATCAATGCTTTTTTTTACCTGTCTGACAGGCTAGAAGATATAGTTCAGCCCTATATAGAATCCACTGTTGCCATCCTGTTCCCTGAATGCCTTACCATAGTCAGCTGATATAATAAAGTTCTCGTTCATTGCTATTTTCAGCCCTGCCCCTGCACTAAAATGAGGTGTATCCTTTGCTTCATTATACAGATTGTCATAATCCATTGTGGGATATTCTGATGTGAGATAGTCTTTAAGGGCCTGAGTGTCTATCTCAATAGGGTTAGTTACCATTCCCATATCGCAGAAGATGTTTGTGCCAATATAAAACTTCTGGTTTATGAAATTAAACCTGACAATCTTCCATCTTATCTCTGCATTGGCATAAAGAAAACCATCGCCTACCACTCTGTTTCTAAGAATTCCGCGAAGTGTCTTACCTCCTCCTAGGCCTTCGGAATATGCTCCACGCAAGGCAGAAACAATAACCTGGCTTTGATAATAGAAAGGGGCATCGCCAAAAACAGTAGTCTGATAACCCAGACGATATGCAAAACTGATGTCATTCTTCTTTAGTGTGAAGTATTGCCTCCAGGTAAAATAAAACTTACCGAAAGTTGATTCTCCTCCAAGAAACTCTGGTGCGAACTCGACACCTGTCTCAGCCCATATGCCTTTCATGGGGCAGGCTCTGTTGTCACGGCTATCGTATGACACTCCGGCCTTTACAGCATTGACCCATCCTCCATCTATCTCTTCATCTGTTAATATCCCTGCTCCTTTGTAAATATCAAATAAAAGGGTGGTGTCTTTAAGAAATTTGGAGTCGGTTTCCTCTCTGCCTTTATTGAGTTTGTCAAGATCAACGTCATCTACTTTGAAATTTTGGAATGACAGCCCTGCATTCCAGTACCAGTTATTGTCACCAAGCTTTCCTGTGAAATCATTCTTAAACCTGAATAACTGCCTCTTAAATCTGTAAAACATCCGGCTTGCATAATCAGCTGACTCATCATCAACCCATCCTTCATTGAATACAGAAGAGTATCCATTAAAACCGTAAAAGTCATATGCCTGATCCGGAAGATAACTCAGGTCAACTGTATATCTTATTCCTTTGAGAAGGTAATCTGAGTCATACATTATCCTGAAGATGGAGCTCCCCTTTGTGTAATGAGATGCTTCAAGGTATATCATATTGTAATAATTCGGGAATATTGACCCGTCACCATAATCAAATAGATTTATAAGACCTCCGTATTGAAAACCGAGATCAGTGTCAAAAGTTATGGCTGGTAAAACTCCGAAGTTCCACCCTGTTTTTCCCGGTGTATCCTGTGCAACAGCTGAGGTTGCAAGAAAGAGAGATAGTAATAGAATAGGACTTTTTTTCATATTTCACATTTTTATGTAATATGAGTAAAGTAAAGAAAAATGGAATATTTATCCTAATAAAATGGCTACCTTAGTATTAAAATAAGTGATAGCAGACAATGGGTATTCTGATAACAAACATTGGCAAGTTACTGCGTACCGAAGAGAAGCCTGTAGCTTTTGTTGCCGGCAGGGAGATGTCGCAGCTTCCTTACATTGAAGATGCATGGCTTCTTCTTGAAAATGATCTTATTGCTGGTTTCGGATCAATGGAAGAGGTTCCGTCAGATATAACCGCAGGGATCACAATCGACGCAGAATCGGGTTTTGTGCTGCCTGCTTTTTGTGATTCACATACGCATATCGTATATGCCGGGAGCAGAGAGATAGAATATATTGATAAGATAAGGGGTTTGACATATGAAGAGATAGCGCAGAGGGGAGGAGGCATACTGAATTCAGCCAGGAGGTTACATGAGATGCCAGAGGAGGCGCTTTTCATTCAGTCAATGAAAAGGGTCAATGAGATTATCTCTTTTGGTACCGGAGCTGTAGAAATTAAAAGTGGTTATGGACTCACAACCGAAGATGAACTTAAAATGTTGCGTGTAATTAAGCGTATAAAGGAGGAGTCACCACTAACTGTTAAAGCTACCTTTCTGGGGGCGCATGCTATCCCTGCAAAATATCGGGATAACAGGGAGGATTATATAAATCTGATAATTAGTGAGATGATTCCGGCTGTTGCTGCCGAAAAACTTGCTGATTATGTGGATGTCTTTTGTGATAAGGGCTTTTTTACCGTCACTGAGACCGGGCTTATACTTGAGGCAGCAGCACGATACGGGATGAGGCCAAAGATACACGCCAATGAGCTGGATTATTCCGGTGGCATACAGGTGGGGGTGAAATACAAGGCCTTATCAGTTGATCACCTTGAGTTTACAGGGGATGATGAGATTGCGCGGCTCCTCGATAGCGGCACAATGCCTACCTTATTGCCAGGTGCAGCTTTCTTCCTGGGGATGAAAAATCCTCCTGCACGAAACATGATAGACGCAGGCCTCCCGGTAGCCATGGCATCTGATTACAACCCCGGATCGTCTCCCTCAGGAAACATGAAATTCATTATGTCACTTGGGTGTATTAAACTGAGAATGCTGCCTGAAGAAGTAATAAACGCTGTCACCATAAACTCAGCATACGCTATGGGGCTTTCTGAATCACATGGCTCAATTGCCGTTGGGAAGAAAGCAAATGTTATAATTACAGAGCCAATACCCTCATATGAATTCATCCCGTATGCTTACGGAAGCAATCTTATAAAGAGAGTGATCCTTAATGGAGAGCCGGTTTAAGAATTATTGCCAACCATTTAATCATGAGTTTTAATGTATTAATCATAGATTCAGGTTAACTCTGTGTGTATTATCTGCTATCTCTTTTCTGTGCTATGCACTCTGCAGAACAGCATTGACTTTGAATATCACTTTTTGACTTTTTGATGATAAATGGCATAAATTACGATCACTCTTTTTAATAAATCGGAGATGCTAATAACATATATATCAAACAGAAGATCGATAAGCCGTAAAAATATTTAATAGCATGAATAACAGCCAGATAATTGAGTGCGTTCCGAATTTCAGTGAAGGACGCGATATGAGCATTATTAAGCAGATAACAGATCTCATTGAGTCTGTTGATGGTGTGAGACTCCTCGATGTAGATCCGGGAAAAGATACAAACCGTACAGTAGTTACTTTTGTCGGTGCACCAGAGGCAGTTTGTGAAGCTGCTTTTCTTGCTGTCAGAAAAGCTTCAGAGATTATTGATATGACCAGACATCATGGAGCCCATCCCAGGATGGGAGCTACCGATGTATGTCCTTTGGTCCCTGTTGCCGGTATCACTATGGAAGAGACGGTGGTATATGCACGCAGGCTTGCCGAACGGATAGGGCAGGAGTTGGATATCCCCGTCTATTGTTATGAGGAAGCTGCACTAAACAGTAAGAGGAAGAATCTTGCTGTTGTCAGGTCAGGTGAATATGAAGGGTTGGCAAAGAAGCTTGAGGATCCGGAATGGAAACCTGATTTTGGCCCGGCAAGGTTCAATGAGCGGAGCGGAGCTGTTATTGTCGGTGCTCGTGATTTTCTGGTTGCATATAACGTGAACCTTAATACCACTTCAACACGCAGGGCTAATGCCATCGCTTTCGATATCCGTGAGCGCGGCCGTGAGATAAAGGATGCTGATGGAAATAAGATTGTCATACCTGGCTCGCTGAAAGCAGTAAAGGCTATTGGATGGTACATACCCGAATATGGTGTGGCTCAGATATCAATTAACCTGACAAACATTTCTGTCACACCAATGCATATTGCATTTGACGAGGTATGCAGAAAGGCTGATGCCAGAGGCTTGAGAGCAACAGGTTCTGAGCTGGTTGGTCTGGTACCATTAAAGGCTATCCTTGATGCCGGCAGGTATTTCCTGCATAAGCAACAGAGGTCTGCCGGAGTCTCTGATGCAGAACTGATAAAGATTGCAGTAAAATCAATGGGTCTTGACGAGCTGAAGCCTTTCATACCTGGGGAGAAGATAATTGAGTATCTTCTTGAAGATAAAACAGCAACGAAACTTGTAGATATGACTTTTTCAGACTTTGTATGGGAGACCTCATCAGAGTCTCCGGCTCCGGGAGGTGGCTCAGTGTCAGCTGCCATGGGAGCCATGGGTGCAGCACTCGGGACAATGGTTGCAAATCTCTCAAGCCATAAACGTGGCTGGGACGACAGGTGGGAAGAGTTCTCAGCTATTGCTGAACAAGGCGTTGAAGTACAATCGCGTCTTCTTTCCCTCATCGATGAGGATACTGATGCTTTCAATGCTATTATGAAAGCATTTGAGATGCCAAAGCGCACTGAAGAAGAGAAGAAAGTAAGAGCAGAAGCCGTTGAGTCTGCTACGTTAAATGCAACAGAGGTGCCTCTTAAGGTAATGAATGAATCATTTAAGGCATTTGATATGTTAAAATGGATGGCTGAGAAAGGAAATCCAAATTCTGTGACTGACGCAGGTGTGGGAGTGATTGCCACCAGTGCATGTATCAGAGGTGCAGCCCTGAATGTTAAGATTAATGCTGCCGCACTCAGAAATCGTGATAAGGCAGAAGAACTTATCGGTAAGGCTCACGCAATTGAAAACCAGACTATTAGCATAGAAAGAGATATTTTGTCAATTGTCGGGAAAAAGATAAACTAGCTCCTTTTTTGCTTAAAAAAGACTACTGGCTCTTTTTCTCCGGAGATATTTCTGACATGACAATGGGTGAACTCCCTGATTTTGTTCAAAATATTAATAGAATAGGATAAAATTGTATTAAAAATATTTTTCAACATTACGACAAATGCATATCGCTTTACTTTTTTTTATTTACATTTGCGGTTCAAAACCTTAAAAAGAGTTAACATTTCATATGAATGGTGGCGATTATTAAAAGTCAGCACGATGAATTTGATTCTTATTAAGTGTTAAAATGTGTAAAAAAACCTTAAACGTATTTTATCAAAAATTTCTATATAAATTGCGAAACGCTATTAACTTTAATTAACCTAAAGCTTCATTGTATGAAAAAGATTCTATTTCTTTTTACACTATTGGTTTTGACCAGTTCCCTGGCGATAGGGCAGGTCAGACAGGTTTCAGGTACGGTGACCAGTCAGGACGACGGGTTGCCAATTCCTGGTGTTTCCGTTTCTGTCAAGGGCACTACTATTGGTGTGCTGACAGATGAAAACGGCAAGTATGTTCTTTCCGTTAACGAAAATGCAGTATTGGTTTTCAGTTTCGTTGGTATGAAAGGCCAGGAAATTGCTGTTGCCGGAAAAGAGAGTATTGATGTTATTATGTTAAGTGACCTTCAGAAACTTGAGGAGATCGTTGTTGTTGGTTATGGAACCGGCAAAAAGGTTGGTACAGTTGTAGGGTCATTGACACAGGTATCATCAAACACTGTTGCTGAAAAACCGGTTGCTAACGTAATGGATGCTCTTCAAGGTAAGGTTGCAGGTCTTTCTGTTTTTACATCATCAGGAGAGCCTACAGCTGTTTCATCCATTCGTCTGCATGGTAGCGGCTCTTTGGCAGGAAGTACTACTCCTCTATATGTACTTGACGGTATACCAATTGATCAGGGAACTTTGCTTTCTCTTAACGCAAATGACTATGAAACTGTTTCAATTCTGAAAGATGCCTCAGCTACCTCAATATATGGTACCAGGGCAGCTAATGGTGTTGTTTACATAACAACAAAACGTGGTACACTTGATACAAAGGGTAAA
>QKCK01000184.1 GCA_003245695.1 Bacteroidota bacterium | reverse complement strand
GAGATAATAAGTGGCACCATAAAGAGCAGGCATGCTTTTGCCCCAGGGATATATAATTTCTCAGATGAGGGTGTATGCAGCTGGTATGACCTTGCATGTGAAATAGTCAAGGCTGCCGGATCAAAGTGCACCATTATTCCTATACTTACATCAGAAAGGCCATCAGCAGCACGCCGGCCCGTTTACAGCGTATTAAACAAACAAAAAATCAAAGATGCATATAACATTCAGATTCCTCATTGGAGAGAGAGTCTGATAAGATGTATTTCAAAAATCAGTTACAGCAATGATTAACATAGAAGAGATAAAAAAGAGAGCTCAGCTCTGGCTGAGTGATGACTTCGACAATGAGACCCGTAATGAGGTCAGAGAGATGCTTGATGGTGATGAGAAAGCCCTTATTGATGCATTCTACCAGGACCTTGAGTTTGGCACCGGAGGTTTGCGCGGCATAATGGGTGCCGGCACAAACCGGATGAACCGCTACACCCTTGGCATGGCGACGCAGGGACTGTCAAACTACCTGCTTAAAGAAGCCAGAGATAGAAACAACATAAAAGTTGCAATAGCATATGACTGCAGAAACAAAAGCAGCTATTTTGCCAGGGTGACAGCTGATATCTTCACCGCAAATGGCTTTACAGTATACCTCTTTGAGTCATTGAGGCCTACTCCTGAGCTGTCATACTCGATCCGCCTTTATAACTGCGATGCCGGAGTGATAATCACAGCCTCACATAACCCTAAAGAGTATAACGGGTACAAGGTGTCATGGAACGACGGTGGACAGGTGGTTGCACCACATGATACAGCAATTATTGATGAAGTAAGGAAGATAACATCTGTCAGTGAGATAAAAACCGGCGGTGACAGCACAAAGATAATCTCACTTGGCGAAGAGACTGACAACAAGTATCTGGCCGAGGTTAAGTCACTGTCAATCAATCCTGAAATAATAAAGAGGAACTCAGATATAGGTATTGTATACACTCCCCTTCATGGAACAGGACACAAGCTGGCTCCTGAAGCCTTAAAGATGTATGGATTCACCAACATATATACTGTAAGTGAACAGTGTATAAATGACGGTAACTTCCCAACCATTAAATCGCCTAATCCCGAAGAGCCTACAGCTCTTGCAATGGCCCTTGATCTTGCAAAGGCGAAAAACGCTGAGATAGTTATGGCCACTGACCCTGATGCTGACAGATTGGGTATTGCAATAAGAAAACCGTCAGGCGAATATATTCTCCTCAACGGAAACCAGACAGGGTCAATCCTATTGTGGTATATCCTCTCCCAGAAACGTGAGAGGAAACAGCTTAAGGGGGACGAATATGTGATAAGCACAATTGTCACAACCGACCTGTTCAACACAATAGCAGAGAGGAACGGGGTTGAGTGTTATGATGTACTCACCGGTTTCAAATTTTTTGCTGCACTCATCAGGGAACTGGAAGGTAAAAAGAAATATATAGGAGGAGGCGAAGAGAGTTTCGGATTCCTTCCCGGCGATTATGTGCGTGATAAAGACGGTATCTCGTCGTGCTGCCTCTTCGCTGAAGCAGCGGCCTGGGCAAAAGATCACGGCAAGTCAGTATGGGAATTGCTTCTTGATATCTACGCTGAATACGGCCTTTACAAGGAGAGACTGGTGAATGTTGTGAGGAAAGGTGCTGAAGGTGCCGCTGAGATAAAGAAGATGATGGATGATTACAGGTCAGCTCCCCCGGCAATAATAGCAGGTAGCAGAGTGGCAAAGATAAATGACATACTTACAGGACTCTCAACAGATATTGCAACAGGCAGACAGAGCAAGATAGAGCTTGAGCGTTCAAATGTACTCCAGTTTTTCCTTGAAGACGGATCAAAGATCTCGGTCCGCCCCTCAGGAACAGAACCAAAAATCAAATATTATTTCTCTGTCAACACCACTCTAAACAACAAGACAGATTTTGATGCTACGGAGAAGAGACTGGAAAACAGGATTGACGAAATAATAAAAGATCTCAGACTTTAAATGACTTAATGATGAAATCATTCAGAAAAGAGCTCTGGTTTGAGACAGCAAAGCGCAGAGAGTATGTAAACATCACCAGGGAGGTTGAGGTCTGTCTGGCTGAGAGTGGCATCAAAGAGGGCTTATGCCTTGTGAACGCCATGCATATTACAGCATCAGTCTTTATCAACGATGATGAAGGTTGTCTTCATTCTGACTTTGAGACATGGCTTGAGAAGCTTGCACCTGAGAAGCCTCATTCACAATACAGGCATAACGGATATGAAGATAATGCCGATGCCCACATGAAGAGGCAGCTGATGGGCCGGGAAGTAGTTGTGGCTGTCACAAATGGCCACCTCGACTTTGGACCATGGGAGCAGATTTTCTATGGTGAGTATGACGGAAAAAGAAGAAAAAGGGTGCTTGTGAAAATCATTGGTGAATAACCAATGCCATCTCAGTTACAGCCGCATCTGCCCCGGCAGATATCTCTGTTCACTGAAACCATTTATCAGGGAAGTTGACCAGGTATACCCTGTCAGTAGCACGTGTAAGTGCTGTATATAGCCATCTCAGGTAATCGAGTGTGGTCTCCTGACGGTTGAACATACCCTGGTCAATAAAGACCCTCTCCCACTGCCCGCCCTGTGATTTATGACATGTTACCGCATAGGCGAACTTTATCTGCAGCGCATTGTAATAAGGATCATTCCGGGCTATCTCAAACTGTTTACGCTTTGTACCTGCTTCAGGGTGCTCTCTTATTATTGAGAAGTAGAGTTCACGCGACTTCTCTGATGAAAGTGAGGGTGTCTCAAGATGCAATGTATCAAGCATCACTTTAGCCTCAATCTCAAGATCATAATCCCTGAAAAAAAGTGTCATCTCGGCAAAACGCATTCCATATACCGTCTCTTCACGCCTTATCCTTCGCACCACTGCTATATCACCGTTAGCAATGAAGCTCTTTCCCTCATCGTCTTTAAGCCAGTAGTAATTGTTTTTCACCACCATGACAATATCTCCTGAGCTTATCTCGTCCTCCCTCATGAACACTCTGTTACGTATGCCCTGATTATATTTATTGGCCAGATTGTTTGAGTTTACGATGACTATTGCCCCGTCAGTCCCGCACCTGTCATAAGAGTCGGAAAGTTTTTCAAGAAGGTCTGCTCCGGGAATTCTGATAATATCATCAAAGTTATCTACATCAATAGAAGGGACAGATATATTACCATCCTCTATCTGTTGTCGTATGTCAGTTGCATTCATCAGTATGCCAGAGTCTTCACTCTGGCGGATTACCTGGCGCAGCTCACAGCATCTCAGTCCAAAACCTGTTGTCTGCAGCACAGCCTCATCAAGGGCAGGACTAACCATCGATCCTACAGGAGGCAGCTGAGCAACATCACCAACAATTATCAGCTTGCAATTTGTGCCGGCATAGACATACTCAACCAGATCATCCAACAGGTTACCACTGCCGAAAGATGATGACTCATATGACTCACCTGAAATCATTGAAGACTCATCAATAATAAAGAATGTTTCTTTATTAAGGTTACGGTCAAGGACAAACTTACCTACACCATCGGCAGATGACTTCTGTCTGTAAATCTTTTTATGTATTGTAAATGCCTCTTTGCCTGAATATGAACCCAGTACCTTTGCTGCCCTGCCTGTTGGTGCCATCAATACTGACTTCATCCTGAGAGTGTCAAGAGTCTTTACCAGGGCAGCTATAACACTTGTCTTCCCTGTGCCTGCATAACCCAGGAGCAGAAAAATAACATCATTGGTGTTGCCGGTGACATATTCGGCCAGCATTTTCATGCACGCCGACTGATCATCAGTTGGTGTATAACCAAGGTTCTTTTCCAGTAAGTTATAGATATTCTCTGTCCTCATCAATTATCCGGCCACACCGGGTTGATACCATTATTTTTATAAATTTGTACAAACTTAACGAAACGCCTGCTTAATGCACAATAAAAGCCGATATATTAGTTTCTTCAATCACAGGATTCTGTGAAAGGTTTTTATATTGGAAAGGTGTGACATAGTAACCTTCAAATGATGACAAGGATAAAAAGACAGCCCTTTGAGCTCTTTGATGAGACACTTGATATAAATGCTACAGATAACTACGATCTGTCTGTAGAGATATCCGGGGATGGTGTTGCCTACTCCGTACTTGATCTTCTCAGGAGCAAATATGTCATGCTGAGACATTATCAGAATGCTGATTCTGCTGATGAAAACAGTGCAGGCATAAAGGAGGTGATAGACAATGATGACTTTCTGAGACAAAACTATCGTAAGGTTTATATCATCACCCCTTGTTCAGAGAGCACGCTGGTACCATCACCCCTGTATGACAACGCCCTTAAGGAAAGCTACTACAGGTTTAACTTTCAGTCTGATGGAGATGAGGTGGTATATTCCAATACGCTGCCTTCGCCAGGTGCGTCAGTCATCTTCTCCCCCGGCACCGACGTGAATGACATTGTGACTGCCAGGTGGCCTGGTGTTACACCATGGCATCATATAAAGACATTGCTTCAACACTCTTTTGCGGCAGCAAGGTCAGCCGGGGAACACTATATCCATCTGCACATCGAGAAAGGATACATCACCATTATTATCCTTAAGGATCGCAACCTCTCTTTCTGTAATAGTTTCAGGTGTAACACGCCCTCTGATATAAGCTATTATCTTTTTAATGTTCTTAACTCATTGTCTGTTAAAAACAGTGAGTCGATATATCTCAGTGGTGTCATAGAGCCATATGGAGAGCTGCACCTGAGTCTGCTTGAGTTCACACATGCCATTCATTTCACCTCACCTCATGTAAGATATGGCTTCAGTTATGTCTTCAATGACTCGCATCTGCACCGTTATCTGAACATATTTACAGCCTCATCGTGCGAATTATAGGAGGATCACTTAAAGGCAGGCTTATAGAGCCACCGGCAGGTCTGAGGGCAAGGCCCACCACAGACTATGCCAGGGAGAGTCTTTTCAACATTCTCAACAACAGGATCTCCTTTCCTGATGTCTCTGTCCTTGATCTCTTCTCAGGCACCGGAGCAATAAGTTATGAGTTTGCCTCCCGGGGCAGCTGTAACATTGATCTTGTGGAGATAGACCCGCGTCACTGTGCTTTCATTGCCAGGATGGTAAGACAGTTTGATCTTGAGGGAGTACGGGTACACCGGATGAGTGTCACAAAATGGCTTGAGGTATGTACGCGGAGCTATGACATCATCTTTGCTGACCCTCCCTACGACCTTAAATGGCTTGGTGAGTTACCTTCACTGGTGATGGATTCGATGGCAGTAAATGATGATACCACCTTCATACTTGAGCACCCCCGCACCATGGATTTTTCTGATAATGAATGGTTCAGTGAGCACCGGTATTATGGGAATGTTAACTTCTCATTCTTCCGTAGGGTGAAGTGAAAAGAATATTTTATATATTTTTTTAAAAAACGTTTTGAGGAAAGGAAATTTCCACTATTTTTGCATCACTTTTTGGTGCGGTAGTTCAGTCGGTTAGAATATCGGCCTGTCACGCCGAGGGTCGCGGGTTCGAGTCCCGTCCGCACCGCAAAGAATCAAAAACAAAAAGCCGCCTGTTAAGGCGGCTTTAGTTTTTTACTATGAAAGCATTGACAGCTTGCTGGAAAATGTTTTCATAGTAAAAAACGTCAAATGAGGCGACAGCCTCATTTTTGTTTTTGATTCTTTGTATTGGTATCCTCAGGATGAAAGGGTCCGACGAAGTCATTCCCGTCTTAATAATGGATCAAGAGGAGTTTACAGGGATCTAGTATTATTTTCCGGAATCTATATATGGCACATTTGGGGCTGTATAAAAAGTAATATTGTACATCTTTGGTACCTGCATTTATATTACTGGAAGCATCTATATAACAATTAAGAGATTAACTGTTTTGCAGCGGGTCTGAGCGGGGGCTGTCCACGGAGCGCGCGAACTTTGGCCGAGACCATG
>QKCK01000282.1 GCA_003245695.1 Bacteroidota bacterium | reverse complement strand
GCCATGAAAGCACGTTTTGACGCAAGTACCAATGCCCCTGTCATACAGAAGGGTACCATCACTTATATCTTTAAACTGAAATAATCTTTAACAATATAAAAAAAGGGTGTCTGAATGACACCCTTCTTTTAAATATCCAATTATGATCAGCTGAATAGCGGATAATCATACATCATCTTCACAACCCTCTCTCCTACTGCCTCTATTGCCTTCTCATTCTCAGTATTGAGGATAACCTCATCAATCATCTCCACTATCTTTGACATATCCCCTTTGACAAGTCCGCGTGTGGTTATTGCCGGTGTCCCAACCCTGATACCAGATGTCAGGAATGGTGAACGGGTGTCAAAAGGAACCATATTTTTATTTACAGTAATATGAGCCCTGACAAGGGTGTTCTCAACCTTCTTACCTGATATCTCCGGGAATTTGGTTCTCAAATCGATAAGCATTGAGTGGTTGTCAGTACCGTCAGATATCACCTTATATCCCAATGAGATAAATGCCTGTGCCATCTCAGCAGCATTCTCCTTCACCCTCATCTGATAGCTTCTGAAATCGTCAGTCAGTGCTTCCCCAAAAGAGACAGCCTTGGCAGCTATGACGTGCTCAAGCGGGCCTCCCTGCACACCAGGGAAGACAGCTGAGTTAAGCATAGCCGACATCATCTTTATCTCACCCTTAGGTGTTGTAACACCCCAGGGATTAGGGAAGTCTTTCCCCATCAGAATAATACCTCCCCTTGGACCACGTAGTGTCTTATGAGTAGTAGATGTAACAATATGTGCAAATTCAAGAGGATTTGACAAAAGACCGGCAGCAATTAGCCCTGCCGGATGTGCCATGTCAATCATAAGCATAGCACCAACCCTGTCAGCTATCTCACGCATGCGTTTATAATCCCATTCACGGGAATAGGCAGAGGCACCGCCTACAATAAGCTTAGGCTTCTCACGCAGAGCTACCTCCTCCATCATGTCATAATCAACTCTTCCTGTCTCCTCCTTAACCCCATATGATACCGGACGATAAAGTATTCCTGATGAGTTGACAGGTGAGCCATGTGAAAGATGACCTCCATGTGATAGATCAAGACCCATAAAGGTGTCACCGGGTTTAAGTACAGTCATGAAAACAGCCATATTTGCCTGGGCACCCGAATGAGGCTGGACATTGACATACTCTGCGCTAAAAAGCTGTTTAAGCCTGTCGATAGCAAGCTGCTCAACAACATCCACCACTTCACAACCTCCATAGTATCTGGCTCCGGGATATCCTTCGGCATACTTGTTGGTTAAAACCGACCCCATAGCTTCAAGTACCTGCTGACTTACAAAATTCTCAGAGGCAATAAGCTCAATACCATTAACCTGACGCTGACGCTCTTTTGAGATTAAATCAAAAATTATTGTGTCCTTTTCCATATATATGTATTTTATTCCCCTGTTTTGGGTTAAGTGTATGAAATCCACTCTCTATGCCGTCCGGCTCACAAATATACACTTTAATATTAATTTTATCCATGAGATCTATTTTTGCTATTTTAGCACTACAGAGGCTGACAGTAATAAGAGCCTTAAAATGGTATAAGTTAAATTACAAGACTTTAACAATGAAAAAGCTATTTCTCTCAGCACTTTTAGTGTCATTATTGATCACCGGGTGCACCTGTCCGCAAAATAAAAGTCACAACACTGCCACCATTAAAGGGCCTGTGGCACTCCCTGCGCTTCCCTTTTCACCAAGGCATTATGTATGCTACCGGACCCAGACGGATATGATAATTGATGGTGACATCACCAGTGAAGAATGGAGTAATGCACCATGGAGTCAACCATTTACAGATATCGAAGGCGATCTGAAACCCGCTCCCCTGTATGAGACAAAGATGAAGATGCTATGGGATGACGATTGCCTCTATATTGCAGCCGAACTGACCGAACCTCATATCCAGGCAAAACTCCGGCAACGTGATACAGTCATATATCACGATAATGATTTTGAGGTGTTCATCGACCCCGATGGTGATACCCACTCATATTATGAGTTCGAAATGAATGCTCTCAATACTGTATGGGACCTGTTACTCACAACACCATACCGCGACTACGGACATGTGATAGACTCCTGGGATATTACCGGACTGAGATCAGCTGTAAAAATATATGGGACAATTAACAATACATCCGACACAGATGATAAATGGACCATTGAACTGGCGTTCCCCTTTACAGTGCTCTCAGAATGCGGGAAAATGCCTGCCAGCGGACACCAGTGGAAGATAAATTTCTCACGTGTTGAATGGAAGACGAAGATTGAAAATAACAGCTATGTCAGGGAGACTGATCCTTCAACAGGAAAATCTTATCCGGAATATAATTGGATATGGTCGGCACAGGGCCTTATAAATATGCACTATCCGGAGTTATGGGGATATCTCCAGTTTGATGACAAAATGAGCGGTGACCCCGAAAGTGACTTTGTTTACGACACTGATGAAGATGTAAAATGGGAACTGAGAAAGCTCTATTACGCACAGCGTAACTACTCGGCAGAGAAGAGAAGGTATACAACAGAAACAGACTTACTGAAAGACTATGGTTATATACCCTCAGCCACAAATCCGGAGATAATCCTTACAATGGAAGGATTTGAAGCATCACTGCCTTCTACCCATGGAAGCGGATACGTTGTCATCAATACTGCAGGACGTGTATGGCTCACTGGCACCTCTGACAAATAACCCGAATCATGACACTAAGTACCAGAGTTATCATTCTGTCACTTCTGCCGGCACTCTTTATTACAGGATGCCAGACAGGAAAAATTGAGGACTATGTAACAGTAACTAATGTTGATCCTCTTGATAAGATATTCAGGGAGACAGCATTTTTCGATGAAACAGACAACACTGCAGAGGCCGGGACAGGTGAATATGCATCATTTCAGCTGGCCCTGAGGTCAGCCATTCCACTTAAAAAAGTTAGGATAAAGGTAGAAGAGCCAAAGAACGGGAGAATCAAACTACCTGTTGAACGGACCGGACTGATCCGATATGTAAGAGTAAACAGAAGGGTTCCCCAACCCTCAAATGACAGACTTACTTCACAGTCAGGCTTTTATCCTGATCCTATATGTGATGCCTCGCCCTTCAACCTTCCTCCTGACGACACCCAACCAATATGGATAACAGTGAAAATACCATCGGGGACGCCTCAGGGAATATATACAGGAGAGGTAAAGATAACTGCAAGGGTATCAGGCAAGAGAGTGACATTTAAACGTGATATAGCAGTGAAAGTCTACCCTGTTGACCTCTCTGCCACCTCACTTTTAGTGACAAACTGGTTCTTTATTGACAAATTAAAATATTGCAACGATCAGAAGCCACTGAAAAGGAATAGCAAGAGATACTGGGAACTGACAGAAATGCTGGTCAACACCATGGCCTCATACCGCCAGAATGTTGCTCTTATTGATCCACTTGAGCTTACAAAGTGTACCTACAGTGATACTGCATGGCACTTTGATTTTGAGAACTTTAACAGGATGGCCAGGCTGCTGACAGAAAAAGGATCAATGAGACGTCTTGAAGGAGCACACCTGGCTGCCCGGGAATCAGACTGGACAAGTCGTTTTGTGATGCGTCTGCCTGTAAAAGATGACTCAATAACAAAACTGGCAGTTGATGACACCCGTATTAAAGAGTTTTATGCATCCTTTATCCCTGCCTTCAGAGAAAATCTTCGGTTAAACGGCTGGGATACCATATATATGCAGCATGTTGCGGATGAACCCATAAAAGAGAATGTGGAAAGCTACAAAGAGATATCTGCCTATATAAAGAGCCTGTGGCCAGGAGTTAAAATTATAGAAGCCTGTCACTCGAATGATCTGACAGGTTCTGTTGATATCTGGGTGCCTCAATTAAACTTTCTTGATAACGATTACTCATTTTATAAAAGTCGTCAGGATAGCAGCGAAGAGGTATGGTTCTATACATGTCTGGCACCACAGGGTGAATATGCAAACAGGTTTATTGAATTACCTCTTATCAAGACCAGATTGCTCCATTGGATCAACTACAGATATGGCATTACAGGCTATCTGCACTGGGGCTTCAACCACTGGAGCGGTGATCCATGGGATGATACGTCAGGTATTATTACTGAGTCAGGGAATATCCTTCCCGGTGGCGACAGCTGGATTGTATATCCTGTCATCAACAGAGTCCTTCCTTCAATACGTCTTGAAGCAATGCGTGATGGCATTTCTGACTATGAACTATTGAGACAATACAGCGAAAGATATCCTGAAGAGGCAGAAGAGATGATAAGGGAGGTTATCTATGGTTTTACAAGATATGATACTGATATAAAATCTTTTCGCAACAAACGCCACCAGATACTTACAGAGCTAAGCCGATAACAGAATAAATTATCAGTTACGTCTTAACCTGAGCTTTACTGAGCGCGACTCATCACTGGGGATTGTCAAAGGAACCTTCTCCACAGACACCAGTGTTGTATCAAGTCCATAGGCTGTTACATCATTGACACCAAAACGCCTTAGGAAAGAATATAAAGTCAGTGTAATCTTCTCCCAGAAAGGAAGGTCAATATGACGGGGTAAAACTCTCTCAAGCTGTACAAACCGGAAATCAGCTCCTATATCATGTCGCCTCAGGGAGGGGTGAACAGAAAGAAGATCTATGGACCCCTCCTCCTTTATCTTTTCCAGTACCTGTTTAAAATAATCATTAACACGAACCGGGATTTTGAATCCAAGGAAGAAGTCAATACGGAATACTTTACCCGGAGCCAGCTCCGTAATCTTGTACTCAGCAGTATATGGACTATCAAGAGTATCGACATGAAGAAACCAATAAACGTCAGCACGCTTAGGCTTGCGGTAGATAAGCGACCATATCGTTTTTGCCTCCATCTCCTCAGGACGGTCAGCATGTGTTGTATATACCAGATGACCTGAATACTTTGGAATAGTATTATCTGCAGATATTTCACACAATATCGGGAGATATTGCCTGATCTTGTCAAAGGAGATAAATCTGTTTTTTATCCGGCGCCCTTTATACATAACAAGCATCAGAAGAGATAATATTGAAGCAATAGTTATAGTGAACCACCCTCCATGTATAAATTTACTGAGGTTTGCAAAAAGAAAAGCCGACTCAATAGCAATATAAGTTGCCGCAAACGCAATAATTGCAGTTATTGGAGTGCGTCTTAGTCTCAGGTATGCTATCATAAGCATAGTGGTCATCATCATCGTGATGGTGATAGAGAGTCCGTAGGCAGCCTCCATATTTGATGAGCTCCGGAAAAGTATCACTACCAGGGCCACAGCAGCATAGAGCATCCAGTTAACAGAAGGAATATACATCTGTCCCTTCGCAAAAGAGGGATATTTGATTTTTATCTTTGGCCAGAAATTAAGGGAGATAGCTTCACTGATAAGTGTATAGGAACCGCTTATAAGAGCCTGACTGGCAATGACGGCAGCAGTTGTTGCCAGAAGAATACCGAATGGAAGAAACCATTGAGGCATTGTCTCATAGAAAGGATTTGTATCTACCCTTAACTCACCGCTATGAGTGAGTACCCAGGCTCCCTGCCCGAGATAATTGAGGATAAGCATACTTTTAACATATATCCAGCTTACCCTTATGTTCTTTATTCCGCAATGCCCCAGATCAGCATAAAGCGCTTCTGCACCAGTGGTACAGAGGAAAACAGCCCCAAGAAGAAGAAAACCGTGTGGATAAGAGTCAAGAAGATTAATAGCATACCATGGATTGAAAGCCTTCAGCATCTCCGGCATGGCCAGCAGGCTAAAAAACCCAAGAAGCCCTATCGTGGTAAACCATATGAACATCAGGGGTCCGAATGACTTTCCTATAAATGAGGTACCAAACTGCTGAATAAAGAAAAGAAAAGTGATTATCCCAAGAGCAATTACAGTAACAGGTAGGTCATGTCTGCTCATACTAAGCCCTTCCACTGCAGGTACCACCGTAATTG
>QKCK01000281.1 GCA_003245695.1 Bacteroidota bacterium | reverse complement strand
AGCAGATCAGATGCCGGCCTGCTGGTGGTGCGGTTGATGTACTGGAATAGCGAGGCATGACCGAAAAGGTCAAGATCATACGAATTGGGATGCCATCTCTCTTCATATTTGCCACCAGAAGGGTAGCTGTGAAAATCACCTTTCAGTGATTTCTGTTCAAGCGTGTTTATGGTTTCAAGATGAAGATAATATTCCTTCTCCTTAACAGTCGACAGATGCCTGTTGATGATATAGACAAATACAGCCAGCCCGGCTATAAGTACAATAACAGCAAAAGCTGCACTTACCGGAAAGAGGAGGACAAAGAGAGCAAAAGATGATATAAAAGACACCAGGCGTGCATAGGCCAGCCTGTTCTCTCTCTTTTGAAGGCCTGCACTAAGTGACCTGTATTCATCTGTTCTTTTTTCGTATATTTCGTCTGGCGTCATCAGAGGATTGTTTACCGGGAGCAAATCTAATCAATACCCCGGAAAATCACAATGAGTCGCTGTGTTTGAGATTTTGTTGATACATTATGGTTACTATAAGAGAGATACGACACCATGATAATGTTCCTCTTGCCAGGCTCATAAGAGATATCTTCGATGAGTTTGACATCCCGAAGGAGGGTACTGTATACTCTGATCCTGATACTGACAGACTCTATGAGCTCTTTCAGACAACAGGATCATATTACTGGGTGGCAGAGGAGGATGCTGTTGTCATCGGAGGGTGTGGAATATATCCAACACCTGACCTGCCCGACGGTTGTGCTGAGCTGGTTAAGTTTTATCTTGCCCCTGCCTCAAGGGGAAGAGGTATTGGGAAAGAGTTGATGGAGAAGTGCTTTGTGTCTGCAAAAAAGATGGGTTACAAAGAGTTGTATCTTGAGAGTTTCCCTCAGCTGGCCCGTGCAGTGAGCATGTATGAGAAAGCCGGATTCAGAAATATTGAAGGGCCGCTGGGCCATTCTGGCCATTTTGCATGTAATGTGTGGATGATAAAGGTATTATAGGACCAGCATGGTGTTTTACACATAACACTCTTATATTATAATAGGCCAGATGATGTGATATTGCCAATGAATTGATAGTTTTACCGTGTTTTATAATCCAGTTTGTACTCATGAATATGCTTTTTGATATTAACAATACTCTCTTTGAGATTCTGGGGTACAGGATGAGTCTCCTGGAGCTTCTTGCAACCATTACAGGCCTTGCCGCCGTATGGCTTGCCGCACGTGAGAATATAATAACATGGCCTTTTGCCCTTGTTAATGCAGCGCTGTTCTTCCTGCTTTTCTACCAGGTGAACCTTTACTCAGGTATGATGCTGCAGTTTTTTTACTTCGGTAATGCCATATACGGATGGATGAACTGGAAGAAGAACGCGGCCGGTGAAAGAAAACCAGTGACCCTGTTAAATCATAAACAACGGGTCAGGTGGCTGACAGGTATATTTGTGGCAACCATAGCTCTTATATGGTTTATGAAGAGGATACACATTATAATGCCAGATTATTTTCCTGTCAGGGCATCATTTGTCTATTCCGATGCTATTGTGACAGTACTTAGCATAGCAGCATCGGTTCTGCTGGCACGACTGAAGCTTGAGAACTGGATTCTGTGGATAATAATAGATGTGGTATGTGTAGCAATGTATGCCATGAGAGGAGTGATGCTTGTATCAATACAGTATCTTATCTTCCTTGTGATGGCCAGCTACGGTTTTGCAGAATGGAGAAAGAAAAGCCGGATTACGGAGGTGTTGTAGGGGAGCTGTTTCTCAGAAAGATGATATCTATGGTTAATGTCATGCGCTGGCTCCCTCGTTTTAGTTATCTTCAGGCAAAATCGGGCAGTATACCATTACCAAATAGCAAAACAGTTTAATAATGGCTAAAAAGAAATTCTCCATTGCGCTTCATTACCAGATAATAATAACCCTTATTCTGGGCGGCTTTTTTGGATATCTCTTTCCTGAAAGCACCCGTTATACCAACTGGGTAGGCGAGGTCTTCCTGCGTGGATTGAATATGGTCATAATACCTCTTATTCTCCTCTCTATCTCAACCGGTGTTGCCAGTGTGGGCTCGGCAGGGAACCTCGGACGGCTGGGAGCAAAGACAATGGGCTATTATCTTTTATCAACACTGATAGCTATTGTCACAGGATTCGTGCTTGTACAGACAATAAGACCTGGTGTGGGGGCTGAGCTGGGTTTCCAGGTGAAAGCTGATGATATAGCTGTTGCATCACAGAAATTCGGAGATACCCTTATAAATATTGTTCCTGTGAATATTTTTGACTCCATGGTAAAAGGCCATATGCTGTCGATAATATTCTTTGCGGTGATCTTTGGATACTTTATCACAAGGGTAGGGGAGAAACAACGCGTTATCCTTACGGACTTTCTTAATGCAGCTCTTGATGTGATAATGAAGATCACACTCTTTGTTATCAGGTTTACACCCCTGGGTGTATTCAGTATCTCGGCGAAGGTTATAGCACAGCAGATACAGATGGGTAACGAAATCAGTGAGGTGATAAGCAGGCTGGGGATATATTTTGTCACTGTTCTTTTTGGGTTAATCATCCATGGTTTCATTACCCTGCCACTTATGGTGAGTCTGCTGGGGAGAGTCAATCCCTTCAGACACTTTAAGAACATGTCTGTGCCTATCCTGACTGCCTTCTCTACCTCCTCATCCAATGCCACGCTGCCGCTATCTATGGAGGCAGTGGAGGATAAAGACGGGGTCTCAAATAAGATAGCAAGCTTCACACTACCACTCGGTGCCACCATCAACATGAACGGCACCGCACTTTATGAGTGTGTGGCAGTGATGTTCATTGCCCAGGCTTATGGTGTTGACCTCACTATGGGTCAGCAGCTTGTTGTAGTCTTTACAGCCCTGCTGGCGGCAATAGGATCGGCCGGCATACCTATGGCCGGACTGGTGATGATGGCTGTAGTGCTCAATGCCGTGGGACTACCTCTTGAAGGCATAGGACTTATACTGGCTGTCGACCGTATACTTGATATGTTCCGCACTGCAATAAATGTCTATGGCGACACCTGCAGCGCTGTCATTATTGCCCGATCGGAGGGAGAGATGCTGAAGATTTAGTCAAAGGTCGAAGGTCGAAAGTCTAAAGTCAAAAGTCCGTAATCACCCGGAAGCTATTGATACTTAACGACTAAACAAATCAACAAATCAACGCATCAACGCATCAACACCTCATCCCTCACTCCTCATCCCTTTTGTCTTATCTTCAAGTCTCACCATTTCATAATTATATAAAACTCCCGAAAATAGTTTTGCTTAAGCATTTTTTTTTGCATCTTTCGCAGATAATAAAATCATAAGTCATAGTCTGTATTTAAGTCAAGATTTGTATTGAGCTCCGAAAAGAGTGAATGGGTAGGTATAGCACTAGGTTACGGTTGGTAATCATTCATTACATGTTGGCGACTTTAAAATACTGTGTTTATTAAATATAAAACAGTCTGAGATGAAAAACTTTTTTGTTTGTTTACCAAGTGCTCTTTTTATTGGGGTGAGTATTCTGATTTTGTCATGTAACAGGGCAGAAAATTCCATAATGCCTGATCCTGAAATCAAGGCAGGGATGGCGACGGTCTCCGGGAAAATTACAGGTTTTGAGCTTAAGGAAGGAGAAAAGGCTCCGGTGATTAACCTCGCTGTCGTGAATAATGTAACATCCAAACAAGGTGCATACAAGGTGTCTGTTAATGCTGACGGTAGTTTTGTTTTCGAAGTTCCTGTAGAATGTAGCTATAATATAGGAGTACTTGGCTCAATTTTGCTGAACCCCAATACTGTAAGTATATGTCTGATGCCTGGAGAGGTGACAGAAGTTGAAATTGCAAGGGAAGAAAACGGTGATATAAATGCAAATATGAAAGGTAGAGTTGAGCTGCCATCAGATGATATGGTTAATTATTTTCCAATATTTGAAAGATTTCTTGAGGCTAGGGATACCGGAAGGTTATATCTTATGACACCAGATGAATTTAGTCGCTTCGCAATAGATAATCTATTGGAAAACAGGATAAAAAGGGCAACTGTTGATGTGGTGATTTCAGAGAAAGGGAGAAGGCTTGCTGCCGATAACTGTAAAATGTATTATCTAAAGGGTTGTCTTTTAAGTTATACTGGTTATAATATGCTAAATTACCGTAATGATCATTCTTCCGGAAAGCCAGAGTCTTTTACTCCCGCCACACCTGACATTTCGTATTATAAGTTCTTAAAAGAGTTCAATCTGAATGATCCACAGTGGATATACAGTATGTTTTATTCAACAGTATTACAGATGATTCTGTCAAATGAAACAATGAACATACCTCCAATTGATGAAATGCCTGTTAATGAATGGTTGCAGGGTGTAAAAAAGATAATGTCTGAACTGATAGGTAATGACCAGGGCTTATTCTACGATATGTTGGTGGCAAATGCTTATTCAAGACAGTTTGTTAATGAGCTCAGACCATTGTCGGAAAAACAGATTGAGAATATTAGAAGTTACTTCAGCAATGAGGAGTATGTTAAGATCCTACTGAGAAAGAATGAAGAGATAATAAAAGCTGATGCTGAGAGGAACAAGGACAAGCCAGTTATTAATTCAACACCACAGGTCTCCAAAGAGGCGATTATTGATGCTATTCTGTCTAAGTATAAAGGCAAACCGGTAGTGGTCGATCTGTGGGCTACATGGTGCACGCCATGCATAAATGCAATGGAAGAGATGCATGAGGTAAAAAGTAAACTGAAAAAGAGTGAGGTGGTGTTTGTATATATATCCAATCCATCATCGCCTCAAAAGCAGTGGGAGGAGAAAGCAAAGACAATAAGCGGCGAGCATTATTATCTTTCACAGGAAGAGTGGATTGCTCTTATGGATAGGTATGGTTTCGAGGCAATACCTAGTTATCTGTTCTTTGACGCAATGGGCAACTTGAAAAACAAACAAACTGGATACCCCGGTAATGAAAGTATGTTGAAAATGATACAGGGGATATTATAAGGTATGAAACCCTGGTGTCAAAATAGTTTCAGGAATCACTTCCCTATTTGTTTAACGAGCACTTTCATATTTTGAAACCAGTCGTACATTAATACATTGGTAATACACTTTATAGGGTATTAATCGATTTAGTAAATTGTTAAAATGGAATGCAAATTTTAATTCAAACATAGCTGCGTTTAGCTTATGAGATATTTATTTAGTTTAGTTTTTCCAATATTTATGTTCTCCTGTTCATCACAGAGCGATAATCTGTATGTTATAGACCTTGAAAAACTTGATGGTGATGTAATTACCATGTCTGATATAGCTGATGACATCACATACATCCCGCTTGATAATGAATTCCCGATAGGGTTGATTTACACCCACAGTATAGTAAACAGATCGATATATCTATCTGCAAAAGATATCGGGGTAATGGTGTTTAATGGCGATGGCACAGGCGTCAGGCGGATAGGAGTAAAGGGTAATGGCCCAGGCGAATACCATTCTTGTTTGTCATTTGCAGTTGATGAAAAGACAGGAAATGTATATGTTCTTGACAGAGAGAAAATCAAAGTTTACTCGGCGAATGGAGACTTTATCAGAGAGATACCTTATGGCGATTATATAGGCGGGCGTTTTGCTGATCATATAGAGCTTTTCAATTCTATGATTTTCCTGGCTGACGGACTACGGACAGGTAATTCGGAAAATAGCTGGGTTTTTCTTGATACTCTGGGTAATATAGTTGGTGTTAAAAAGAACTCGGTAAAAAAATCAATGCCCAATAGTTTTGAAGGCAGTTGTACATATATATTTGGAGATCATATAGTCTATTATAACAACTTCAACGACACAGTATTTTCGATTTATGGTGATTTGAGTCATAAGACCAGATGCCTGTTTGATTATGGGGTTCACAGACCACCACTTGAACGACCTGCTGTAAAATCAGCAGAGGAGTTTTTTTCAGTAGCAGGGAATGTATGTAAGGTCTTTTATATGTTTGAGACAAACGATTTC
>QKCK01000051.1 GCA_003245695.1 Bacteroidota bacterium | reverse complement strand
TTTCTTCAGAAAGTCTCTTCTGCCAGGAGTCATGCCATTAAACATAGTTAAAATTTATGTCACCGAATGATCCCGAGTCAAAATAAAAACTACAGTCAGGATGATTTTGCAGTATTGATCCGGGGCATGAAGTGTCAACAGGGCCCATGACAGTGTTTTTTACTGCATCGTGCTTACTGGCACCCGGAACAACGCAGAAAAGATGTGAGGCATTAAAAATCACCGGAATTGTCAGGGTGAGAGCTCTCAGTGGTACTTCGTGCAGTGTATTGAAGCATCCCTCATTTACCTGTTGTATCCGGCATGTCTCCTCCAGGTTCACCATCTTCATGACAAGCGGGTCACTAAAGTCAGCAACAGGAGGATCATTAAAGGCAATGTGGCCGTTTTCACCAATACCGAGACAGACAATATCAATAGGGGCACTGTTAATAAGCCTGGTGTACCTTTCTATCTCTTTGTCTGTATCAGCAGAGGTGTCAATAATATTTACATGCCCTGGTCTTACCTTGTCAAAAAGCCTTTGTCTGAGGTATATGGAAAAGAGCTTGTCAGAGTCCTCTTTAAGACCGATGTATTCATCCATGTGAAATGCGACTACATTATGCCAGTCAATCCTTTCAGATGTGGCAAGATAGTCCAGCATCTCATTTTGTGAAGGAGCGGCAGCAAAAATGACTCTCACCTCTTTCTTCTTCTTCTGGAGCTCCACGATCTTTGACTCGACCTCTCTCCCCGCTGTAAGCCCCATCTCTTCTCTGGTAGAAAAGACATTTATGTTCAAATTCTTATTATTTGTAATCTTCATTGCTTAATTATCGTTTCTTCAGAATAATCTGTATACAGCTACTGCGGTTTCAGTTATAATTCTGAAATACTGAGTCATAAATGACAGAAGAGGACCCTGACATACGGTTTCAGTATGTCAGGGTTTGTCTCATCTGTTAATAAACCAATCCAAAAAGAACAATTATCAGATAGAGAGGTAGACTATATCACCTGTAATATGAATAACCCCGTTGGTGGGTTGGATATTGGATGTGAGGATAGTCCAGCTCTTTTTTGTCTTTTCATTTATAAGCCCCTGGTAATTTGAGTTGTGTGACAGGTACATTATTGAGCCACTCTCAGTATCATAAGCAATAGGGTTGTTGCTTAGTGTCAGGTCAGGGTCAGTGAAAATGACTTTTGCATTTACCAGATGATATTCCAGTATTCCCTGGAGGGTAGCTGCCGGGATATCATTGATAGATGCATAACCATTGGTTTTCATATAAGTCCTGAAACCGCTGTTTCGTGGCACTATAAATGTTCTCACGGTGGTTGAGGTATAGTAGCTCTCCATACCTGCGTGTATCACCGCCTGCTCCATAAGTGAGAGCGAATCAGATGACTGAATAAACGCCCATGCGTTGACGTCGAGGACGCCGTTATAACCCGATGAGTCATATTCAAAGTCTTTCTGGATTTCACAGCCGTATACCGCAAAGATGAATATCAAAGGCAATACGGTTTTCCATACAGAATTCCATTTTTTTCTAATATTTATAGCTTTCATTTTTTCAGATATTGTTGTTAGTTGAAATCCGGTTCTTTTTATTCATAGAACGAGTTCTGAACCAAATTCGGGTTTTTATCCATAGCGCCCTGCGATATAGGCCAGACAAGGTTCTTTTCATCACTGAGACCATTGATTGGTCCCATGACTTCTATTGCTCTTCCGGTTCTTACAAGGTCAAACCATCTGTGTCCCTCATAGCATAACTCTATTGATCTCTCGTGAAGGATGGCAGACTCCATGTCTCCATACATTGCCACAGCATCAGCTTCAGTATCAAAGGCAGGCAGTCCGGCTCTTGTTCTGATGGAATTGAGCAGAGTAAGTGCCTCCTCTATATTGGCAGTACCACCTTTTTGTACAAGTGCCTCAGCTCTCAGAAGAATAATATCGGCAAGACGAATAAGTACGATATCCTGGAGGGAGGCTGTTGATACTTCATCACTGACACCCTTGCCCAGATACTTCCATATTGCCTTTGGCTCTGAGAGTGTTACATCATATACATACTCCTGTCTCAGGTCGCCTGTTTCAAATGAGTTTTTAAACTTCTCTGACGGTGTATAGATGCTGTATGAACCAATAGCATATAGGGTTCTCAGGCCGTTAGTTTCAGTTGAGCTGTATCCTACTTCGAATATGCTTTCACTTGAATAACTGCTTGAGAAGATAGCCCCCCAGTTAGCCATTGTGGTCACAAGTGAATAGAGAGAGTTTTTCAGAACGAGGTTGGATGTAATTAGTGCTTCATCATATTTGTGACGCCACATATATACCTGTGTCAGAAGGCCGTTGGCACCTCCCTTGTTGAACATTATCCTGTCATTGTTACTGTTGAACTTGTCAACACAGTTTGCTGCAGCATATGTAAGGTCGCTTTCAATCTGGTCAAGGATTGTCTCTTTGTCTGTCTTGGTGACAAAAATGCCCTGGTCAACAGATGTATAAGGTTCGGTAATGAGAGGTACGTCGCCCCATACTCTAACAAGGTAGAAATATGCCAGTGCTCTCAGTGCCATTGCTTGGCCTAATAACTGTTTGCCTTCAGCATCATCTTCTGAATATATACCTGGTATATACTTTATTGCATAGTTTGCCCTGGAGATCATGGTATACAGAGCTGTCCAGTCAGCAGAAGAGAGTGACTCATTCAGGTTATTCTGCAAAAGAGAGAGTCCTTCACCTGACTGTGCTGTCTGCACATTGTCGGCTCGTCCTTCTCCCCAGTAACAGAAGTTCATTCTGAATACTGACTGGGCTGCATCATAAATGCCATATACTCCGGCCTTGGCGTCAGCAGATGTCTGATAAAAGGCATCAGCAGAGAAGCTGCTCTGTGGGTTAAGGTCAAGAAACTTCTCGCATGAAGTGAATGCCAGAAGAGACATTGCCACTATTAAGGGTGCAAAATATCTTATTTTCATTTCAGTCAGTTTTAGAATTTGAAATTAACTCCGAATAATATTGTGCGGTTCTGTGGATACGCTCCTTCATCAATACCTATCATCAATCCACTATATGAGTTTACTTCAGGATCGTATGCAGTATAGTGAGTCCATGTAACCAGATTCTGTCCGGTAACATATAGCCTTATGTCTTGCATCCTGAGCTTCCTCATTAACTCCTGCGGGAGGTTGTATGAGAAGGTTATATTCTTTAACCTGAGGTAGGATCCGTCTTCAACCCATCTGCTGGAAATCTTGCTGTCATTTCCCATAGGGTCGTTCCTTATAGGACGGGGATAATCGGTTACATCACCCTGGTTTCTCCATCGTCTTAATGCATCAGTTGATACATTGTTGTATGCAAAGACCATATTGCGCTGATAGTTCAGGTAACTGTATATGTCATTACCGTATGAGAACTGGAAGAATATATTCAGGCTGAAATTCTTATAGCTGATGTCGTTCATGAAACCGCCGATAAACAGCGGCTGTGCATTTCCAATTATCTGTTTGTCAGAAGCATCAATCACATTGTCGTCGTTTGTGTCATCCCATATCATATCGCCTCCCTGGAAAATCTTGCCTGTGGCTGAGCTGTTTCTTACGTAATTAACGTTGTCAGCATCGCTTGCGTAGACACCCATGGCCTTCCATCCGTAGAAGTTACCGATTGACTTTCCCTCTTCAAGTATATGAAATGAACCGTTCTGGATAAATCCATTTGTCAGAAGGTCCTCAGGAAGACTCTTGATAACGTTGCGGTTGAAACTTATATTAAAGGATGTATTCCATCTAACCTTGCCGAAATTATTATCGCCTGATACTACAAACTCGAGACCCTTGTTATCTACATCACCAAGGTTCTGTGTTGTGCTTGCGAAGCCTGTCGTTTCGGGGATAGGTACATCAAACAGCAGGTCGGTAGTTCTCTTGAAGTATGCATCAGCAGATACGGACAAACGATTGTTGAAGAATGAGAGATCAAGTCCAAGGTCATACTGTGTTGTTGTCTCCCATGTAAGGCCAGCATTTGGCATTACGGTAGGAGCAGCGCCTGAGTTGGTCAGGTAGTTCATGCCGATTGCAAATGTGCCTTGTGACGTGTAATCACCTATTGCTTCGTTACCTGTCTGCCCGGCACTGAATCTCAACTTGCCATCACTGAGAAAGCGGTTGTTTTTCAGGAACTCTTCGTCAGAGAAACGCCATGCTGCAGAAGCTGACGGGAAGAACCCATACCTGTTATCTTTACCGAACCTGGAAGATCCGTCAGCCCTGATATTTGTTTCAACAAGATACTTGCCCTTGTAGTTGTATGAGAGTCTTCCGAAGAAGGAGACAAGAGAGTGTTCTGTGGTGGTGTTGATTGCCTGGTTGGATATGGTACCTGCACCATTGAGTGTGATCAGGTTGTCACTGGCAAAGTATAACCCGTCGAGACCTGTTGTTTCACGCTTCCATGACTGCATGCTGTTACCCAGCAAGGCAGAGAAGTTGTGAGATGAGGTAAATGATTTATCATAGGTAAGGTAGTTTTCTACAACCCATGTGATGTTTCCTATGGATCTTACTTTTCCTACGTTATAACCTGCGCGGTAATCGACAGTAGTAGGGTAGAACTCATCTTCCTTCATGGCAGTGAAGTCAACGCTTTCGCTTGATTTGAACTTCAAGCCGTTTATTATGGTCAGCTCAAGATATTGATTACCAATAATCCTGTTGGTGGTATTGAGGTGGGTACACTCCTCGGCCAGATAGACAGGATTTCTCTTACCATTAAAATAATATATCGGTGAACCATCAGGGTAAGTCAGTGAATAGATAGGCGGACGAACCAGTATTGACTGCACAAGGCTATAGTTGCCAGTACCACCGGCAGATACTCTATCGGTGAGGGCATGCGAATAAGAGATGCTCTGGCCTATTTTAAGCCTGTCAGAGATTCTGAAGTCAGTGTTTAGCCTTGAAGTGATCCTGGTGTAATTTGATGCTATCAAAATACCATCCTGGTCAAGAATTGAAGTGCTGAAGGCAAACTTTGAGTCGGCGTTACCACCCTGAACCCCAAAGTTAAGTTCATATTGACGGGCTGTGCGGTACATAAGTTCCTGCCAGTCAACATCACCACTGTTCATTGGGTTAAGAGAGTCCACAGCAGTCCAGTGCGGTTCAGTAGGTGTAGTGGCCCCGTTATAATAATCCAGGTTTTTGTAAGCGTCAATTACAATATCCCTCCACTGAGAAGCATTCAGCACACTGAGTTTTCTTGGCAGTTGACTGTATCCTATCTGTCCGCCCAGCGTTACTGTGGGTTTTCCGTCGTGGCCTCGTTTTGTTGTAATGAGAACCACGCCGTTGGCTGCACGTGAGCCATATATTGAACTTGATGAGGCATCTTTGAGTACTTCAATAGACTCAATATCAGAGGGGTTGATGTCAGAAAGAGGATTAAGTCCGTGGTTGTCATAGGAGTTAAGCAGTGACATGGTGGTAGACTCCACTGGTACACCGTCGATCACGTAAAGAGGATCGTTGCCTGAGTTAAGTGACGAGAAGCCTCTGACACGTACTGTAACACCGTCGCCAGGTGCGCCTGAGTTTGATGTTATCTGCACACCAGCAGCACGGCCTTGCATCGCGCTCAATACATCCTTGGCAGGTGCTGCAGCTATGCTTCCGCTGCTAACCGAAGATATTGAGCCTGTTAAGTCTTTCTTCTTCTTGGTTCCATAACCGATGACCACCAGCTCATCTATCTGAGTGATGTCGCTTTCGAGTGCAACATCTATTGTGGTTCTGCCATTAATAGGTATCTCACTCATTTTGTAACCTACAAACGAGAATTGCAGTGTTACTGAGAGAGACGGGACCTCCAGGCTGTAGGTGCCATCCTTGTCGGTACTTGTACCATATGGTGTGTCTTTAATAACAATATTTACTCCTGGTAGTGTCTCGCCGGTTGATGCATCGGTGACTGTTCCGGAAATTTTAATCCTCTGCTGCTGGGGCATGCCTGCAGTGAGAGATGTGCGGGGTATTATCAGCAGTGTCAGCAACAAAGCCAGTAACGGC
>QKCK01000039.1 GCA_003245695.1 Bacteroidota bacterium | reverse complement strand
TCTCAATGAGAACATCACTGAACAACAGAGATATGAGATCCTTCTCATACTGGGTGATTATAATAAAATCACATCTCTTCCCAAGAACGCTGCCTATGATGCTGCCTGCAGAAAAATTGTCAAGATGCATTCAGACACTAAAAGAATAAAAAGTGATCTCGAATACCTCAAGGAGAGAGGTGACATGGAATTATACAAAGAGATACTTGAAAAAGTCAGGATGAAACTTGTACCTGAAGTCCTTGTTAAAGCAGCTTATATTGGAGGAATAGCCGTTCTTATTGCTTTTGTTGCTTTCTTCTTTCTTTTTATCTTCAACAAAGGCCTTCCATATAACGAAATTGCAAACAGAATAACCGGATTCGGAATATCAGCCTTCTGTATTTTTGTAATTGTCGGAACATTTGTCCTGTTCAAATTCAAAAACAGATGACTTCCGGCTTTTAGTATTAATGCCTGACTCTCTGCTTATTATACAATAGCGTTACTGATGTGTTACTGTACTGTTGCACAGGATGCCTGACATTGCAATGGTCCGATTGAACTTTTTCCCTTATTGTTTTTTAATCTTTAAGTAAGAACGAGGTGATAAAGAAGACTCTTTTGGAGTATGCCTGACACCTGACCTTACTCTTTTAACAAACGAATAATGGAGAAAGCTGTAGAGGGGAGACTGCATCTGGCTGACCTGATAACCGGAGAAGAGGCGTTTCTGGTAAAAGTGCTGGGACATGGCGCATTCAGAAAACGCATAACAGAAATGGGATTTATTAAAGGGAAGAGAATAAAGGTAATAAAGAATGCTCCCCTGCTTGATCCCATTGAATATGAGCTGTTAGGTTACAGAATTACTTTACGACGAGAAGAAGCCGCCCTGATAGAGGTGGTTAAAACCAAAGAATTATCAGCAGACAGCGGTGCTGTTTTCAATGGGACACTATCTGAAGACTACATCCGACATACTGTTACAGAGAGGAGTCATAACATTTCGGTAGCTCTCGTCGGGAATCCCAATAGCGGGAAGACGACACTGTTCAACTATGCCACAGGCAAACGTGAAAGAGTGGGTAACTACAGCGGGGTGACAGTAGACCTGAAAGAGGCACAGATAGAATATCAGGGATACAAAATCACATTTACCGACCTGCCCGGCACGTACTCTATCTCAGAATACTCCCCTGAAGAGCTGTATGTAAGGCAATATATAGCACAAAGCGCACCTGATATAGTAATCAATGTCGTTGATGCCTCAAATCTTGAACGGAACCTCTTCCTTACCACACAGCTTATAGATATGAATATAAGGGTAGTGATGGCGTTGAACATGTATGATGAGCTTGAAGCCAGAGGCGACAGTTTTGATTATGACACCTTTGGTAAACTGACAGGTATACCTGTTATACCAACCACAGCATCAAAAGGGAAAGGGATCAAAGAGCTGCTATCAAAGGTTATCGGCACATATGAAAACAGGGAGCCGACAGCCAGACACACGCATATTAATTATGGACCCGATATTGAAGCTTCAATAATACAACTCCGGACTGAGATTCTTGCCAACAAGGAGATACCAGACCTGTTCTATTCACGTCATATTGCCATAAAACTCCTTGAAGATGAAAAGACAACCATAAAATATATCGCCTCAGTCGTCGGCACCGGGAAGCTTCTTGAAATGGCGAAGGATGAGACACAGAAGCTTGAAAAGTTATACGGAGAGAAAACAGAGACCATCATTGCAGATGCAAAATATGGGTTTATTAACGGAGCACTGAGAGAAACCTATGCTCAGAATGAAGGTGACAGAATCCAGAAGAGTCATTCAATTGATACGGTTCTGACACATAAATACCTTGGATTCCCCTTTTTCTTTGCTTTTCTATGGCTCACTTTCCAGCTTACCTTTACTCTCGGAAGCTATCCTACAGAGCTGATTGATAATGGAGTATCAGCTCTGGGTCAGGTAATAAAAAACAGTATGGCTGAAGGGTCACTCCGGAGTCTTATTGTTGATGGCATTATTGGTGGTGTAGGAGGTGTCGTGGTATTCCTGCCAAACATACTCATTCTGTTTTTCTGTATCTCATTAATGGAAGATACCGGATATATGGCCAGGGCAGCCTTTATTATGGACAGGCTTATGCATAAGATAGGTCTCCATGGGAAGTCATTTATTCCATTGATAATGGGTTTTGGCTGTAATGTACCCGCTATAATGGCAACACGTACACTTGAAAACCGCAAAGACCGGTTGGTGACTATGCTCATACTTCCTTTTATGTCGTGCAGCGCCAGACTACCTGTATATGTGCTTCTGATATCTGCTTTCTTCCCAAACCACCGAGGAGGGGTCTTGTTTTCAATATATCTCATAGGCATCCTCCTCGCAATACTTATGGCGCTATTATTTAAAAGGGTCATTTTCAGAGGCAGAGACGTACCTTTTGTGATGGAGCTTCCACCCTATCGTATGCCTACCCTGAGGAGCAGTACAAGACATATGTGGTCGAAGAGCGTTCAATATATCCGTAAAATGGGTACCGTAATACTTGCTGCCTCAGTTATCATATGGGCATTGGGACATTATCCAAAGTCAGATAATATAGAAAACTCTTACATAGGCCGTGCAGGGCATTTTATTGAACCTGCCATAGCACCACTGGGTTTTGACTGGAAGATCGGTGTCAGTATTGTCACCGGCCTGGCTGCCAAAGAGATCATTGTGGGCACAATGGGGGTACTTTACCAGTCTGAGTCAGATCACTCAGGCAGTAATTTAACAATGAAAGACAGACTCACTGAACAGTATTATACCAGTGGCCCACGAGCCGGAGAAAAGGTTTTCACTCCATTGTCTTCATATTCACTCATGCTCTTTATCCTGATCTATTTCCCCTGTGTTGCCACCCTTGCAGCTATAAAAAAAGAGGCCGGGATGAGGTGGGCCATCTTTACTTCTGTATACACTACAGCCGTTGCCTGGTTAGTCGCTTTTATTGTATACCAGACCGGGAGTCTGTTGTTTTAAAGTCTCAAGATCATGATACAGGATATAATAACCATAATAATTGTTCTGGCAGCAGTAGCCTACTCATTGTCAGCTCTCTTCCGCAGGAAAAGCAGAAAAAGGCCGTCTGCCTGCGGTGACTGTACGGCCTGCTCATGTGATCTGGCTGAACTGAAACAAAAGCACAGGAGTGAGAAATGATTATCTTTACCCATGTTAAAACCACAATGATGAACAGACTCTTTCGAATCGGATCGGCAATAGCAGTTATCACTACCCTGTTTATGTCTGCTGCCTGCTCATTAAAGAGTAAGCCTAAAAATCAAAATACCATTATGATAAAGAATGAATCAGAGGCTCTTACATATGAGCTTCCTTCGCCAAGCACCAAAGGAGAGATCTCGCTGGAAGAGACCTTGGCCAACAGACGGTCAAGAAGGACATATACTGAAGAATCCATCACTGCCAGGGAGTTATCACAGATATTATGGGCAGCCTATGGCATCACCAAGCCTGCTGATAATCCAAGATTCATGGGTGGATTAAGAACGGCACCCTCCTCAGGAGCAACATATCCGCTTAATATATATGTTTTAGCCGGCAATGTCAGTGGCATAGACCCTGGCGTATACAGATATGTTGCCGAAGGACACCGCATTGTAAGAGTTATAGACCGTGATCTCAGGGATGATCTGTGTACGGCCGCCATGAATCAGGAGATGATAAGAAAAGCAGCCGCAAGCCTGTTTTACAGTGCCACCTATTCAAGGACCACAGAGCGGTATGGTACCAGGGGCAGTGAGAGGTATGTATGCATGGACCTGGGTCACTCTGCCCAGCATGTATATCTTGAGGCTGAAGCCCTTCACCTGGGCACCTGCGCCATAGGTGCATTTACCGACAGTGAGGTAAAGAGGGTGATGCAGATCCCTGAGGAGGAGACACCACTTTACATCATGCCTGTCGGTAAATACACTGGCAGGTAATAATATTATCTTATACTTAAAGCAAGACCTGCTGTTACAAGAGAGTAGTTAGCACGTGTGTACTCTCCGAAAAAGTGTACCGGGCCCATCTTTAACTTTAACCCTGCACTGAGACGTGGCTTGGTTGCGCTGCCATCTTTACCCTTGATCACAATTGATAACGGGTCGTTGGTAACAGCATAAAGGTCAGATGCCGTAGGTGTCGGAAAAGCACCAACCATTGAGAGACTGGTACGTGTATTACTGATACCGGCTCCGACATATACAGTCAGGACAGGTATATCAATTGATGCCAGTGCACTGAAGGTGAAACTCTGGACACCCAGTTCAAGACGTTGTCCCTCATAAACACTCATGTCAGAAGGGTCAGTTAATCCTATGTCAGAAGGAGTTAACTCCATATCTATTTTTGAACCCAGCCTGGTGTAACCTCCAATAACTGAGATGTGAAGGAATGGCACCCTGTCTACTATAGGAAGCCACTGCATAACATCATGCTTTATTGCAAAACCATAAAGATTAAAATGGGCTGAATTGCCTACCTTTAGGTTTGGAACAACCCGGACTGCCAGCTCTGTGTTTTTTATCAACCCTATACCTGCCTGTAACATAGGAGATGGTACAATTGACCAACGCGTCCCCTCAGGTAGTTTATATGAAATATCCTGTCCCCCGATGTTATAAGTTAGCGTAGGACCCGTTTCATTCTTCCCTGAAAATGTCTGGGCAATAGTGCCATTTGACAGAGCTCCGTCAAGATTAAGAAGTGACGCATCATAGCTCTTGTCTGATGCAGGAACAAAAGCAGCACTGGCTGAGACATTGAAATCAAAACCCCAAAGCTTATGAGGTTTGGCAGTATGGTACCATCCGGCATTGAGGTCATGACCTATACCTACTGTAACTGGCTTAAGATATGCGCCAAAGAGCTTCTCGGCATCATCGGCACCTCCTGTTATGAATTTTCCAAGACCTGTAAGCTGGGCATTCACAACGGCCCCACTCAGAAGTGATAATACTATTATCAGAGCTGTAAACCTGAATTTCGTTCTCTTTCCCATAATAAGTCGTTTTTCTTTGGTAAGATAGTTAATATTAGTCATCTCGTTTTTCCTCTCTACTCTGAGAGAAGTAATGTATGAATATATATGATATGTATTTAGACTGAATAAAAGGGAAAAAGGTTTCAAAAAGAGTTAACTTTTTTAATATATTTGGTTTCAACGCTTCAATCTGACAGACAAAAGCACCGGGAAAAGATGAAGACATTGTATGACATATACACTCCATCAGAACCTTGTACCTGCACCAGATGCATCAGCTTCTGTCATCAGCGCCCCGGCTGGTGGACAGTGGAAGAGGCAGAGAGAGTAATAAATGCAGGATATTCAAACAGAATGATGCTTGAGATAGCTCCCGGAGGTGCGTTTGGAGTTCTTTCACCGGCCTTCAGAGGCAATGAAGGATCATTTGCCTTCAGAGAGTTTTCAAATCAGGGTTGTACTTTCCTCAAGGGTGAACGGTGTGAGCTATTCGGCACCGGACTCCAACCCCTGGAGTGCAGATACTGTCATCATACACGCATGGGTCTTGGCAAAAAGTGCCATCATGACATAGAAAAAAGATGGAACAGCCATGATGGTCAATCACTTGTAAAGAAATGGTCACTGATGATGGGTATAAGAACCCCGGGAACCGGATTTAGAACTTTTTAAACAAAATGCTATATTTATAACCTGTTTAACTAAAAATCATTATTATGAAAAAAACCGTTCTCATTTCCTTTGCCATAATGGCGCTGATTATTGCAGCCTGCAATAACACTCCTAAGACAAATGCTGCTGCAGATGAAAAAAATCCTCCTGCAGAAAAAACAGAATTAAAAGCTGACTGTCTGATTGGCACATGGAGTCTTATTGAAAATGATGCCGAAAAGACTTTCACATTTAATGCCGACAGTACAGGAAATGAAGTTTATTCTGCTGAAGAGATCAGGCCTTTTAAATGGTCGTACCAGGAAGGTAACCCGGTTATTGTTTATGATAATGAAACAAATGAGTGGAAGTTTGAACTCGATTGTGAGAATGCTGAACTGAAAATTATGGGTG
>QKCK01000341.1 GCA_003245695.1 Bacteroidota bacterium | reverse complement strand
TATACAGCCTTACCATTGAATTCCTTATAAAGAGCTTTTATCTCAAGACTCATGTTTATTGCCTCCAGAGAATAAGTTTACGTTCACTCCATCTGATTGCTTTCTCAAACAAATAACTTATTACAACAGCTATGATTGTCCAGGCAATTACAGCATCCACATTAAGGAATGTCTGGGCTGACTGCATTACAGTTCCAATACCGTATTTGGGTTGACTAAGCACCTCACCAACTATAATAGCTCTCCAACCTATCCCCATGGCACTCGAAGCCCCACTGATAATAAAAGGAATAATTGCAGGTATATGAACATCTGTAATGATCCTGAAATGGCTCACCCTGTAGAATGATGCCATCTCGACAAGATCATGATCCACACTGGCTATACCATCACTTACGTTGGTACATATAAACGGAAACATCGTCAGAATAGCTATAAACACCGGTACAGACCCGGGGGTAAACCAGATAAGTGCAAGTAATATAAGTGAAATAACAGGTGTGGATCTGATAGAAATAAGCATTGGCCGGAGAAAGGCATTGAAATTGTCATTTACTCCGGCAATAACACCCATAACTATACCCAGTATAAATGAAATAATAAAACCGGTTATTCCACGCAGCACGGTAGAACCAGCCACAGCCAGAAAATTCTTCTCTGTGAAAAGCGTAAGGGTTTTAAAAAGAACCCTCTCAGGCGGAGGTATTATGAAATCGGAATTAAAATAGAGAGCCAGGAGCTTCCAGAATAAAAGCATTGTCAGTATTGAAGCAAGGCTGATATATTGTCTACGGGTAAATAAAGCCTTCATCCGGAATTTTTCCTCCTATAGTTTCAGGGTTCATCTTGAAAAAAACACCAAGATACTCTTCAATATCATTTTTAATTGAGTCAGCCTCAACAAATTTCAGATTTGATCGCGGAATAGCTTCAAGTGCAGCCTGGTAATCAGGCATGATATTATACGTTACCATTAGTAATGCGGCACTGTCACAATTCTTATTCACCCAATCTGTCGATTTTTGATACTCTTCGATAAGCTCTTTCAGCAATTGGGGATTCTCGTCCGCCATCTCCTTTCTAACAAGCAGTGAAGTCACTGCCATAGCCTGTCCAACACTCTTTTGCCACTCCAGGTTAAGATCCATCAATTGTTTTATCTCCTTATTCCGTCGCATCACCATGCTTGCCTGTGGCTCAGATATAACCGCTGGATCAGCCCGGCCAGCTGCCACTGCATTAGCAATATCCAGATGAGTAGGGAAACTATAGTCAAGAATAACATCATTATCAGGCGAAAGGCCATTAATTTCAAGCAGATACCTGAACATCATATCGGGGGTCATCCCCTTAGCCATAACAAAAACACGTTTGCCTTTAAGTTCATCCCATGACTTAACCAACGAATCACTGCCACAAAGGTAAAAAGAGCCCCAGACCGGAATTGCTATAACCTGATAATCCAGACCTTTATTATACATCACGGCAGCCATGGTTGTGGGAAGGATAGCAAGATCAGCCGTGCCATCCAGCATCATCTTTCTTACCTGAAGAGGTTCATTCAGTATTTCTACACGACAATTACCACCATCAGTTTTCTCCAGGCTGTCAATCAAACGTATCATACCCATAGAAGAAGGACCTTTCAGCGTTGCAATAACATATTTGTGCTCTCCGCTCCTCCCTGACCCTTTGTTCCGGCATCCGGAAAAAAAGACTAACAGTATAAAGAGTAATGTAATACTACGGGACATATACATTTCATTTATGCAAAACTACCTTTTTCAGGAAATTTATTGATTCCATTTCTATAAAAAAGTATCTCTCTCATTTGATGAAAAAAGAGGAAGATTTAGAAATCTGTTGCATAAATAAATTTGAATGCCTACATTTGTTAAATAAATAACAGAATGCCTGTGGCTTTCTAAGGTAAGGAAACAATTCATTATCAAGGCGCTGCAGACTCAATGTAAAATCCAATCCGGAGGTAATCTGATGGAAAAGAGAATAGGAACAGCACTGATACTTGTTGAAGAACGTGAGAACGTTCAGCAGCTGAATGAAATTATTTCGAAGCATTCAGATATTATCATTGGACGTCAGGGGTTACCCCGCTCCAATGGACAGAGCATCATATCCTTAGTTCTGGAAGGTACCACTGATACGATTGGTTCGCTCACCGGCCAGCTTGGCCGCATAAAGGGCATACAGGTTAAATCAGTACTTCTAAAGAACTCACAAAATGAATAAGACATTTATTACTCTATCTCTGGCTCTCCTTTTCTCTTTTGAGATATATGGCCAGCTTTTCAACATTAATGGCACAATAAAGGACTCAGCCACGTTAAAGACTATTGAGAACGTAATTGCAGAAGCCAGAACCCTCAACTCTCAAAGTGATGAAATATCTGATGCAATAACTGACTCCAAAGGTCATTTCTCAATTTCACTGCCGAAAGGGGTATATATAATTACTCTAAAGGTACTTGGGTACAATGCATATTCTGAAGAGATTGTTGTCAATAGTGATATTGAGAGAGAATTCACCCTGACATCACAGCCAATACCGCTTGGGGAGGTAGAGGTTTCAAGCTTCAGGGTAAACCGGATGGTAAAAGAGCTTCCCATACCAGTTGCTGTGGTTGGATCTTATGATTACCAGAGATTATCCTCAACCACACTTTCCAATGTACTCGCCCTGGAGCCTGGTATTGCAATCGGAGGAGATGGGGTCTGGGCTACAAACATAAATATAAGAGGAATGGGTGAAAGTCGCCTGGTATCTCTTATTGATGGCAACAGAATTGAAACTGCCACAGATCTTACAGCATCACTGAGTATGATAGATGTGAATGATATTGAGCGTGTTGAGATAATAAAAGGGGCACAATCTTCACTTTACGGCACAGGAGCTATGGGGGGAATAGTTAATATAATAACCCGTGACGGACACTTCTCTGATAAACCGTTTGTATCAGCAAATGCCAGCAGCGGCTATGCCACTGCGAACAAACTTATCACAGCTCATGCTGATGTGACAACAGGCTCTTCCGCATGGTATATGAGAATAAGCGGATCTCATGCTGATGCTGATGACATGATGACACCCGAAGGCATACTACCGAACAGTCAGTTCAGGAGCAACAATTTTGCAGTTAAAGCAGGGTTAAAGCCATTTAACAACCAGGTTTTGAAAGTGCAGTATCAGAACAATTGGTCTAAAGATGTTGGGATACCTGGAGGCGACGCTTTTCCGGGGCCGGCTGAAGCAACCTATACCGATATCAGTCGCCAGCTACTATCCGCAAGTTATGAGGTTGAAGAGATTTCGGAAATATTGCGGTCACTGAAGATCAGCTATTTCAGACAATATATCGCCAGAGATGTAGCGATGACACCCAACACATCAACCACAACATTGCTGCCATCAGGAAGCCAGGTGACAACGCCTGAGCTAATAACACCAATAGGCAATCATCTGACAAATGGCGGACAGATACAAGCTACATGGGCATTAGGCAACAACAATACCATAATTGCCGGAGCTGACATATGGTCACGAAAGCTAACCACTGAACGGACAAAATACATTACTGTTGATATATATAATACCGACGGAGACATTACCAAGACAAATGAGATAGTAAGAGGAGAAACACCTATACCTGAATCATCCTTCACAAGTGCAGGTCTCTATTTTCAGAATGAGACAGCTCTTGCCGACGGAAAATTAAGGCTGATAACCGGAGGCAGAATAGATGGCATCAGTGTTAAAAACAAGGAGGGTTATGACGTTGACTATCTGATTATAAACGGCACCCGCAACGACACTCCGCCAAACCAGCGGATAACTTTTGAAGAAGGAAATGAAAAGTCTGTTTCATGGAGCGCTAATACCGGAATTCTATATAAGATAAAAGCCAATACCGACATCTCCTTTAATGTGGCAAGATCATTCAGGGCACCTTCACTGGAAGAGCGTTTTAAATATATTGACCTTGGTAATTATGTAAGGCTTGGTAATCCTGCCCTTGAGCCTGAAAGCGGATACTCAGCAGACCTGGGAGTTAGAGTATGGGAAAAAAGATTTACGCTGAAAGCAGATATTTTTGCTAACAGAATCTATAACATGATTGTTGAAGAGCCAGGTGAATTCATATATACAATTAACACAGGTGTTTCAGAGGGGGAGACTGATACCCTCCCGGCATTGGTGAACTCTAATGTAAGCAAGGCACTTCTCTATGGCGCTGATATTGAATTGCAATACAATATATATTCTGGTTTTGTTGTATATGGCTCATGTGCCTACGTAAGAGGCACAGACACCGAAAAAGAGACTAACCTCCCTCAGATACCTCCATTTACAGGAAGAGTGGGATTAAGATATTCAAACAGCAGGTTAGGCTCAGCTGAGATTGCTGTTATTGGTGCAGCAAAACAGGATAAGGTGGCAGATGGAGAGAGCACAACAGGTGGATATACCAGACTCGATATGTCAGTTAACACCACAAAGGTTAACCTGGGTCCTGTCAGACTTCAGTTCTTTGCTGGCATCGACAATATCACAGACCGGAAATACACAAATCATCTGGCAACAAACAGAGGATCGATAAGCGTTGAACCAGGTCGTAATATCTACTTCCGGATAAACCTCGTATTTTAGTATTAGTAAGTTTGTCCTCTCCTTAGTCCATAAAATGGTCTATTTTCTTACTTTTGCTTTTAGTAATGAGAACCGATCTCTTTATAGCAAGACGTCTTATCAAGGATCGCCGTGAAGGGACCTCCTTCTCACGGCCGATAAACATTATATCTATCACTGGCATTGCATTAGGGCTGGCGGTGATGATTCTTGCAGTGTCAATCCTTACCGGATTCAAACAGGAGATACGGAAAAAAGTTTCCGGATTCGGTGCACACATACAGGTAACAAATTTTGATGACAATATGTCTTATGAGACTGTTCCCATAAACAGCCATCAGGAGTTTATAAAAAAAATAGAGGGGAATACTTCGATACATAATATCCAGGTCTATGCCACTAAGGCAGGAATCATTAAGACAGAGGACAACATGCAGGGTGTTGTTCTTAAAGGAATAGGAAGTGACTATGACTGGAGCTTTTTCAAGTCAAATCTAATTGAGGGAGAAGTCTTTTATCCCAATGATTCTGTCCGCTCAAACAGTGTTGTCATCTCAAAGAAAATAGCAGACATGCTTAACCTGAAATGTGGTGATTCATTCTCCATGTTTTTCATTCAGGATCCTCCCAGGTCAAGAAAGTTCACCATAACCGGAGTATACGAAACCAGCCTGGAGGAATTTGATAAAACGTACCTTTTTTGCGACATCAATCATATACGAAGACTAAATGGCTGGGATGATGATATGATAAGCGGATTTGAGATTTTCATCAAAGATTTCAACAGACTTGATGAAATGACAGATGTAGTGCGAGATGCCATCGGATATAGAATAGAAAAGGATGAGGAACGACTGAAAGTGACAAACATTGCCATAAAGTATCCACAGATATTTGACTGGTTAGGCTTTCAGGACACAAATGTGATCATAATTCTTACCCTGATGATTCTTGTTGCAGGGTTTAACATGATATCCGGTCTGTTAATTCTGATCCTGGAAAAGACAAACATGATTGGCGTATTGAAAGCACTGGGCTCAGGTAACAAAATGATAAGAAACGTTTTTCTATATCAGGCTGCATGGTTAATAAGCAAAGGATTATTCTGGGGCAATATCATTGGTATCGGCCTGGCACTACTTCAGCAGCAGACAAATATTATCCCCCTTGATCCGGCATCGTACTACCTGAAGAGTGTACCTATAAATCTGGATCTTACATATCTTATTCTCCTTAATGCCGGCACAATGGCAGCAATTGTACTGATGCTTCTGGTCCCCTCCCAGCTCATTGCACGAATAACACCGGTCAAGGCAATCAGGTACGATTGAACATTTTCACAGCCTACAGATCCCCTGATTTTTTCACAAACTGACAACAATATACGATATAGTTATCGTATATTATTGTATATGTGCATATTGCAAGCTTAATATTTTAAAGCACAGCCACACTTCACAGC
>QKCK01000284.1 GCA_003245695.1 Bacteroidota bacterium | reverse complement strand
GCCCTGAGTCAATGTTTAAGCCAGATTCATTGACTGTGACTGGAAATACAGTTAATGTTTTTTTTCCGGTGGTTCTCTCATATATGCCGATACGGGAAAGTACTAATAATCAGCTGAAAGAGTCTTTAAAGGTTTCACTGGGGCGTCGATTTAAAAAACTGGATGTAATAGCCTATACCAATGGATATGCAACTGACCGGCTGATACCTAATATTTACAGATCTGCTATTGAAACTGATGATACACGTATCATTAAAACCAGGGCTCAAAAACCCTCTCTTGTTATGAGGGTTGACGCATGGCATCCGGCAGTAGGACTCGAAAATGAATATATTGCCTTATGGCACAGTCACGGGTTATATTTTGACCAGTCACTTGACAGATGGGAATGGCAACGGGCAAAGATATTTGGAACTGTTGAAGACCTGTCGGTTATGGGGTATGTCCTCCCATATCTTACCCCTATGCTTGAACGGGCAGGTGCCACTGTTATGCTCCCCCGGGAACGTGATACACAAAAGCATGAGGTGATTGTGGATAATGATCGTTCTACAGGAAATTCAGAATTTGTATTACAACTTGCAAATGAAGATGTGGCAACAGGTCTGGGATTCAGGATGACAGACACTATTTTTCAGAATATAAACCCATTTGTACAGGGTACATCTCTTAAAGTAAAGAATGATACCGCGGTATATATTCCTGAAATACCCGCAACAGGTAATTATGCTGTTTACATCTCATATCCTGCGAGTGAGACAAACACTCATTCTGCTCTTTATACTGTCACTCATGCAGGTGGATCAACGAGGTTTGTTATTGATCAGACAATAGGAGGGGGAACATGGATTTATCTCGGCACATTTTTATTTCGTGAGGGTAAAGAGAGACAGTGCAGTTCTGTGACAGCTATCTCAACAGATGGAAGGGATCTTGCTCTTGATGCTGTCCGTTTTGGTGGCGGAATGGGTAATATTGCCAGGAGGCCTTCTGAAGGTTTTGTTTCAAATCAGTGGTCTCTCAATCCCGGAAATCCGGATACGGCTAAAGATGATGAATCTGTACGCAGAGAATACACATGGAAGATAAGCGGAAAACCTCGTTATCTTGAGGGAGCAAGATACTGGCTTCAATATGCCGGAATGCCCGATTCAGTGGTTTACAGCCAGAACAAATTTAAAAACGACTATAATGATGATTATATGTCAAGAGGGGAGTGGGTTAACTACCTTATGGGCGGTGAAAATGGCCCTATGGGAAGAAAGGACATGAAGGGTCTTGGGATTCCTGTTGATATCTCTCTGGCATTCCATACAGATGCCGGTATTACGCCTGACACCTCAATAGTGGGAACATTGGGAATCTATTCCACGGCGGCCGGTGAGGGACTCTTCCCTGATGGCGCCTCACGACTTGCCAGCCGCGATCTGACAGATATAATCCAGACCCAGATTACTGAAGACATTTCTTCTTCGTATAATATCAAATGGTCGCGCCGAGGTTTATGGGACAAGTCTTATTCAGAAGCCAGGAAACCTAATGCCCCTGCAATGTTGCTGGAGCTGCTCTCACACCAGAATCTGGCTGACCAGCAGTATGGCCTTGATCCCCGCTTCCGTTTCTGCGTGAGCAGAGCCGTTTACAAAGGCATGCTGAAATTTCTGGCATATAATGAGGGAAGACCATATGTTGTTGCTCCTCTACCGGTTGATCACTTTGCCATTGTTTTGTCAGGAGAGAAAAAGGTGAAGCTCAGTTGGGAACCGGTATCAGATCCTCTCGAACCCACAGCAAAGAGTGACAGATATAAGGTATATAAAAGGACCGGTGATGGAGGCTTTGATAATGGGATGATAGTGGAAGGTAACTCAGTAGAATTAAATATTGACAGTTATAACGTCATCTATTCATTCAAAATAACTGCCTTAAATGATGGCGGTGAGAGTTTTGACTCTGAGATCTTGTCTGTGGGGTTGGTAGATACCAATGCCACACCTGTTCTCGTTGTCAATGGTTTCGACCGCATATCTGGTCCTGCATGGTTTGATAAAGGGGGTATGGCCGGCGTTGCATGGTGGAATGACAAGGGTGTTGCAGACCATTATGACATTGTATCAGTTGGAAAACAGTATGATTTCGACAGGTATTCACAGTGGCTTGATGATGATAACCCCGGATGGGGAGCCTCTTACAGCGACGCAGAGGGCAGTGTAATACCTGGAAACAGCTTCGACTATCCATACATTCATGGTAAGGCCCTTATGAATGCAGGCAGATCATTTGTCTCTGTAAGTGATGAGGTTTTCTGCCAGCCCTCATTTGCCACCTCCTCCTATGGCGGAATTGATATAATCCTTGGAGAAGAAAAAACCACACCTTCAATTGCTTCCATGAGAAATCATGAGTTCTCAATATATACTCCACTCTTTATGCAGAAGCTTGTATCCGTAATAGATGATGGTACAAGCCTGTTTATTTCAGGTTCATATGTAGGGACAGAGATTGTGAGTGCTTCAGATACTACAGTGATGAAGTTTGCTGCAGGCTATCTGCACATTAAACCCAGAACAGATCATGCAGTCAATAGCGGAAACGTATATTCCACTGATTATTCATTCCCTGTTTTCAATGATAAGCTTACCTTTACTATGGGGGATGATGGGGAGGTTTACGGGGCTGAGTCACCTGATGCTATTGAACCAGCAGATAAAAGAGCGGTGGTTGCATTCAGATACTCTGAGAACAATACCTCTGCAGGTGTTATGTACAAAGGTGAAAGCAACATACTTGTACTGGGTTTTCCTTTTGAGACTATTACTTCGGAAAACGACCGCAATCAGTTAATGAAACAGGTTTCAGACTTCTTTAATAATAAATAATAAGACCAATGGAAAAAAGAGTAACGTGCTTTATACCTTTCTCAGACAGAGAATCGCTTGATCAGACAATAGCTACTCTGAAGCTGAGCGGTGTGGCTGACAAAATCTTCGTGGTTGCACAGGAGAATCAGCAGGTGGAATCAACAGATAAAGAGGTGAGGATCGTTGTGGCAGACGGTTTCACATCAACTTCTGCAGTTAAGAAAATTGCCGGGCTTGCTGACACAGAATATACTGTTATCTATACCAAGGCTTTCCCCCTTGATCTTAGCCGTTTTGCAATACAGCGAATGATACAGATATGTGATGACTGTAATGCCGGAATGGTCTATTCAGACTATTATGAGAACAAAAATGGACAGATGTCGGCTCATCCGGTAATAGATTATCAGGAAGGCAGCCTGCGCGATGACTTTAATTTCGGATCTCTCGTCCTGTATCGTACCTCTGCCCTGAAGGATGCTGCGGCAGATATGAATGAAGACTTCCGTTTTGCAGCACTATATGATCTGCGGCTGAAGGTGTCACAGAAGAGCAGTCTTGTTCATGTTCAGGAGATATTATATACTGAGATTGAGCCTGATATGAGGAAGACTGGTGAGAAGCAGTTTGACTATGTTGATCCACGTAACAGGGCTGTTCAGATAGAAATGGAAAAAGCCTGTACAGATCATCTAAAGAAGATCGGAGGATGGCTTAAACCTGTATTTAAAGAGATAGTATTTGATTCTGATAAATATGAATACGATGCATCTGTAATTATACCTGTCCGTAACAGGGCCAAAACTGTTGGTGATGCAATAAGCTCTGTACTGTCTCAGAAATCGAGATATAAATTCAACCTTATTATTGTTGATAACTTCAGTACTGATGGCACAACAGATATCATTCGATCATTCGCTGCAAAAGATGAACGGGTTGTCCACATTATTCCAGAGAGAAAGGATCTAGGAATCGGAGGGTGCTGGAATGAAGGTATATTCAGTGATAAGTGCGGAAAATTTGCCATACAGCTCGACAGCGATGATTTGTATATTGATGATACAGTAATTACGAGAGTTGTAGATGCTTTTTATGATCAACAATGTGCTATGGTTGTCGGATCATATAAGATGGTCAACTTTGATCTTCAGGATATTCCTCCCGGACTTATTGATCATAAGGAGTGGACCCCGGATAATGGCCGTAATAATGCCTTACGCATAAATGGTCTTGGGGCTCCGAGAGCTTTTTATGTGCCTGTTCTGAGAACAATAAGAATACCAAATGTAAGCTATGGCGAAGACTATGCTGTGGGCCTCGCAATCAGCAGAAACTATCAGATAGGGAGGATATATGAACCTCTGTATCTGTGCCGCAGGTGGGAAGATAACTCTGACGCAGCATTGGATGTAGTAAAGGCAAATACACATAATTATTACAAGGATAAAATACGTACTACAGAACTTCTTGCCAGAAAACAGTTGATATCAAAAGTGGAAAATAACTAAGAGGGGTTGATGATGAGTTATTCTGATGGAGTAAAAGAACTATTTGAGAGCCAGTTGGCTGATTGGGATCTGGCAAACGCTAATTATAAACAACTGGATAATGTCAAGACCCGGAGTCTCATCTTTGAGGATTTCCAGGTTCTTGTACAATACAATCCGGGACGCATTACCTCTTCTGCTGCAAAGGTCGACACCAAGTCCATTGAAGCACGTCCATGTTTCCTTTGCGGTAAAAACAGACCGGCGCAGCAGAGAGGTCTTGCTTTCGGATCAGACCTTACTATTCTGGTTAACCCCTTTCCTATTTTCAGAAAGCATCTGACTATTGTGGCCAATAATCATACTGATCAGCGTATCGGTGGAAATATGATGGCGATGCTTGATCTTGCAAGAGAATTGCCTGATTATCAGATATTTTATAATGGACCCCAATGTGGAGCATCTGCCCCTGATCACTTTCATTTTCAGGCAGGTAATAAGGGATTTCTGCCAATTGAAAATGATTTTCTGTCAGAGACATTGTGTAAGCTGAGTGTGGCTAAGGACGATGCTGAACTATGGCAGTGGGCCGGATACCAGCGGGGTCTCTTCTCGCTTAAGTCGGCTTCTGCAGAGCGACTGGCTGAGGTGTTTGATAAGTTCTGCTGCCGTTTTGCTGCTCTGCAGACTGATCGCCCTGAGCCTATGCTTAATATACTTGCCTCGTATGATAAGGGCGAATGGATCGTACATCTGTTTCCCAGAAAGTTGCACAGACCAACACAATACTTTGCTGATGATGATAGCCGGATACTCCTTAGCCCGGCCTCTGTTGACATGGGTGGAGTTATTATTACTCCCCGCGAGAAGGATTTCCTTAAGATAAACAAGGATGACCTGACAGATATATTTAGCCAGGTCTCTCTTTCAAATAATGAGTTGCTACCTCTGCTAATGGATCTTTTATGAATAGAGAAAAACAAGCACCTGAAATACAGGTTGGAATAGTATCGGGAAAAGGCCTGACAGTAACATTTAACAACCAGTTTACTGTTAATGGTTTGAACATACCCATTGAAGGAGAGCTTACGGCTGTTCTTGATGACGGAATAATAACCGTGAAAAGCAATGGTTCAGTCCTTTTATCAGGCAGTGATCTCATCTTTACTCCATTATCTGAATCGGCCTCTTTTACACTGCATTCAGTGACCATCGGAGTTAACTTTCACTGGCAGAGGGATGAAGATCAGACATTCAAGGGGAAATTGAAGTTTATTGTTGAGGATGATAAGGTTACTGCTATAAATATTCTCTCTCTTGAGGATTATCTTATTAGTGTAATATCGTCTGAGATGAGTGCTACATCATCCAAACAGTTGCTGAAGGCTCATGCTGTAATATCGCGTAGCTGGCTTCTTGCCCAGATAGATAAGAATAAGCTTCTGGAGAGCTCGGAAAAGAAATATCAGAATTATTTCAGGAGTGATGATGAGATAACCCGATGGTATGACAGAGAGGATCATGCTAACTTTGATGTGTGCGCTGATGACCACTGTCAGAGATACCAGGGAATAACACGTGCATCCACCAGGCTTGTTGAAGAGGTGATAAATGAAACATATGGTGAGGTTCTTACTTTTAATGATTCAATCTGTGATGCGCGATTCTCGAAGTGTTGTGGCGGCGTTACCGAGATATTTGAGAATGCCTGGGAACCTGTAAACCATCCATACCTCACAAAACTTGTTGATAATAATGCTGATCCGGAGGGATATTCTCTTGATCTTGAGTGTGAGGAGGGAGCTATGAAATGGATCAAAGGCAACCCTGACGCCTTCTGTAACACAACAGATGCAGAGGTGCTTCGGCAGGTGCTTAATGACTATGATCAGGAAACTCATGACTTCTTCAGGTGGGAGGTGAAATATACACAGGATGAGTTAAGTAACCTTGTCAGAGAGAGAACTGGTATTGATTTCGGGATTATACATGAGCTTACTCCTCTTACCCGTGGTACCTCGGGCAGAATTACCAGGCTAGAGATAACAGGATCAGAAAAGAGTATGATTATAGGTAAGGAGCTTGAAATACGTAAGGCCCTTTCCAAATCTCATCTTTATAGTTCTGCTTTTGTGGTTGAAAAGAGTGAGGATAACGGTGTTATTCTCTTCAGGCTGAAAGGCGCAGGCTGGGGCCATGGTGTCGGGCTATGTCAGATAGGGGCAGCTGTGATGGGTGCTAAAGGATATCAATATGATGAGATACTCGATCACTATTTCAGAGGAGCATCACTAACTAAAAGATACTAAAGCTATGAAACACAAGTTACTCTTCTTTTGTTTTTCTTTCCTGTTTCTGAATTCTGTTGCAGGTGAGTCATGGATAAGAATAAACCAGATAGGATATCTGCCCGCTTCGGTGAAGGTAGCTGTCTTTATCTCACAGGAAGATGTAACTCCTGGCTCGTTTGAAGTATATGATGCCATTACTGATAAGATAGTCTTTACCGGCGTTCCGGTAAGGTATTCAGGTAAAGACTGGGGGATGGCATCAGCTGCACGTCTTGACTTTTCCTCACTTACACTGCCTGGTGGTTATTATATCAGGGCAGGAAAAGCCAGGTCAGAGTCATTCAGGATAGATAACAGCGTCTATAACGGTACAGCTGACTATATCCTTAATTATATCAGGCAGCAACGCTGCGGATATAATCCTTTTCTGGCTGACTCTTGTCATACGCACGATGGAGCCCTTGTTGACTCATTCAGTGAGACAGGAAAACATGTTGATGTGGTGGGAGGCTGGCATGATGCAAGTGACCATCTCAGATACACAATGACATCCGCAAACAGTATTTATCAGATGCTGTTTGCCTGGAGCAAGTCACCTGCTGTATACAAAGATGAATACGATGCCAATGGAAACCGTGGTGCAAACAGTATACCAGATATCCTTGATGAAGCCCGATGGGGTCTGGAGTGGCTTATAAAGATGAACCCTGACAGCGCTGTTATTTATAACCAGATAGCTGATGACCGCGATCACAGGGGATTCCGTCTGCCAAACACTGACACTGTTACTTATGGGCTTGGCTTATGCCGGCCGGTATATCCGGTTACTGGCAAACCACAGGGCCTGTCAAAGTACAAAAACAGAACAGAAGGGGTATCATCAACAGCAGGCAAGGTAAGCTCCGCCTTTGCTCTGGGATCAAGAGTCTTCAGATCCTATGACTCATCTTTTGCCGAAAAACTTGCTGCCAAAGCAATAGATGCGTGGGAGTATGGTCTTACAGACCTGGGAGCAACACAGACTGCATGTACAGTCTCTCCTTATTTCTATGAAGAAGATAATTATGTTGACGACCTTGAGCTTGCTGCATGGGAACTTTATATGCTGACAGGCGATAAATATTACCTTGGCAGGGCTGATTACTGGGGTGTGCTCGAGCCTGTTACTCCATGGATTGAGAAAGATACTGCACGCCATTATCAGTATTATCCGTTTGTTAACCTTGGGCATGCAAACATCAGCCTCTCAGGTACAGAGTATGCTGATAAATATATCTATTTCATGCGTAAGGGACTTAAGATACTTGATCAGCGTGAAAAGGATGATCCATTTCTGATAAATATACCTTTTATATGGTGTTCAAATAATTATGTGGCTGCAGCCCTGACTCAGTACAGACTCTATTTTGAGGCAACGGGTGATGCACAGTTTGCTGAACGTGAGGCAGCATTGCGTGATTGGCTTTTCGGATGCAACCCCTGGGGTACCTCAATGATATCAGGTATTCCTGCCGGAGGCGATTATCCTCTTTATCCTCACTCTGCAGTTACCATATACCTTAATCAGCCACCTCCAGGTGGTCTGGTTGATGGTCCGGTTTTTAAGCGCATTAACAATAGCCTGAGTGGCCTGGTCCTCCATAATAAAGATCCGTATGAGGCTTTTCAGAATGGGAAAGTAGTCTATCATGACGATATTGGAGACTATAGCACCAATGAACCTACACTTGACGGAACAGCCAGCCTGAGCTATTATCTTTCAACACTTGAGAAACAGGGCCTGGAAGCTGAGGATAATGAAGAGCTGAACAGATACGACAGCCAGGGTGCAATAATCCGGAAAAACTACAACGAAAAGACAATATACCTGGTGTTTACTGCCGATTCATACGGTGAAGGAGCAGAACATATACTTGACGTTCTTAAAAATAAAAGGGCAGGTGGCTCATTTTTCCTTACCGGTAATTACCTCAGAAACAAATCAAACACTGCTCTATTGAAGCGTATGATTAATGAAGGTCATTATGTCGGACCCCACTCTGACAATCATCTTTTGTATTGTTCATGGGAGAAACGTGATTCTCTTCTTGTATCACGCAGTGAGTTCGAGTCAGACCTCAGGGCAAATTACCTGCTGCTTCAGAAGGCTGGAGTGAAGGACCTGTCTCACAGGGTATTCATACCGCCATATGAATGGTATAACAGCGCTATCACTGCATGGACTGGTGATCTTGGGATAACCCTCATGAATTTCACTCCTGGAACAGGAACAAACGCTGATTATACCACTCCTGATATGAAGAGCTATAAGTCATCTGAAGAGCTGTTTGAGCGACTCAGAAAATTTGAGGAGTCAGAGAGTCTTAACGGCGCTCTTGTCCTTGTTCATCTGGGAACTGATGCCGGAAGGAGTGATAAGTTTTACATGAAGCTGGAAGATATCATTGACTACTATACAAATAAAGGATACTCATTTAAAAAGCTATAAAACCTCATGACTGACAACAAAAGAAACCGTTCGCCCTGGACATGGGTTCCAAGCCTATATTTCTATCAGGGAGTCCCATACAGCATTGTAATGATCACTTCAGGTCTTATCTACAAGACCATGGGTGTGTCAATTGCAACATTTACCTTCTGGACAAGCATCCTCTATTTTCCATGGGTGCTGAAACCGCTATGGAGTCCTTACGTCGATGTTGTTTCAACAAAAAGAAACTGGGTTGTAGTTACACAGTTACTGCTTGGAATAGCTTTTATTGCTGTGGGGTTGATGATGCCTCTCTCATTCTTCTTCCCGGCAACAATAGCTCTTTTTGCCCTTATTGCCATCTCCTCAGCCAGTCATGACATAGCGGCTGATGGTTTCTATATGCTTGCTCTTGATCAGCATAAACAGGCATTCTTTGTGGGCATCAGAAGCACTTTCTATCGTTTTGCCATGCTTACAGCACTGGGATTATTACCACTGATTGCCGGTCTTATACAGGAGAAGACGGGGCTTGAGCCTGTCACCTTCGAAGCAAAGGCAGTGGCTGCAAATCAGTTTACACCGTTTAACCCGTCAGAAATTGTAATCACTCCTTCTGCCGGAGAACCTAAAATACTTCTTTACCCTGATAATATTACTGTACCTATTTTTGAAAACGGAGTATCAGAGATTGACTCTGCTCTTGTATATCTTGCTCTCTCCGCTCCACCGGAAGAGGGTGATAAGATTGTTGTAAACCTAACCCGGAAATCAGGCAGCAAAGACATTGATCTTCCGGATAAGAAGGGAACACAGCGATTTGAGTTTACGAGCGAAAACTGGAATGTGCCAGTTTCGGCTTCTATAAAAGTCAATCACAACCTCACTACGGAAACATCCTCTCTTTTTAATATAACGGCCGGTAATGTTGCCTTCAGCTGGATGGTGTCATTAGCTGTCCTGGGTGCGATTCTTCTACTGATTGGAATTTACCATCGCTTTATGCTGCCTTATCCGGCTGACAATATTGTTAAGAAGGCTACCGGATTGGTTGCATATGCTGAGGTGTTTAAGTCATTTTTCTCAAAACCTGGTATTGTCCCTGCTTTAATATTTTTCCTCTTTTACAGGCTTGGTGAGGCCCAGCTTGTTAAAGTGGCAACACCATTTCTCGTTGATTCAAGATCAGCCGGTGGCATAGGACTTACCTCAGCACAATATGGTATTGCATATGGCACAATAGGTATGCTTTGTCTGACACTTGGAGGTATTCTGGGTGGTGTTGTTGCCTCGAAATTCGGCCTGAAAAAGCTGATATGGATTATGGCCTTTGCTATGAATATCCCAATATCTGTTTATATTTTCCTCTCTTACACTCAGCCTATGCCTGGTGACCTCTCAATATTTGGCGCAATAGCCCTTGAACAGTTTGGCTATGGATTCGGTTTTACTGCCTATATGTTGTATATGCTCTACTTTGTGGGCGAGAGTAAATATAAGACTGCTGAATTTGCTATCGGTACCGGACTGATGGCTCTGGGTATGATGATACCTGGACTTATTTCAGGTCAGATGAAAGAGTTACTAGGATATCAGCATTTCTTTATTTATGTGATACTTTGTGCAATTCCAGGCCTCATCGCTATTAAGTTCCTGAAAATAGACCCTGCTTTCGGGATAAAGAAGAAATAGAATTAAAAGTGAATAATTGATTCAATTGAAATGACACTTGATGATTTGCAGAGAGAGCTGAAAGGCGACCTATACACTGATGATATCCAGAGGATTCTGTATGCCACGGACGCATCCTCATATCGGGAGAAGCCTCTGGCTGTCTCACGGCCACGCGACAGCGAGGATATAAAGAAGATTATATCATACGCACGTTCTGCCGGCACTTCTGTTATTCCCAGGGGAGCAGGTACCTCAGTTGCCGGCCAGGTGGTAGGCCCGGGTATCATCATGGATGTGTCTAAGTACATGACTGAGATACTTGAGTTTAATCCTCAGGAGAAGTGGGTGAGGGTGCAGCCGGGAGTGGTACTCGCTGAACTGAATAAGTACCTGGCACCACATGGTCTGCAGTTTGGTCCTGAGACATCAACGGCAAACAGATGCTGCCTGGGGGGTATGCTGGGTAATAACTCCTGCGGCCTCCATTCAATTATATATGGCAGTGTCAGAGATCATATACTTGAAGTAGAAGCTATACTTTCTGATGGCTCCGAGGTAACCTTCAGAGCTCTTTCCACTGACGAGTTCAACGCCAGATGCGATGGTGACCCTTCTCTGCTCGAGACAAAGATATACATGAACATCCGGGAGATGCTTTCTGACAACAGAAACGCAGAAGAGATACGCAGAGAGTTTCCTCATCCTGATCTTAAAAGACGCAATAACGGATATGCTCTTGACCAGCTTCTTGAGACTGATCCATTCACCGGTAACGGTGAGAAAATAAACATCTGTAAGCTGCTGGCAGGTTCTGAAGGTACGCTTGCCTTCACAAAGTCAATGAAACTGAATCTGTTGCCATTACCTTACCAGAAAGTGGGACTTGTATGTGCTCATTTCTCAAGTCTCGATGAGGCTGTGCGGGCTAATATACTCGCTCTTAAGCATAGTCCTGCTTCAATAGAGATGATTGATGATTATATTCTGGAGTGTACCAAAGAAAATATTGAACAGAATAAAAACAGATTCTTTGTAAAGGGAAACCCCAAAATTATACTTCTTATTGAGATCTTCCGTGATACTATAGAGGAGGTAAAAGAGACTGCCGCAGCTATAGAAAGAGACATCACTGCTGCTGGTTATGGCTATCACTTTCCCCTTTTCACTGATGCGGAAGAGATGCATAAGGTCTGGGAGCTACGCAAGGCAGGTCTGGGCGTGCTCCTTATTATTCCCGGTCCGAAGAAAAGTGTACAGCTTATTGAAGATACAGCTGTGCTTCCTGATTACTTCCCGGAATACATTGAAGAATTCACTCAGATACTTAAAAAGTATAATCTTGAATGCGCATACTATGCACATATAGCAACAGGTGAGCTGCACCTCAGCCCTCTCCTTGACCTGAAGTGCTCTGCCGATGTTGACCTGTACCACTCTCTTGCAACAGATATAGCACATCTGGTGAAAAAATTCAGGGGTTCACTCAGTGGTGAACATGGCGATGGCCGTCTGAGAGGTGAATTCATACCTCTGATGCTGGGTGAACATAACTATAATCTTCTTAAGACTTTAAAACATTCCTGGGACCCTGAAAATATTCTGAACCCGGGGAAGATAACCGATACTCCATCTATGACCGAGAATCTGAGGTATCTTATTGATACTGCCTTCAAGGTCCCGGAAACAACATTTACCTTTCCGGAGAAAGAGGGTATCCTTTATGCAGCTGAAAAATGCAGCGGGTCAGGCGATTGCCGTAAGAGCTCACTGATGGGCGGTACAATGTGCCCTACCTTCATGGCTACACGTGATGAGGATAAATCAACACGTGCCAGGGCAAATATCCTGAGGGAGTATCTTACCCGCTCTGACAAGAGTAACCCGTTCAACCATAAAGAGGTTTACCAGGTTATGGATTTATGCCTGTCATGTAAAGCATGTAAATCAGAGTGCCCCTCAAATGTTGATGTGACAAAGCTAAAAGCTGAATTTCTCAGCCATTATTATCAGTCACACCACATTCCTTTCCGTACTCTCCTTATTGCATACCTCCCAAGGCTTTATAGCCTGGGAATGCTCTTCAGACCCATAACAAACTACATAACAGGTACTGCCTTATTCAAGAGTGTGGTAGGCTTCTCAACCAAACGCTCGGTTCCGAAGATATCAAAGACAACACTCACCCGATGGGCTAAGGGAAAGGTAAAAAGCTCAACACCGGAGAAAAGAGTATATCTGTTCGCTGATGAGTTTACCAACTATAATGACAGTGAGATAGGTATCAAGGCAATAATGCTCCTTGAACGATTGGGTTATGAGGTTGTGATACCGAAACACAAAGAGAGTGGCCGTACTTTCCTTTCAAAGGGGATGCTGAAGCAGGCCGGCAGGCTCGCAACTGCTAATGTTATTATGCTCAGGGATCTTATCTCTGAAGATACGCCTCTGGTAGGTATTGAACCCTCAGCTATACTCTCTTTCCGCGATGAATATCCTGAGCTTGTATCAGACGAACTTAGAGACAGCGCCAGATCAATCGGACAGAGCTCTATGCTCTTTGAGGAGTTTATCTGCAGAGAACAGGAGAGGGGAAAGATAAGCAGCAGTCAGTTCACCAGCATAGCTGCAAAGGTACTGCTTCATGGTCACTGCCAGCAAAAGGCTGTAGCCTCAACAACACCTACCCGGCAGATGCTTTCATTGCCTGCCAACTATAAGGTTGAAGAGATACCAAGTGGTTGTTGCGGCATGGCAGGTGCTTTCGGATATGAGAAGGAACATTTTGATCTGAGCATGAAGATAGGAGAGATGGTTCTCTTCCCCGCAATAAGGGCTTCAGAAGCAGGTACAATTATCACCGCACCTGGCACATCATGCCGGCATCAGATAAAAGATGGTACCGGACGTATTGCTTTACATCCTGTTGAGGTTTTGTATGATGCACTGCTGAAATGAAAATGTGAACATGAGAGAAGAGATGCGTGAGAGGTGAGGTGTAAGACATTAGTTTATACCACTTTACAAACTTTACAAACTTTCAACTTTCGACTTTCAACTTTCGACTTAAAAAGGATAACGTTTTTAAATTTATATATCATGAAAATCAAAGGTTTTACAAGTGTTGAACAGAGCTTTTTTGACCGCTCTGAGAGGAAGATGATCACTACAAAGACGCCTTATATAGTCGTCAAAAACTTTCCAAACCTTGGATTACTGACTTCACTTAGATTTCTGGAATGGGTTGACCAGAATCCTGAGGGTGTTATCAGCCTTCCAACAGGCAAGACTCCGGAGTATTTTATAAAATGGACCCAGTATATGCTTTCTAACTGGGATAAGCCACAGGCTGAGAAGTTGAGAAAGGAGAACGGACTTATTATTCCTAAGAAGCCATCACTAGGCGGTCTCCATTTTGTGCAGATTGATGAATTTTATCCTATAAGCCCGAAACAACATAACAGCTTTTATGATTATGTAAGCAACTTCTACATAAAAGGGTTTGAACTTGATCCTTCCAGAGCTTTGCTTATTAACTCTGACGAGATACCACTTGCTGAAGGGAGACACTTCACAGAGGTATTTCCTGATAACAGTATAGACCTGACACTGCGTAACAGAGAGCCGCTGAACAAGCTGGAGGCATTGCAGCAGAAGTCGATATTCAAGATCGACAACTGGTGTACCGCATATGAGAAGAAGATACAGGCTATGGGAGGCATAGGTTTCTTCCTTGGTGGCATAGGCCCCGATGGCCATATTGCATTTAACACACGTGGCAGTGACCATAACTCAACAACAAGACTGACAGCCACCAATTTCGAGACACAGGCAGCATCTGCCGGCGACCTTGGAGGCATTGAGGTATCAAGAAACCGCCTGGTGATAACAATCGGTCTGGGTACAATAACCCATAACCCCGATGGCGTCTCCATCATCTTTGCTGCCGGAGAGGCTAAAGCACCTGTACTTAAAGATGCTCTTGAAAACGGACCTGATAACCTTTATCCTGCAACAGTGCTTCAGAACCAGGCAAATGCACGGTTCTATGTTACTGAAGGTGCAGCTGTCCAACTTGACGACTCTGTGGAGATGTATTATAAAGATGGTGAGTGGACACACGAAAAGACTGAGAGAGCAGTTATTGACCTCTGCCAGAGAATTGATAAATATGCCTTTAACCTCAGTATTGCTGACCTGAAAAGCGACAAATACTGCTCTATGATACCGGAACTGAGTCTTGATAAGGTTAAGGAGGTGATAGAATCAACAAAACAGAAAATTGACAGAGGCCTTGTCAAGGAAAAGGATCAGACATTCTTTCATACAGGTCCACACCATGATGATATAATGCTTGGCATCTTTCCAAATATAATCCCTCAGCTGAGAGAGAAATCAAACCAATTCCATTTTTCGGTTCTTACCTCCGGCTTTAATGCAGTTACAAACCAGATGATGGTTGAATTGCTTGAGTCATCACTCGACTTTATCTCACAGGGACAGATACAGATGCTTAAGTATCCTGATTTCTTTGAGAATGGCTATAAATTTAAATGGGATAAGGATGTAAGTCATTACCTTGACAAGATTGCTGATAATGACGAGACAGGTAAACGTCGCGGTGTATGTCACAGAATAATCAGGGCAATAGTGGATATCTACCGACCGCATTCAAAGGAAGAACTGGTTGAGCAGATAAAGAAAACGGTAGAGGTAATAAACAATAGCTATAACGGAGAGAAAAACCCTGCTGATATACAGAAGCTTAAGGGAATGCTGAGAGAGTTCGAGGAAGAACTGGTATGGGCCCATTATGGTGTCAAAGTCCAGAATATTGAACATATGCGACTTGGATTCTACACAGGTGATATCTTTACTCAGCAGCCTGACAAGAAGAGAGATGTTGAACCAATACTCAACTGCCTCAGAACATTGCAGCCAACAATTATAAGCCTCGCTTTTGACCCTGAGGGTTCCGGACCGGATACACACTACAAGGTTCTTCAGGCCATTGCCGAGGCTGTACGCCAATGGAGCAATGAGAAAGATCTGTCGGGGCTCAGGATTATCGGTTACAGGAACGTTTGGTTTAAATTTCATCCGGCAGAAGCAAATGTCTTTACTCCTGTATCACTTAACTCAATGGCTGTTCTTGACAGATCATTCAAAGATTGCTATATAAGCCAGGTTAATGCTTCATTCCCAAGTTATAGCTTTGATGGGCCGTTTAGCTATCTCTCACAAAAACAGTGGGTTGAACAGTTTAAGCTTGTTCAGCTTGTCCTTGGAAAGGATTTCTTCTACGAGAATGAGTCTCCCAAAATAAGGGCAACACATGGAATGGTTTATCACAAAGAGATGACTATTAATGAGTTCCTTAAACATGCACGTGAACTCGAAAAGAGCGTTGAAGGTGAAGTGTTATAGTCAGCGTAAGTGACCTGAACATAAAACTAAAACCTGTCTGTAATGCAGGGTCTTATCCCTGTTGCAGGCAGGTTTTACATGAGACAAACATCAAATAATAATAAAATGAGAAGAGTCTGTTTCGGTTTTTTCCTTGTAATAGTAATTACCTCATTTCTAAATCCTGTTTATGGTCAGGATTGTCCAAAAAGGGAGATGAGGGCAGCCTGGGTTGCGACAGTAGCAAATATCGACTGGCCATCTGCAACAGATCTTTCTACAGAAGAGCAACAGGTCGAATTCGATGCCCTTCTTAAAGTCATTAAAGACTATAATCTTAATACAATAGTCTTTCAGATCAGACCTAGTGCTGATGCCATGTATAAGTCATCGCTGGAACCATGGTCAAGATGGCTTAACGGAGAGCAGGGCAAGGCACCCGATCCGTATTATGACCCGTTGGAATATGCTATTTCAAAGTGCAGGGAAAACGGAATTGACATACATGTTTGGCTTAATCCATACAGGGCTGTTTCTGACACAGCCCATATTACTTCAGATGATCATGTTACCAGGACTCATCCTGAATGGTTCCTGACATACGGCAAGACTGTTTATTTTAACCCCGGCTTACAGGAGACCCGTGACTTTGTAGCCTCAGTGGTCGGTGATATAGTCAGACGGTATGATATTGACGCCATACACATGGATGATTATTTCTATCCTTATCGTATAGCAAAAGTTGAATTTCCTGATGACAGCACATTTGCTGCATACCCAAGGGGCTTTGCAGCTGACAAAAAGAATGACTGGAGAAGGGATAATGTAGACCTGATTATTGAACAGCTACATGATACCATCAAAGCAATAAAGCCATGGGTTGAATTCGGTATATCGCCGTTTGGTGTATGGAGGAATATCGCAAACGATCCTGCCGGGTCAAAAACAAGGGCAGGTGTGACCAACTATGATGATCTGTATGCTGATATACTCAAGTGGCAGCAGCATGGATTCATTGATTATGTAACACCACAGATATACTGGGAGATAGGTAAAGAAGTTGCTGATTATGCTATTCTTGCTGACTGGTGGAGCAGAAACACTTATGGTTGCCAGCTTTTCATCGGACAGGCTCCATATCGTATTTCCAGAAAATCAAAGGTTCGTGAATGGAAACGAGCCGGTGAGATAACGGACCAGATCAGCCTGAACCGTACCTATCCCAATATTCAGGGAAGTATGTTCTTCAGTACCAAGTCGCTGGTTAATAATCCCCGTCATCTTAAAGAGAAACTCACCCGCAAGCTGTACCGGTACCCGGCACTCGTTCCTGAAAATAACAATATTGACCCAGTTATACCTGAAGCACCCCTTGACCCTGTAATAACTGTTTCAGGCTCAACAGTAACACTGGCATGGGAGAAGGGCTATGATACAAAGAGCTTTGTTATATACAGGCTCAGAAAAGGAAAGAGAGCCGATATGGATGACCCGGCAAACATCTTTTGTGTGACTTCAGAGGAATCACTCACTTTTACTGTTGAAAGTTCCACTGACCCTGCCAGGTTCTACTATGTAATCTCTTCCCTGAGTCATACCAACCATGAGAGCATGCCCGAATATTTCGAGGAGAGAAAATAATATTTTTGGTGATTTGCTAATTTGAAAATTGATTAATTAAAAAAGGGATCCGTTTCCGGATCCCTTTTTTATTCGTATTAATATTATTTTCTCACTCAATGACAAGCTTCCCGGAATAGATGACTGAATCAACTATTTATAAAGAAAATATTTTTTGGCTTTAGCTTGAAAAACTGGTATATCCCTGTACCATATATCTTTGATGTCATCCACGAGGAAAGACTTTGTGAACTCAATCCTTACCTGGTCGGTACCACATACCTTATCAAACATCTTGAGTCTGGATGGCTCGCACAATTCAAAAATATTTTTATCAGGCCATAGTTTATGGGCTTCCTGCAGTATATAAAACTGCAGAAGTGAAAGAGGGGCCCTGGAGGCGTCAGTGAAATGGATCTGTACGCCATGAACCATCTTGCCTTCAGAGACACTGAAGTAGGGTTTGAAATGTACGGGTCTGAATAATACTCCAGGTAGTGAGAGTGCATTCAATGCTTTTGAAAGAGAATCAGCATCAATCCATTCAGCAGTGAAAACCTTAAACGGAAGTGTGTAGCCAACACCAATGTTAGCTACGTAAAGTTCTCCGGCAATACCTGTAGCAGGGTAGAAGAGGGGAGAAGTGACCTCAGGCACATTGGGTGATGATGGTACCCATGGCAGTGATGTATCCTCAAAGAGCATCTCTCTTTTCCATCCCTCCATTTTTACAACCTCCAGTTTACATTTTTGCCCGTTCGATAACAGACCCTCGTTGTTGAGATACAATGCCAGCTCACCTACAGTAAGCCCGTGCAGATACGGAATCTCATACTGACTCACGAACGACACAAAGTCCTTTCCGGTAAGTGCTCCTTCCATTTTATTTCCGCCAAGGGGATTAGGCCTGTCAAGAACAACAAACTCAATGTTGTTTTCTGCGGCAGCCTCCATTGCCAGACCCATGCTACTTATAAATGTGTATGATCTGGAACCTATATCCTGGATGTCATAGACCAGAACATCAATGCCTTCAAGCATTTCAGGCTTTGGCTTACGTGTTCTTCCATACAGACTATAGACTGGCAACTTTGTTATCGGGTCCTCCTGCTCTGCAATATATTCCCCGGCTGAAAATTCACCCCTGACACCATGTTCAGGACCGAACAGAGCAACCAGCTTCACCCCCGGAGCATTATAAAGTATATCTACTGTCGATCTTAAATTGTGATCAACACCTGTAGGATTTGTTATCAGTCCCACCCTCTTCCCTTGTAACAGGTCAAAACCTCTTTGTTCAAGTACTTCGATTCCGGGTTTTACCTTCTGCCCGGCACTGTTAAAAGCAACTACGAATACCATGGTTAATAGCATGGCTGTCCTGTGGATTGTTTTTTTCATTCTTGTATTCATAATATTATTATATGTATTATGTGTTATAAGGCAAAACAAATATACACGGAAAAAGCTTAGGATTTTTGGCGTTTTTAGCTTATTTTTGAATGTAAGATATTGTAAAAGCTTGGTTTTAAGCAATTGTCGTTTCTTTAGCAGAGGGTTGTAAAAAAAATGTAAAAAAATATAAGGGCATCTTGTAGTTCTAAATATTTCCATATATTTGAATTTGTAAGATGTAATACAACATTACAAACCAACTATGAAAAAAGCAGCACTTTTACCACTTATGATTCTGCTGGTTTGCTGTGGGCGTCAGGCCTCACAGGATCTAATGCAGAACGACATTGACTCTATCTGCTCCAAATGGGTTCCGGTGAGTTCGGAAAGCATTTGTAATGCTGAAATAATTACTGTATCCGGAAAGGCCGTTGTTATAAAAGGTGAGACAGACATGCCGGAGGCAAAAGCTGAACTTATATCTTACCTTGAGAATAAAGGTGTAAGTTTTAGTGACAGTATTACTGTTCTTCCTGATGCCTCTGTTGGCCAGAAAGGTTGGGGAGTAGTTACCCTTAGTGTAATAAATATCCGTGAAAGGGGCTCGCAGACAGCCGAAATGATCACACAGGCCCTCCTGGGTACACCTGTGAAGATATTGAAAAATGAGGGTACCTGGTATCTGGTTCAGACTCCTGATATGTATATAGGTTGGGCAGAAGATGATGCTGTTACTCTTATGACTGAAGATGAGCTTAATCAGTGGAAGGGCTCAAGGAGAGTAATATATACAGCCAAGTGGGGGGATATTAATGCATTGGGTAATGATGGTATCATCTCTGATATAGTTTTTGGATCAATACTGCAGGTAACTGGTCAGGGTATTACTGGTTATGAAGTTATTCTGCCTGATGGACGTAAAGGATCAGTGAAGAAATCAGATGCTACTGACTTTACAAAGTGGGCGGAGAAAACTGACTGGAATGGGAACGATCTTGTCAGATTCGGTCGTTCATTTACAGGATATCCATACCTGTGGGGCGGAATCTCTCACAAAGGGTTAGATTGCAGCGGTCTTGCACGTGCCTGTTATTTTTCAACAGGAGTCATACTCACACGTGATGCTTCATCACAGTTCCTTTATGGTAAGAGTGTTGATTTTAATTCACTTGATTCACTTCAGACTGGTGACCTGCTTTTCTTCGGAAGAGCGGTTGATCATATTACACATGTAGGTATGTATATAGGAGATACTGAATTCATTCATTCATCAGGCCTGGTAAAGATCAATAGTCTTGACCCAACCAGGGAAAACTATAGCGAATATCTGAAAAGTATCCTTCAGGGAGCAAGGAGATTTATAGGAGCTCCATCAGCTAAAGGATCTATGAAAGTAAGAGAACATAACTGGTATTTTTAAAAGATGAAGAAGAGAGATTTTATAAAGTGTAGCGGACTGGCAGTAGGGGCAATGGTTGCATCTCCTCTGGCAGCATCATGTTCAGCACCTAAGGGAAAAAAAGTTGTAAAAGGGTCACCTCTTAAGCTTAGCTTTAAACCTTTCGATCTGCAATTGCGTCATGTCTTTACAATTGCCTCAAACTCAAGAACCACGACACCTGTTGTGCTTACAATGATTGAGTGTGATGGTGTAAGAGGTTACGGTGAGGCATCCCTGCCTCCTTATCTTGCAGAGAACCAGACCTCAGTACAGGAGTTTCTTTCAAAGCTTGATCTTTCTCAGTTCACTGATCCCTTCCTTGTTGAAGATATCCTTGATTATGTTGAGGGTGTCATGCCCGGGAACCACGCTGCAAAAGCCTCAGTAGACATTGCCCTTCATGATCTGGTCGGGAAACTGATGGGCCAGCCCCAGTATCGTATACTTGGACTTAATCCTTCAAAGACACCTAACACCAGTTTTACTATAGGTATAGATACCCCTGAAGTGGTAAGGCAAAAGACAATAGAGGCAGATCCCTATAAGGTGCTGAAGGTGAAGCTGGGAAGAGAGAACGACAAGGAGATGATTGAGACAATCAGATCTGTGACCCAAAAGCCTCTCTATGCTGATATAAACCAGGGGTGGACAGATAAAAAGCATGCACTTGATATGATACTCTGGCTGAAGGAAAAGGGGATTCTCTTTATAGAACAACCTATGCCAAAAACAGCTATTGATGATATCGCCTGGCTTACAGAAAACTCTCCTCTGCCAATTGTTGCTGATGAGGCATTGCAGGGTGTCTCTGACCTTCTGCCAATGAAAGGGGTATACTCCGGTATCAATATAAAGCTGATGAAATGCGGAGGTATGGCTAGCGCAGTGAAAATGATACGCATTGCTCGTGAGATGGATATGAAGATTCTCTTTGGCTGTATGACAGAGACTTCATGTGCCGTTTCTGCTGCTGCTCAGCTCTCTCCCCTGGTAGACTGGGCCGATCTCGACGGAAACCTTCTTATATCAAACGATGTATACGAGGGGGTGACTGTCAATGACGGTAAACTTGTACTGCCTGACCGGCCGGGACTGGGACTTGAGGTGAAGACCAATCTATTTTAGTAATTTGTCATACTAAAAAGCTTCTTATACTATAATTGTTTGATGCTTAAATTTTTATAATCGGCAAGCCGCTGTAAAACAGAAGTATAGCTTTTTAAGAAATGTATGAAGTGTTATTAAAAAAAATGTCTTTTTGTAATACATCATTCAAAAAATTGGTATATT
>QKCK01000203.1 GCA_003245695.1 Bacteroidota bacterium | reverse complement strand
GCTGACCGTGATGGCAGATAGAGATGCAGATGGTGTTGTGTTCCGACAGTATATAATCCCTGATCGGGTATCGACATATATGAGAGAGATGTGTCTATCCTCCCGTATCCTCCAAATTGTATGTCATCACTGGATAAAATAATCCGGTACTTGCCTTTCAGAGGCAGGCCGTACCCGGTATATGAGTTCACCGGATTAAAATTCATGACAAAGACAAGATCACAGCGGCTGAAGGCAATGATCTTGTCTTTATTGTTTATTGTTATGTTCTTCACTGAACCGCTCCCCGGGATATTAAATCCAGACAATTTACATATCAATGCCCTGTCAAATTCATTTAACTGCTTATATCTCAGGTGATCGTTTTCAGGCAGGCTCCATTGACGGCGGGCATATTTATAACTCCAGCCATTACCTTGTCGCGGGAAGTCTATCCACTCCGGATGCCCGAATTCATTGCCCATGAAGTTCAGATATCCGCCTCCTGCCGCGGCCATGGTAAAGAGTCTTATCATCTTGTGGAGGGCTATTGCTCTGTCGACCACCAGACTGGGTGTTGTAAGGCTCATTGATGTATACATCTCTGCATCGGCAAGCCTGAATATCAGTGTCTTGTCTCCCACAAGAGCCTGGTCGTGTGATTCACAGTATGAGATGACCTTCTCCTCCTGTCTGTGCTGTGAGAGCTCATGTAACAGATAGCCCAGATCCCACTCCTCATCAGGTATCTCCTTTACTGTCTTGATCCATATATCCGGTACACCCATTGCAAGCCTGTAATCAAATCCATAGCCACCGCTGTCAACTGAGGCTGCAATCCCCGGCATGCCACTCATCTCTTCGGCAACGGATGTTGCTCCCGGTTTTACATCATGTATGAGCTTATTGGCCAGGATGAGGTAGGTCATGGCATCACCATCCTGATTGCCATCAAAATACTGTTTATAGTCTACAAAGTTGCTTCCAAGACCATGGTCAAGGTAAAGCATGCTGGTAACACCATCAAATCTGAAGCCATCAAATCCAAACTCTTCAAGCCAGTACTTACAGTTTGACAACAGGAAGTGAAGTACATACGGATCGGAATAATTGTAACAAAGCGAGTCCCACGCCGGATGGATTCTTCTTGAACCTGTATGGAAATAGAGCCCGGGGTTGCCATCAATGAGGCTCAATCCTTCGTTGGTGTTTCGTACTGCATGCGAGTGAACAAGATCCATTATTACTCTTAGTCCCATTGAATGAGCAGCGTCAATCAGCTCCCGTAGTTCATCGGGAGTTCCGAACCGTGATGAAGGCGAGAAGAGACTTGATACATGATATCCGAATGAGCCATAGAATGGATGCTCCTGTATGGCCATCAGTTGCAGGGTGTTATACCCAAGCTTTACAATCCTTGGAAGGACGTTTTCTATAAACTCAGGATAGGTGCCTGTTCGCTCTTCCTCTACAGCCATTCCCACATGAGCTTCATATACGAGTAATGACTCAGGTGGTGGTGGCACGGGATGGTGCATCACATAAGGATTATCAGGCTGCCATACCTGGGCTGAGAATATCTTTGTCTCTTCATCCTGTACTGTACGGATGGCATATGCCGGGATACGCTCACCACCACCACCTTTCCACTCAACAGATAGCTTGTAGAGATCACCATGCTTAACCGCCTCATGGTCCATATAAAGTGTCCAATCGCCGTTATTATCAGCGGTGAATCTGTAGTCGTTATCCTTTTTCCATCCGTTGAAAGAGCCAATGAGGTGTATCTCCTGGGCCCCCGGTGCATGCTCTCTCATGACCCATCCCTCATCAATTCGGTGCAGACCATACCAATGATGACCATTGGCAAAGTCAACCAGCCTCCTGCTTCCACAGATGAGATTCTCCTTCTCTTTACATGCAGCTATCCTTTTTTCAATTATTCCTCTGAAAGGATCAAGCCATGGGTCAGATAGATAGAAACGTTTTTCCAAAGTGTTAAATTATACCTACTAAGGTAATTAACTTATGTGAAAATATCTCAACCGCAGGTAATATTACTGACATGTTGATTATGCCATATCTCAACTTTTTCCTCTATTTGATGTTACATCACTGTATCATGAAAGAATTTGACACACTTTATTATTTTTGTCTCCTGAGGTAAATTATGAATGTACATTTTGGATATGAAGGATTGCGATTCAGTGGCCCGGTAATTACGATGGGAGTTTTTGACGGAGTTCACCTCGGGCACAGGATGCTTATCTCAAAGGTAGTAGAGGAGGCTCACAGATGTAATACTGAGTCTGTTGTAGTTACCTTTGACCCTCATCCACGCATGGTACTGGAAAAAGGAAATGAAAGTCTGAGATTCCTGACAGACATTACAGAGAGGATAATGTTACTGGAAGAGACAGGAATAGATCATCTTGTCGTTATCCCCTTCACAAATGAGCTTAGCAATCTGACAGCATGCGATTTTATTGAAAAGATACTTTGTGAAAAGCTCTGCGTAAGTCATCTTGTTGCCGGTTTTAACCATCATTTTGGAAAGAGGCATGAAGGTACAGGCAACACTATCATGGAGTGCTCATCGCGCTTTGGATTCTCTGTCACCAGGGCAGAACCCCTCATTCTAGAAGGTGTTGTGGTAAGCTCCTCAGTAATACGGGATCTTTTACTCTCTGGCGAGACTGACCATGCATCACGTCTTCTGGGTTATCCCTATTTTATTACCGGGAGAGTTGTCCCCGGAGAGAGACTGGGCCGCAGTCTTGGTTTTCCAACAGCCAATATTGAGCCTCATTTCAGCCATAAGATAATCCCTAAAAACGGAGTCTATGCTGTAGAAATAGAGTTAAGCGGGTATGCGGAAAAACATAAGGCCATGCTTAACATCGGGCGACGTCCCACAGTCACTTCAGGTAATACAAAAGAGACAATAGAGGCTCATATACTCGACTTTGATGGTGATCTGTATGACAAAAGTGTTGTCGTACGTTTTCGTCACCGGTTGCGGGATGAGATGAAATTTGATACCAGGAAAAAGCTCACATTGCAGCTTTATGCTGATAAAGAACAGACAATGAGATTGTTAAAATAGACGAACAATATCTTGAGAATTTGATTAACTTTGCAGTTCCTTAAAAAAAACAGAAAAGATGTCATTCATAAACGAAGCCCTTCCTTACAAAGTTAAGGATATCACTCTTGCAGATTTTGGGCGCAAGGAGATAGAGATAGCAGAAAAAGAGATGCCAGGATTACTGGCAATACGGAAGAAATATGCCTCTTCTAAACCATTGAAGGGAGCACGTGTGACAGGATCACTCCATATGACTATACAGACAGCAGTTCTTATTGAGACGCTTCATGCTTTAGGTGCTGATGTGCGATGGGCAAGCTGTAATATATTCTCAACACAGGATCACGCTGCTGCAGCTATCGCTGCCGCAGGAATACCTGTATTTGCATGGAAGGGTGAGACACTTGAGGAATATTGGTGGTGCACAGCTCAGGCACTATCTTTTCCCGGCGGAAAGGGGCCTAACCTGATTGTTGATGACGGTGGCGATGCTTCACTGCTTGTTCATAAAGGATATAAGGCTGAAGATGACAGCACAGTACTTAATGTCACTGCTACCAGCAGGGAAGAAGCCATTGTACTGGATACACTCAGAACCATACTTAAAGAGGATCCACAACGTTGGCACCGTACTGTCAGCGAATTAAAGGGTATCTCCGAAGAGACAACAACAGGTGTTCACAGGCTATATCAGATGATGGAAGCCGGAGAGTTACTGGTACCTGCAATTAATGTCAATGACTCAGTGACAAAAAGTAAATTTGACAATCTCTACGGATGCCGTGAGTCACTCGCCGATGGAATCAAAAGAGCCACTGATGTAATGCTTGCAGGCAAGGTGGTTGTTGTATGTGGTTACGGTGACGTAGGAAAAGGCTGTGCCCGTTCAATGCGTTCATATGGAGCCCGCGTTGTTGTAACTGAAATAGATCCGATATGTGCTCTGCAGGCAGCAATGGAAGGGTTTGAGGTGAAGACTGTTGAGGAGGCTCTGCCTGAGGGTAACATCTATGTCACTACAACAGGTAACAGGGATATCATTACCATTGATCATATGTCAAAGATGAAAGATCAGGCTATTGTATGTAATATAGGCCACTTTGACAATGAGATACAGGTTGACGCTCTTAATGAATTCAAGGGTATTGAGAAAATCAATATCAAACCACAGGTAGATAAATATCTCTTCCCTGATGGTCATGCACTTTTCCTTCTTGCTGAAGGCAGACTGGTAAACCTGGGTTGTGCAACCGGACACCCCTCATTTGTTATGAGTAACTCATTCAGCAACCAGACCCTGGCACAGATTGAGCTCTGGACCAAAGGATATGAGACAGATGTCTACAGACTGCCAAAACATCTTGATGAAGAGGTTGCCAGACTGCATCTTGAACAGCTGGGTGTTAATCTGACAAAACTGAGACCTGATCAGGCTGATTATATTGGCGTACCTGTGGAAGGACCATATAAACCTGAGCATTACAGGTATTAGAGCAATCAGTAATTATTCCATACATGAATGGAATACCCGCTCTGGGTTGTGCGGTAGTTCTTCAGAGGATACCTGCCCGGCCCGGCAGCGGTAGGAGTGCCTGAACTGGGCATGGCATAACTGGTGCCGCATTCAGGACAGACGGCATATACTCCATCTATGTTGACGGGTACGCTCAGGCCACTTACCTTATAGCAATAGGGGCAGGTACGGTCATAAGCAAAATAGCCGAATCCTGAATTGTAAACTATAACGCCATTGTCATTGTAGCCTGCTGCACACGCGCCCCAGTTATTGGTGGTAGATGTTATAATTACACTGTTACCTGCGGCACTGAGATCAAAAAAAAGAGGGTCATAGGCAAGGTCAATATAAAAATTGATACATACATCCGGGATGATGTCATTCGATTCTTTATTGCAACCTGAAGAAAGAAAAAGAGAGAGAAAGACAAAAAAAGTTGTTATTTTTGAAACTGTAGCCTGCATCCTTTATTTTTTTGTAAAGTTAAGATAATATTACGGGGCATGTAAAACATAAACGTAATGGGTAAGGGAAAATTATTATTAAGGGTACTCTTTATACTCTTCTCAGTGTTGGTGATTATGCCGTCTACTGCTGCAGAGGCTCAGTTTGGGAAAGGCAATCCCATCACAGGGCAGGGGTATAAAAAAGGGAAAAAGGTAAAGCAGAAGAAGCAGAAGAAGGAGAAGAAGGTATTTGACCGGGGTAAGGCAGGCAGGGCACAGAGAGCCCAGGAGCAGAAGGCAAAGGCACGTGAAGCACGTAATGCACGGGAGGAAAAAAAGATGAAGGATCACCATATGGAGATTCAATCGCCCTCAACACGGACAAGGATATCTGAGAATCAGAAGATGACTTCTGATAAGTATAAAGAGAAGAAAAAGAAGATACGTAAGGATTCGCACCGGCCAAAAAAACACCGAAAACCATAAAGCTATGGATGACAATAATTATGGAAGTCTGATTGTATATCTTATCCTTGCAATATTAGGTGTAATAGGATCTATTAACAAGGGTAAGAAGAAAGCCTCACAGGGCAAGCCTGCTTCCGGGGGGACGAAGAGCATATTTGATATCCCTACAGTCAGATCTGAGCCTCAGCCGCCTCGTCAGAGCACTGTTGTAAAGGAACCCGGACAGACGGAGAAAAGATCACAGGGACCTCTCTTTACATTTGACCATGAGGATAAGCCGCAGCCCTATAACAGGCTTTCAGGAGAAGAAGGCAGTATAAAAGACACATTCACGGAACGCTTCAGTAATGAGGGGTGCATTGACGATCCTATGGCTCTGGCATTCTCTGACGAGGGTATCAAAGCTTTTGACAATCATGACTATGCTACAGGGGTTGAGGATATCTCAGCAGGTCAGATCGGAGATGCAGTAGAGATATCAGATTACGATGAAACACTTGACGAAATCTGCGGAGGGAAATTCAATATCAGAAAGGCTGTTATCTATTCAGAAATACTCAACAGAAAAGAGTATGCTTTCTGATAACGTGAATGTTAACGCAGTTTTAAGTTTGTTTTTTTAATTGAATTTTATTATATTTGTTCTTTGAAGAG
>QKCK01000166.1 GCA_003245695.1 Bacteroidota bacterium | reverse complement strand
GGTGGAATAGGATGGTACAGGAGGTCATTTATTATAAATGAAGAAGCTGGAAGGAAACAGACATACATTGAGTTTGATGGTGTCTACCGTAACAGCGAGGTCTGGATCAACGGGCACTATCTTGGTAAAAGACCATATGGCTACAGCTCCTTCAGGTACAACATCACCCCGTTTCTCTACTATGGTGATATAAACAATACCATCTCAGTGAGGGTTGACAATTCTGAACAGCCAAACTCAAGGTGGTACTCAGGCTCTGGTATATACAGACATGTCTGGCTTGTTACTACTGATGATATTGCAGTAGACCATTGGGGAACTTTTGTTACCACTCCTGAGATCACTCATGAGAAAGCTGTTGTAAAGGTTAATACCACCATAAGAAAGAGCAGGAGCGGGCCAGCCAGTATCAAGGTGGTAACATCACTGCTCGATGAACGTGACAGGTGCCAGGCAAGAAGCATTATCCGGGATGTTGATCTGTCAGATACGGTAACATCAATAGCTCAGGAGCTTACTGTTGTGAACCCACTCCTCTGGTCAGACACGAATCCTTATCTCTATAATATTGTTACAGAGATCTTTGAAGACGGAAATATTAAAGACAGGTACGAGACCACCGTTGGTCTGCGATGGTTTGTCTTTGACAGCGGAAAAGGGTTTCTTCTGAATGGGGAGCCTGTAAAGATAAAGGGGGTATGTAATCACCATGATCTCGGAGCTCTGGGGGCTGCAGTGAACACCAGGGCTATTGAGCGGCAGCTCGGGATATTGAAGGAGATGGGTTGTAACGGTCTCAGGACTTCACACAATCCACCTGCTCCGGAGTTACTCGATCTGTGCGACAGGATGGGGTTTATTGTCATGGATGAAGCATTTGACATGTGGCATAAAGGCAAAACAGAGTATGATTATTCCCTTGATTTTGATCAATGGCACAGGAGGGACCTTCAGGATATGATATTGAGAGATCGTAATCACCCTTCAGTATTCATCTGGAGCATAGGGAATGAGATACTTGAGCAGTGGGATTCAACAGGCTTCTCTTATGCCCGCGAGCTGGCAGGGATAGTACGAGAGACAGACAGCACACGTCCTGTTACCTGTGCATGCAATGATCCGGTACCCACAAATTTTATCATTCGCTCAGGAGCACTCGATCTTATTGGTTACAACTATCATCATACTGACTTTAGTGCTTTTCCTGTAACCTTCCCAGGTGCTTCCTTTATTGCATCAGAGACAACCTCGGCACTTGCCACAAGAGGATGTTATGATATGCCTTCTGACTCAATGCGTAAATGGCCTTACCGGTGGGATGCTCTCTTTACCGAAGGTAATGATGACTACTCATGTTCATCATATGATAACTGTTCAGCGCCATGGGGTAGCAGCCATGAGGATACATGGCGGGTTATCAAAGCCAATGATTTTATGTCAGGGATGTATATATGGACAGGCTTTGACTACCTTGGTGAGCCAACACCATACTCGTGGCCGGCACGAAGCTCTTATTTCGGACTCATTGATCTGGCCGGTTTTCCGAAAGATGCTTATTACATGTACCAGAGCGAATGGACTGACAAACCGGTGCTTCATCTTTTTCCACACTGGAACTGGAAGGCAGGAGAGGTAATAGATGTCTGGGCTTACACTAACTGTGATGAGGTGGAGCTGTTCCTTAATGGCAGGTCACTTGGTTCACACAGCAGAGCTATGGCCGATTTTCATCTTATGTGGCGGGTTCCTTTTGAGTCAGGCACCATATGCGCTGTCGGAAAGAGAAAGGGCATTGAGGTGCTACGGCATGAGGTGAATAGTGCCGGTAATCCTGCAGGAATAAGGCTCATCCCTGACAGGCAGACAATAAATGCCGGTGGTGACGATCTCTCTTTTGTGAAGGTTGAGATTATCGACGACAAAGGTAACATCGTGCCTTATTCAGATAATCTTGTTACCTTTAGCGTAGAGGGCGATGGTGCAATCGCTGCCCTGGATAATGGAAGCCAGGTGAGCATGGAACCATTCAGGGGTGATAGCAGGAAAGCCTTTAACGGATTATGCCTGGTGATATTAAAAGCAGGAGACGAGAGTGGCATGATTAAACTGAAAGCATCATCACCTGGGCTGGAGGATGCCTATACCATTATAAAAATCAGAAAATAATATATATAATGAGAAATACTATTGCATCTTTCATCTTTGTTTTAGTCTCTTTTTCCTTGTCTGCACAGAAATATGATCTGGCACAGACACCACCAATGGGATGGAACAGCTGGAACAGGTTTGCCTGTGACATCAACGAACAGCTTATCAGGGAGACGGCTGATGCCATGGTTGCCACTGGCATGCGCGATGCTGGTTATCTATATATCAACATTGATGATTGCTGGCATGGGGAACGCGATTCACTTGGGTTTATTCACCCTGATGCTGAACGGTTTCCCTCTGGGATGAAGAGTCTGGCTGACTATGTTCATTCAAAGGGTCTGAAATTGGGCATATACTCCGATGCAGGCACCTACACATGTGGCGGAAAACCCGGAAGCCGCGGGCATGAATACCAGGATGCTCTGACATATGCCAGCTGGGGCATTGACTACCTGAAATATGACTGGTGTAACACAGGCGGTATGGCTGCTGAGGCAGCATACATGACCATGCGCGATGCTCTCTTTAGCGCAGGCAGACCTATTGTATTAAGCATATGTGAGTGGGGAACAAACAAACCCTGGCTCTGGGGAGGTGAGACAGGCCACCTGTGGAGGACAACAGGTGACATACATAATTGCTGGGACTGCGAGATGGGATACGGTACATGGGGTAAATATGGTGTTCTTAACATCCTCGATAAACAAAACGGATTGCGTAAATACGCTGGCCCTGGACACTGGAACGACCCTGACATGCTGGAGGTGGGAAACGGCTTGACACTGACTGAAGACCGTGCCCATTTCTCATTGTGGTGCATGCTGGCAGCTCCATTGATATCAGGTAACGATCTGCGCAATATGCCGAAAGAGGTGCTTGAAATACTCACCAACGGAGAAGTGATCGCCCTGGATCAGGATCCTCTGGGGATACAGTGTTTTAAATATCTTGATGAGGGCGATTTTGAGATTTATGTAAAACCACTTGCTGATAACCAGGTGGCTCTCTGCTTCCTTAACAGAGGTGAGAAGGTTGTGGATGTCAATTTCGACTGGAAACAGAATTATATCATTGATGGTCAGACAGGTAACAGCTATGACTTTGCAAAGGAGAACTATAAAATCCGTAACCTGTGGCTGCACAAGGATATTGGTACTACTGCCACAGTACTAAAGAGTACTCTACCGCCACACGATGTGCTGCTGATAAGGCTCATCAGATGAAAACACGACTACCCTGATTATAACTCTCCCTCAGATCTTTTGGAGTGCATCCTTTCTTACGGCGGAAGATACGGTTGAAATTTGAGATGTTGTTGAAACCACATGAATAGGCTATCTCAGAGATAGTCTTGGTTGTCTCAATAAGCATGCGTGATGCATGACCCAGCCTGACCTCAGTAAGACAGTCGATGAAGGTGATTCCTGTACGCAGCTTAAAGAAACGACTGAAAGCCGACTCTGTCATATTGGTTATCTTGGCCGCCTCCGACAGTGTCATTGGTTTCTCAAAGTTGGAATGTATAAATGACATGACCTTTTCAATCCTGCGGCTGTTATAAGAAAAGACCTCCCCGTCATTAAAACATGAGTCAGAGAGTATCCTGTAATCTCTTGATATCGACAGATCATGCAGCACAGACATCAACTCAAGCACAGAGTCAAAACCCTGTTTTTTATGCAGGGCATATATCCTGGGTGCAAGTGTCATTGTTGTCTCCCTGGAGAATAATATCCCCCGGACAGATTTCTTAAGCATGGCACGGATGAAACTAAGCTGGTTCTTCTGAAGAAACTTCTCATCAAAGAAGTCCTTATGAAACTGGATGGTGATTTCTTCAATGGGGTCCTCAGTAAAACCTTCCCCAAACCAACCATGCGGCAGATTAGGCCCCACAAGAACAAGCTCATACTCTCCTATCTCCTCCACGTGGTCACCTATTATCCTCTTCGCCCCACTGGCGTTTCGTATGAGATTTAACTCAACCTCCTCATGATAATGCAATGGGAAATCAAATTCAGTCTTAGCCCTGAAAAAGGAGGTGAAGCAGTCAGACTGCATCAGTGGAGTTATCTCCCTTATTATTGTCTCCGGCATGATGTTGGTTTTTATCGCAGCCTCTCTTTTACTGCATTATCTTGACTTAGATTTCAGTTACAATGACTAAATATATGATTTTAAATAAAAATATCATAATCACTAAGTAATTGTGTAATATTTTGCTGATTCGCCAGGAGTTTGTAATAAAAAGATAATCAGATATATGTAAGACAAAATACTGTAATGGATTTAAAATAAACACAAAAACCAGATAAAATAGTATTATATGTTGACAGCAAAGTATCAATTGAGATATTAATAGAAGAATGTTACAGATATCTGCTGTTTTAAAATTGATATTATAGTATCATATTTTGAAAGTAATATATTATATATCACCCCTTTCTATTGGTACATTTGCCAGGAGACAGACAAAAAGACATGAAAAGGATAATCACAGGCATAATTATCGTAATCTTTTTTTCACTGGGGCTCAGAGGGCAGAATAGTGACTTTATTACAGTAGAGAATGGCATCTTTATGTTAAAAGGGTCACCTTATTATTTTATTGGTACCAACTACTGGTATGGAGCAATGATTGCAACAAAAGCTTCGTACGGTGACAGGGAACGGCTGCTAAAGGAGCTTGATCAGATGAAGGAGGCTGGGATTAATAACCTTCGTATATATGTTGGTTCAGAGGGCCCTGATGACATGCCTTTTCGTGTAACTCCCACTCTCCAGCCTTCTCCAGGCATGTATAATGATGATTTGCTTGAAGGGCTTGATTATCTGTTGTCAGAAATGGGTAAGAGAGGCTTGTATGCCATTCTGTTTCTGAATAACAGCTGGGATTGGTCTGGTGGTTATTCACAGTATCTTAACTGGAATGGATACGGCACAATTCCTTATCCCTCTGTAAAGCCAAATACATGGACTGAATTCATATGTTACGCGGCTCAGTTTATCCAGTGTGACGAGTGCCAGCGTCAGTTTGCCCTTCACGTCAGATACATCATCAGCAGGACAAACAGGTACACAGGTTTAAAGTATATTGATGATCCGGCAATTATGACATGGGAGATTGGCAATGAACCCAGGGCATTCTCACAGGATAACATACCTGCATTTCGCAAATGGATAAGCAGTGTTGCATCTCTTATAAAGGAGCTTGACCCCAATCACCTTGTTACTACCGGCACTGAAGGGCAACATGGCTGTGAGGAGTCACTTGAACTTTTTGAGACTATCCATTCAACTCCAGATATAGATTATCTTACAATGCATATCTGGCCTAAGAATTGGCAATGGCTTGACATAAATGACATTAAGGGGTCGTTGGATACAAGTATAAAAAACAGTAATGATTATATCAGGGCACACCTCGAAATAGCTAACAGACTGAACAAACCAATCGTCCTTGAGGAGTTTGGCCTTCCACGTGATTTTCATGGTTATTCACCGATGGAAACAACAAAATGCAGGGACAGATATTATAAAAATGCCTTCAACCAGGTAATTGCCAGCGCGAAAAAAGGAGGCAGACTGGCAGGCTGTAACTTCTGGACATATTCTGGCTATGGGAGAGCCACAGAAGGACACATATTCTGGCAGCCGGGTGATGATTATATGGGAGATCCCCCTGTTGAAGAACAGGGCCTTAACTCTGTTTTTAATACTGACACTACAATAAAACTGATCTCTGACTACAACCATAAGCTGAGTAAAATACTGAAATTACCGGAAAGATGAAAAGAGTTGCTGTATTATCAATATTGCTACTTGGATTGGCAACAGCCTGTTCAACCTCTGAAAGGAAAAACGCCATGACAGCTGATACCAAAGCAACAGCAGAGACAAAGAAGCTGTTGTCGTTTCTGTCGGAAGCACTCGACAAGGGCATAATGTTTGGTCATCAGGATGATCTCTCTTACGGACGCACCTGGAAATATCCTGATGGTGAGTCCGATATAAAAAGAGTCTGTTCAGATTATCCTGCTATAACAGGAATGGATCTGGGGCATATAGAGCTTGATCATCAGTTTAACCTCGATTCTGTTCCCTTTGATGATATGAAGGAGATGGCCCTTAAAGTTAACGGGTACGGGGGTATGCTCACCTTCAGCTGGCACCTCGATAACCCACTTACTGGTGGTAGTGCATGGGATATTTCCTCTGACAGTGTGGTCGCAAGTATTATTCCCGGTGGGGTAAACCACCAGAAGTATATTGGCTGGTTAGATAAAACAGCCGCATTTCTGGGTTCACTTGTGGATGCTGAAGGTAAACCTGTGCCGGTTATCTTCAGACCTTTCCACGAACACACCGGAAACTGGTTCTGGTGGGGTCAGAATCATTGTACCACTGAAGAATATGTTGCCCTGTGGCAGTTCACATTTGACTACCTTGTTAAACATAAGAACCTCCATAATCTGCTGTTTGCCTACTCTGCCTCAGGAGATTTCGTGACAAGCAAAGAGTATCTTGAGAGATACCCGGGTGATGATTATGTGGATGTAATAGGCTTTGATTATTATCAATTCTCTGATGCAGGGAGAGAGTCTTTCATAAATAAAGTCAGCAGCTGTCTTGATACCCTGACTGCCATAGCTGTCTCGCGTAATAAGATTCCTGCTCTTACTGAAGCAGGCTATGAGTCAGTACCTGATTCAACATGGTGGACCGGAGTGATATGGCCAGCCATAAAAGATCATAAAATATCATGGTTCCTGGTGTGGAGGAATGCAGAGTTCAGGGCCAAACATTTTTATGCACCTTTTCCCGGGCAGTTGAGTGAGAGCGATTTCATAAGGTTTTATGAACTCCCACAGACACTATTCCGGGAAGATATAAGGGAAATAAGATAATATATGTTTGTTATTAAGCAATAGAGCTACAATGAGCATTCTGGATGATCGTATTAAGGAAATAAGGGAGCAACATGAAGAACTCCTGAAGCAAAAAAATGTGCGGATTGAAGCAGGCAACGGAATATTCTGGAGATACAGGTATCCGGTTCTGACAGGGGCACATACACCCCTTGAATGGAGGTATGACTTTGACCCGGTGGCAAATCCATTCTTCATGGAACGTATAGGAATTAATGCTGCTTTTAATGCCGGAGCTATTAAATTCAACGGGAAATATGTTCTTGCTGTCAGGGTAGAGGGTAACGATCGCAAATCATTCTTTGCCATAGCAGAGAGTCCTAACGGGATTGATAATTTTCATTTCTGGGATTATCCTGTGACCATGCCTGAGACAGATGATCCTGACATCAATGTTTATGATATGCGACTTACGTTGCACGAAGACGGATGGATTTACGGTATCTTCTGTACCGAGAGGCGTGACCCCGGAGCCACTGAGGGAGACCTCTCTTCAGCTGTGGCTGCAGCGGGTGTAGCCCGCACTCATGATCTTAAAACATGGGAACGTCTGCCTGATATCATATCGATGAGCCAGCAACGCAATGTTGTCCTTCATCCGGAGTTTGTTGACGGAAGGTATGCTCTTTATACACGGCCCCAGGAAGGATTCATTGATGCCGGCAGAGGAGGCGGGATAGGATGGGCACTGGTAGACGACATAACACATGCAGAGATAAAGAGTGAGACAATAATAAATTTCCGTTACTACCATACCATTAAGGAGATGAAAAACGGTGAGGGACCGCATCCTATACGTACTCCACATGGCTGGCTTCATCTTGCCCATGGCGTTCGGGGATGTGCTGCCGGATTAAGATATGTCCTCTATTTATATATGACAGACCTGAAGCAGCCTGACCGGGTTATCGCCGAGCCCGCAGGCTACTTCATGGCTCCCGAAGGGGAGGAGAGAACAGGCGATGTCTCTAATGTTCTCTTCTCAAATGGCTGGATAGCTGATGATGACGGGACAGTTTTTATATATTATGCCTCATCTGATACACGGATGCATGTGGCAGTGTCATCCGTTACAAGACTGACAGATTATTGCCTTAATACCAAACCTGATGGATTGAGGTCAGCCGCCTCTGTAGAGACGATCAGACAACTGATAAAGAAGAACAGCGAATCAAAAAAGTGATATGATAACAGAAATAGACGCTATATCATCTCACCTTAAGACACAGGCACTGACAGAGCTGGAGAATTATATCCTGCCTTACTGGATAAAGCGTCTGCCTGATATAAGTAACGGTGGCTTCTACGGAAAAATTGACGGAGAAGAGAATGTTATACCTGATGCTCCAAGGGGTGCCATTCTTAATGCACGTATTCTCTGGTCATTCTCAGCCGCATATGAGAGGCTGAGAAAACCTGAATACCTGCAGATGGCAAGATATGCCAGGGATTATATCCTTGATCACTTCTTTGATGACGAATATGGTGGTACATACTGGTCTCTGGATTATAAGGGAGAACCACTTGACAGCAAGAAGCAGATTTATTCACAGGCATTTATGATATATGCCCTCAGCCAGTATTATTTTATTACCTCCGACATAAAGGCAAAAGAAAAGGCTGTTGAGCTATTCAGGCTGATAGAGAAGCATAGCTTTGACAACTCAATGAATGGCTATTTTGAAGCATATGACAGAGGATGGCTTCTGCTTAATGATCTGCGTTTGAGTGAGAAAGATGCAAATGAGAAGAAGACCATGAATACCCATCTCCATATTCTGGAGGCATATACCAGTCTCTATCGGATATGGCCTGACAACCGATTGGAGAAGCAACTCAGAAATCTTATAGACATATTTACTTATAAGATAATTGACGATGGTAACGGTCATCTGAATCTCTTTTTTGATGAGAACTGGCAGTGCAGATCAACAATGAAATCATATGGGCATGATATTGAGGCCTCATGGTTGCTGTTTGAGGCCGCTGTGGTTCTGAATGATGCTAAACTGGCAGCTGCAGTAAAGCCTTTTGCATTAAGAGTAGCTGCCGCTGCTGCAGAAGGAATCAATGATGATGGCAGTATGATATATGAAGACGACCTGGCAGAGGGACACTATGACCATGACAGACACTGGTGGGTTCAGGCTGAGACAGTGGTGGGATGCATTAATGCCTGGAGTCTCTCAGGTGATGCATGGTGGCTGCATAAGGCGACTCATTGTTTCGGCTTTATTTCTGAGAATATTGTTGATCGGAAAAACGGAGAGTGGTACTGGAGCATAAGAGCTGATGGTTCAGTTAATACTACCGACGATAAGGCTGGTTTCTGGAAATGTCCATATCATAACTCGCGCATGTGCCTTGAGATCATGGCACGATTATAAAATCAATACGCCTTATATTTATTTAACATCCTGACAATGTGCATATATACCTCTCACTTTGAGAGGTTTTTTCATTCCTGAAATATCCTCAATCGTTATTGCTGATTAAAGTCATTATTAGAATCTGAGGAGACTTTATATTTGTGTTCGATATGTAACTACTAACATAACGTAAACTCAACAGGATCTTATGAAGACAAGAATTTTTACTTTAGCGGCTTTGGCATTTTTGTTTGCATCATTCACAGCTTGTGAAGAGAAAGAAGAGGTAACAGAGACAAAGGTAACACTGGGGGCACAGGAGAATACCGCCACAGATGGTTTTTATGCTGTCAGTGAGAATAAAACATACACCATGGCTGAAGCAGGTGATGATCAGACAAACGTAGATATCTTCTGCTTTTATGAGTTGACAGAGACAGTGTTGAACTATACCTGTCTTGCTTCTCCCGGTTCAAATATAACAGGGATATTTACCGGAGAAGATGCACCTGAAAACTGGGCAACAACAAATGTCACCATGTTTTATCAGACTACACTGACAGCTGACCAGTTCGATGCAGTACAGCAGGAGGATGCATTGCTTTACTCGTCATTTGTTTCAGCTGATGCACGTAAGAAGGCCAAGGATGTTCAGGTTGACCAGGTGTGGTCATTTAAGACCTCCGATGACTATTATGGTCTCATAAAGATTACTGCAGTAAACCATGGCAATGATGGCACAGTATCGTTTGAGATGAAGTCGATGCATTATCTGGCTCCCTCAAAATAAACATAAACCAAGCTCTCATAAAACGTATGAGGTATTTTAGATTGATCTTAAAAATTGTCTTGATATCTGTACTGATTCAGGGTTGCGAATCCTCCATCCCGGAATCAGATCCATTCATTATCATAAAGAAGGGTAGTGGCCTCCTCACCGATGGAGCTTATGTCTCACCTGGTGGCAGGATGCAGTTTGGGATCACTGCCACTGGCGGAGGGGCAGCAATAACTGACCTGGTTGTCAGGCGTATTGCTGATGGAGTCCCTGTTACTGAGCTCGATAAGGGGATGTTTATTACTACCGGTGGGTTAGACACTGTTCTTACCTTCACCAGGGGTTATGCAGATGTTGAGAAGTGGGTCTTCTTCATAATGAATGCATGCCGTGATACCACTTCAGTGAGTTTGACAGTATTAAAAGGATCGGGTTCAGCATATGGTGATATTTATTACTACCCCTCAATTGTGTTGGGTTATCAGGATAACTCTGTTTTCCCGCAGTTTCTGGATGCACATACAGGTATCACATACAGCAAGACCACAGTGGCAGGCAATGAGTCACTGACAGATATTGTAATGTTATGGCATGTAAATAATTACCCAACCATTTCTTGTCCGGGGTATACCCAGACACAACTCTATTATCCTCTGTTTTCATCATGGAGTGACAGGAACACCACGACATACGATTATGGCACCTCAGATAATAATCTGATAACAGTGGGGCAGTTTGATGCTGCTGAGAACGACAGCCTTCTTACTCTGGGATATAAGCCTGCGAGTGTTAGTGGTTTCTGTAAATATGCATACACTGGTAAAGTGATTCCATTCAAGACTTCTGATGGGAGATATGGCCTGGTAAAAATAACAGAGGCAGGAACAGGTACTGATGGATCAGCCGAAATAGCAATAAAGATCCAGAAATAACCCGTCAATAAGAGATATGATAATGAGACGCTATATTATAATAATTCTATTGAGCCTTATATCATCAGTGTTGAATTCACAGGCAGTTGTAACAGGTCTTGTCGCAGACAGTGAAACCGGGAAAGCCATACCTGATGTTGCTGTTGTAATAGACAGTAATAGTGGAGTGAGCACTGCCTCTGACGGCACTTTTAAACTGAATGTTTCTTCGGGGGTATCACACCTCCTTGAGGCAAAGATGGTGGGATATAAGGTATGGAGAGATACTGTCAGCTTAAAACCATCAGACACTATCCATATTGAGGTACTCCTTCAGCCTGATCTGGTTGAGTCAGAGGAGGTTGTTGTCTCTGCCACAAAGACAGAGAACTTCATAAATGCGATACCCACACGGGTAAGTATTATCACCCCCAGGTTATTAAAAGCCATTCCTGCCCTCAGTGTTGACGATTATCTTGCCAATGTGCCGGGGCTGAATATCAGCAGGTCTTTTGGCATCTTTTCACATAAGGCTACAATAACGATGCGGGGTTTGAGTGGCAATGAACAGGCAAGGGTACTGGTAATGATTGATGGTGTTCCGGTAAACAAATCTGATGGTGGATCAGTGAACTGGAATCTGCTTGATCCTGATATGATAGACCGTATTGAAGTTGTCAAGGGTCCTGTCTCATCTGTCTATGGCAGCAATGCAATGGGAGGTGCTGTGAATATCTTAACTCTCAAGCCTGCTGATGGATTTTCCGGAAGCGTAAAATCAGGTTATGGGACCTATAATACATTTACGGGGCGGATAAATCTTTCAGAGAAGCTGCTACTTGGTGGTGACAGAAGTTTTTACTGGACCATAAATGGCTTTTACCGCCGCAGTGATGGGTATATCACTCAGTCTGAGGCTGATCAGGCTGCCAGCCCATATATAGTACCCTCGGATGTGAAAGAGTATTCAGGTGAGCTTAAGTTTGGATATAGCCTCAGCAGGAAAGAGTCAATTGATTTGGACCTGATATACTATGATGATGATCGTGGTACCGGAGAAAAGGTGTATCAACCTGAAGGTAACACAGTAGATCATGACACTTATCAGGCAAGGGTGAGTTATAGAAGAGATGATGGCAGGTTAACATCGGCGATATCCCTTTTCTGGCTTAAAGAAGACTATAAGAAGGTCAATGACTATATTAAGGATGACTACACATTCTATAAGGTTTTTTCAGGGAGGCTTGATGCAGGCATGCTTTCTTCATTCACATACCTTGCCGGATCAGCACATAAAATCTCTGCCGGACTTGATCTGAAGCAGGGTAGTGTTGATGCCAGGGATGTCTATTATACCTCTACCGACATCGTTTATAATTCAGGTAAGATGTTTAATGCCGGTTTATTTGCACAGGATGAAGTGTCACTGGCTGATGAGAGGCTGAAGATAGTTATGGGTATGAGATATGACCTGGCCTTATTCTACGATGGATCATTTACTATAGAAGCTCCGTCGGCTGAGACTTCGTTCATGTATGATCTGCAGAACAATTCTCTTGACCGGGTATTATGGAACTCGGTGACACCAAAGCTGTCAGTGAACTATACACCGTCAAGCCGGTCACGTATTTACCTGTCTGCGGGCAGAGGATTCAGGCCTTCAGTACTTGATGACCTGTGCAGGTCAGGCCGGATAAAGGGTGGCTTCAAGCTGGCAAATCCTCATATAGATCCTGAATACCTGACCAACTTTGAGGTTGGTGGCGATATGCTTCTGTCAGGAAAGATAAGGGCTTCAGCTTCGCTATACTATTCTGTAGGCAAGGATTTCATGTACTATATAAACTCAGGTGACTCTATTGATATGGGTTTTGGTGAAAGACCTGTATTATTGCGGACAAATATTCCACGTGTTGATATCTATGGTGCTGAGATGGAGGTAAACTACCGTATTACTGAAAAAATTACTTTTAATGCGGCATATAGTTATACCTTCTCGGAGATTATCAGCTACAGGAAGCTTGACAGGGAGGATACTTCAGATCTTACCGGCAATCATCTTACCGATGTGCAGGCTTCCACTTTCTCACTCTCCGGGCGCTGGCATAATCCTGTTGCTGACCTTAGCCTGCAGTTTCGTTACCATGGTACTGCGTGGGTCAATGATCAGAACATATACGACGAGATTGTAGGCGATGAGATATATCCTGCTTATGCCACAGTTGATGCCAGGGTGTCAAAGGAGATTAGTTTACTGCGGTTCGATCTTGGGGTTCAGAATATCCTCGACAACAAGTATTTTGACAGTAAGGGGGCTGTCTGCCCAGGCCGTTTCATCACTTTTGATGTGAAAGTAAGCTTTTAACCTGTTCTACCTGAGGCCAAACCTGAACGATACTTTCAGCAGGAAAACATTATAGGCTTTGTTCTGGCTGAAGAGATCAGATAGCTGACCCGGCATATCAAAGATGCCATCGCGGCTGCTGTACTCCCTGGTCTGTGACCATACCAGATATGCACTGGAACCGGGTAGAAACTCCCACTTTACTACCAGGTTACTGAGAAACTCATTATATGAAAAATCAGGTTTTACAAATGAGTATTCAGGAATAAGATCAGTATCTTCATATACATAGTAGATATTTTCCTCACTGTTGTACATGAGATTACCGTTTTCAACCGGAGAGCTTTTTTCAGTGTAAAGAATAAAACGGTCGTTGTATTCAGTGGCGTTGGTATTTTCAGATGCAATTTTAAAGTTATTGTATTTTGCCGAACAGATAAACGGCTGTCCCCAGTATTGTACTGAAAGGTCAGGAGTAACATTGTATTCAATCCTTATTGAAGCAGACATTGTCTTCTGGTGTAAGGAGGAGAGGAGATATCTTTTTTCCGAAGGTTGAATAACATAATAGGCTGATGGTATGAACTGGAGTTCATTATAATCAGTCTGGACCAATGGCTCTACTGAGAAAGAGAGATAATCAGAAGGCCGGTACTGTAGCTCCAGTGCAAATGATTTTGATTCTCTGTAATTATTAAATCCCTTTATGTAGTCTGTCTCAAACACAAGGGAGAGCTTTTTACGGCGGTTGGTATTAAAACTTGCTGAGACTGTTATTTTGCCCGGCATTGTCATTGATGGGCCTCCCCTCAGAAGAGTATTTGATATTTGCCGGCTGTCTGTCTGGCATGAGACTGATGTCTCCCAGAGGTTTTTATAATCAGCATTCCATTGCATGCTTTCCATCAGTGCCTGTAATGTGCCTCCGAAATCGAGTATATGAGACAGATTTGCTGCAAAGTTGTTTCTGAGGAATATGCCATGGGGTTTATATATGTTATAGCTAATGACACCAACACCGAGATATCTGTCAGCAACCTGCATATATCCGATGTCATTAAGCTCCATGGAGGGTGTTTTCCAAGCTGCTATATAAACCAGCTGAAGGTTTCCTCCCAGTTTACCTGCCATAAGACTTCCTCCGGTACCGGTAAGCGATTTTCTTTCAGGGTCATAGTCCACATAGTCAGCATCCGGTCTGGCGAAGTTATGAAGGGTGGAGAGCTGTGTACGGCTTATAGCCTCACTGGTTCCGTTAACATTACTGAAGGAGGTCCGCAATCTGATGATCCAGTTCATTCTGCCGAAATACTGGGTAAAATCAATACCTCCTGTGGTGGCATTTTTATGAAGGTACATCTCTGAATAGCTGTCAAGAGACCGGGTAGTATTTGTCAGCATACCACCAATAATTGTTTTGCCTCTGTTAAAGTCCTTTTGAATACGACCTACACTATAGTTTGTTAATGGTTCAGCCACCTGATATCGCTTTTCTCCTGTAGCCGTATTATATATTTTACGATCCACCCTGGCAGTCATGCTCTCCACAAACCCAAAAGAGGTGCCACTGGCACTTTTGCCTGTTATTTTTGCAGCTCCCAGGATAGGAGTGGTAAAAGGCACATAGGTCACTTCACTGGCTTCAAGCGCTACAGGTAATGAGGGTGTACGGCCTATTCTTCTTGAATAGAAAAGGTTGTCATTTCCTATGCTTCCGCTTCCTACCCCAAGGTTAAAGTCAGTAATATTTGTGCTCTCGACAAAAAATGGTCTTTTTTCCTGAAAGAAGGTTTCAAAGGCAGTCAGGTTTACCTCTGAAGGGTCAGCTTCTACCTGTCCGAAGTCAGGGTTTACTGTCAGACTAAGGATAGTGTTGTTTGACAGGCCTATCCTTGAATCAAGGCCTCCGTTAAGCCGTAAGTCTCTGCCATCGGCCCATGGATTACCATCTTCAGGAGCATAAGTCTCAAGCTTCATAACTCCGTATGGTGTAAGGTCAAACTGTTTGCGCGGTTTTATATTTCTGAGGTCGGTCAGATTGCCATACAGATGAGTGTTGCCTGAGGCATTTCTGGGTATCAGCTGCCACATGTCAACCTCGTCATTTCTGTAAATAGACCTCTCAACCTGCAGACCCCATGCCTGCTCTGCCTCTTTTGAAAACCTGAGTTGTGTAAGAGGTATCCTCATCTCGGCACACCAGCCCCAGTCAAAGGTGCGTGTCCGTACATACCAGATAGGATCAAAAGTATCATCATCAGACATCCCGTCATCAAAAGATATCTCATCCTGTTTTACTCCCGCCGAGCTCACAAAAAAACAGAAGCCTGTCTTAAGGTCGTGATATGAATCGAAGATAATTCCTACCTGGTCTCCATCGATGTCATCACGTCTGGTTATCCTGTTCACGATACTGTCGGGAGCGGTATCGTATGCCTTTATTAAAACATAGATACTGTTATCGTCATAAAGTATCATAAACTCGGTATTCTGAGAGGGGGCAGCAGCTTCAACGGGCTTGTATTGTTTCATACCCGTCTCCCATGTTCCCATGGTCCAGGCATCATCGTCAGGTAGTCCATCTATCACCGGTACATTTTCAATCCTTGTGGCAGAGTAACTCCTCTTTTCATATATCTGTCCAATACATAGCGACGGCAATGCAATTAAGGCCATGACCATTACAAAGGAGTGTCTCATGTGACAGTTTTTGACAGTTAGATTCAGAAGTTACCTGCAAATATATCATAAAAATGGAAAAAAATTGCGGATGGGCTATCAATTAATAGCCTCACCCGCAAAGTTTTATCGCTGCTATAGAATTCTACCGCTATGCAGGATAGTTAATGTAATCCAAATCTGTATGTAAATTTAATCAGAAAAATATCACGGGGTTTGTTTGAGGTGAACAGGTTATTAATGTTGCTGGAGAAGGCAAACTCACCGGACGGATCATCAAATTGTCTGCTCTGTGACCATACCAGGTATAATGCTGAACCTGATCTGTACTCCCATCTGATAACAAGGTTTGACAGAAACTCATCAAAATTCATGTCAGGGTTGTCAAATGAGTAGTCGGTAGTGCCATTATTGTCTTCGTCAACATTATATACGTTTTCATCTGATATGTAAGATATTTCACTCCCAGAGTACATGTGGAATCTGTCATTATAATTGTCTGCATCTGGTGTTGTTACCCTTTTAAAATCACTGTATTTCATTGATGCCAGGAATGGTTGTCCCCAGTATTGTATGGTAAGATCAGGTGTGATGGTATAATTCATTCGCAGTGACATCATGGCAATCTTCTGTTCAATGCGTCCCAGAATATACCTCTCCTGGTCTTCGTAGTCGATGGCAGTAACATATTGCAGGTTATCGCGTCCATACGAAAATGAAGGTGCGACTGAAACGGTAAATGATCTGCCGGGTTTCAGGCTGAACTCCATTGTACCGCCTCTGTATTCTCCGGCGTCTTCTGCTATTACTGTAGAATAGTAGTTAGCCTCTACGTAGAATTTCTTTGATTCATTGGTATTGGCATATATCCAGTAATTGAATGAAGCGGGAGTTGCCATTGAGGGTCCTCCCCGAAGCATGGTGTTGGATACAGACTTTAATCCCAGATTGGTTCCGGTGCCCAGATACCAGAGATTTTTAAACTGGGCACTTACCTGTATATTTCCACCGAGGTCAAGAGTAGTACCTCCCCAGTCAGTCATCTCCCAGATATTGGTATTAAACCTCATGTTGCGGAAGATCCAGAATGGGTTGTTAATTCTGTAAGATGACCAGAAGATAAAAGACATATCATCAGCTCTTCGCAGATATCCAACATCATTAAGATCGAATCCGGGTGATTTAAAAAGGCCGAAGACAGCAAATCTCCAGTTGCCTCCTATCTTCCCGAACTGGATGTTACCTCCGTAACCACCAAGTGATTTGCGGTTTGTATCAAGAGTTACATAGTCGGCGTCAGGACGTTGGTAAAAGTGAACTGATGACCGCTGAAGTCGTTCAATGGACTCCCTGCTGCCATTAATCATGCTGAATGATGTTGTGACTGACAGAAACCATTTTTTATCTGCAAAGTACTGCTGCAGATCAATGCCTCCCGTATTTGCTGTTGTGGTCAGAGAGTTTATTCCTGTTCCATCAAGAAACCGGTGTGTGTTGGTATAACCGCCACCTATTATTGTGTTGCCGTTGTTTATGTCCTTTATTATTCTTGCGATAAAGTAGTTTGTGAGAGGTTCAACAGTCTGGTATGTTCTTTCTCCCAAAGAGTCTATCTCTGCTTTCTCTTCAGATGTGACGGCCTCTACGATGCCAATTGAGAGTCCGTCTGACGTCTTACCTGTGATCTTTGTGGCTCCTATGATTGAGGTATTAAGAGGTGATCTGGAGTATTCATTATCATCTGTATCAGCACCTAAATGGGGACTCCGGCCTATTCTCCTGGTATAAAAGAGGTTGTCATTTCCCAGATCGCCGTCGCCAATACCTGTGGAGAAGCTGGTAATGTTTTTACCCTCCACAAAGAAGGGTCTTTTCTCTTTGAAGAAGGTCTCATATGCTGTAAGGTTTACTTCAGAAGGGTCAGCCTCCACCTGCCCGAAGTCTGGGTTGATGGTGAAGTCAAGGGTCATATTATTTGTTAAACCTATTTTGCCATCTATGCCGCCGTTAATTATTTCTTTATGGCCGGTTGCAAATGGATTGCCCTCTTCTTTGCCACTGTGTTCGAAACTGGCGACAGCAAAAGGAGTAATGTCAGCCTGTTTTTTAGGTACTATACCTTCAAACCCTGTAGCTTCCCCGAACTGGTGTACAATACCGGGGGTATTACGTGGTATGTAGCTCCAGAATGATGTCTCCTGGTTACGTGAGATGTAGCGGACTACTGTCATGCCCCATGATCCTCCCTCAGTGATTTTAAATCTCAACTGTGAGAGAGGTATCTTCATCTCTGCACCATAACCCCAGTCGAATACCCGGGTTTTGACAAACCATATCGGATCCCATGTGGAATCCTCATTGTCACCGTCATTTGACATTATCATATCCTGTTTTGAGCCTGCAACGCTCACAAAGAATATGAAAGCGGTTCGGAGATCATGATATGAGTCAAAGGCTATCCCCACCTGATCACCATCGCAGTTATCACGGCGGGTGATTCTTTTTACAATGCTGTCAGGAGAGTTATCATAGGCTTTAATGGCCACATAGACATTGTTCTCATCAAAGAGAACCTTGAATTCTGTCTTTTGTGTTGCCATCTGACCATCTAGTGGTTCATACTGAATGAAGTCACCATCCCATTCACCTGGAGCCCATTCCTCATCTGTGATGTTTCCGTCAATGACCGGACTGTTATAAGTGCGGTTAACCTTGTAGCTCTTTTTTTCAAGAACAGGCTGTGCTGATGCCATAGCGCAGATTAACAATGCACTAAATAACAAAACAATTCTTTTCATTACTGCCTCGTTAGTTTGTTTTAGACCGAATAAAAGACGACTTCTCTTCTGATATGTTGCAAAAAGTGTATGAAATTCAGACAACTGAAACCTGGAAAACAGTGTCAGACACCCATGGGTGGTAAAAGAGAGATTTTAAAAAAACTGATAAAAAAAAACAGGTTACTGATCATAAAGGTCAATGAACTCGTAGCTGTTGCCACTGTTCTCAAGAAACCTGATGAAACTTTCTTTTGAGATGATGAGTGAGGCAGTATTAATATTGGGATGAAAGGAGAGTCTCTCCTGTTTCAGAAGGTTTTTATCAATAAAGAGGTGTACGTGATGGTTTTTGTCATTTATAAGGCCAAAGGGAGTGACAGAGCCCGGAGTAAGGCCCAGGTGCTGCATCAGTCTTTTCTCAGAGGCAAAAGACAATTTACCCTGGTGTAGCTTTTGTTCCAGATCATGTATGTTGAGCTGGCATTTATAATAGAGTATTACCAGATAGTGCCGGTTTCCTTTATGGTTTCGGAGGAAGATGTTTTTACAGTGGCCAGAGTCAATCCCTGCCCAGTATTTCATAGCTTCTTCAACTGTAGGGGCCTCAGGGTGTTCGTGATACTCAAATGTTATTTCCAGTTTTTCAAGAAGAGAATATAGTTCGGAGGGGCCATTCATGGGCATTATCTTGGCTTTGTGACAAAAACAAAATTATGTCCTGTAAGCTCTGCCATATCTGTGCCGGCTTCATAAATATCGAGATCCTCTTCCTCATAATACCATTCAACTTTAACAGGGAGGTTCTCTTTTTCCTTAAGATCGCGGAGACGTAGCAGCATATCATAAATGAACTTCGCTGATGATGAGTTGAAGTAGGCAAGATCAATCTTCAGCATGAAGGGATTTTCATTTGTGAAGGTGTTTTTTTGTTTTATCTCATCAGCAAAGCTTTCGATCCACTCTATTACCGGATAGTAGAGGCTTCTGACATCTTCAGGGGCAGAGTTACCTGTGATGGAAAATCTGTTCAATTCAGGAGACAGGATTATCTCCGGAGTGTTTCGTGATGCTTCTATATGCAGTTCCTTCATCAGTAGGTTTTTTACAAATATGGTATTTTTTTGTGAAGAAAGAATGAAAAGATTACTCAATCAATGGAGTATTCAGGAATATCATCCTGGTATCCGTTGTCTTCAAGTAATACCTGTTTTTTTGATGCGGCAACGGCAAGCTGGTCGCATCGTTCATTCTCTTTATTATCGTTATGTCCCTTGACCCATACCAGTGTTACATTATGTCTCCTGTAAGACTTCAGGAATCTGATCCAGAGGTCAGGATTTTTCTTCTTCGAAAATCCCTTTTTCTCCCAGTCAAAGAGCCATCCTTTGTTGACGGCATTAACAAGATACTGTGAGTCAGTATAGAGTCTGACGACAGATCCGGGATATTTCAGAGACTCAAGGGCAACAATTGCAGCCAGTAGCTCCATACGGTTGTTTGTTGTCAGCCTGTATCCTTCTGATTTCTCTTTCCGGTGTGGCCCTGACATAAGTACTACTCCATATCCGCCCCTCCCGGGGTTACCGCTGCAGGCACCGTCAGTATAAATGGTTATTTCAGGAGCCATGAGGAAGGACTATACCGGTATTGTTTATAAAGAGACGGACAGCTATTGCAAGAAGGATAATCCCGAAGAATTTTTTCAGGATATGCAGGCCGGTTGCTCCAAGCAGCCTTTCTATCCTGGTGGTCATTCTGAGTACTATATAAACAACAACCATATTCAGTACCAGTGCAATAAGGATATTTATGGTCTGATACTCAGCTTTCAGCGATATGATTGTTGTAATTGACCCGGCACCGGCAATAAGTGGAAATGCAATAGGCACAACAGTGCCGCCACCGGGTGAGTCATGTTTGAAGAAGTCGATGCCAAGAACCATCTCCATCCCTAACAGAAATATTATAAATGCACCGGCAATGGCAAATGAGTTGATGTCGATGCTGAAAACCTTAAGGACACCTTCTCCGAATATCAGGAAGGCAAGAAAGATGGCAAATGAGACAAGAGTCGCCTTTTCAGGATTCACCATTCCGGTTTTTGCCTTAATACTTAATATTATCGGAATAGATCCGGTGATATCAATAATGGCGAACAATACCATAAATGTTGCAACAATTTCAAGCAGGCTGATTGACCTGAAGGTCTCTAAAAGGTTAATGTGCATAATAAAAATTTTTGCAAAGATACGATTTAAGTCTGTAAAGTATGTCATGGCGGGCATTATAGCCATGCATGTGGTTGATAATAAGAACAGAGAGCTGCCCTTTTGTGAGCAGCTCTCTGTTTATCTGGTATGCAAAGTCTCTATTCTCTTATATCCATCTCTTTTACAAGGTGACCAGCACCTGCATAGATGTCCATTATCCAGAGGACATACCTTATATCTACACATATACATCTCTGCAGATCGGTTTCAAAGGCAATATTCCCTGTCATTGCCTCCCAGTTTCCGTCGAAAGCGAGTCCTATCAGTTCCCCGTTGCCATTTATTACCGGGCTTCCGGAGTTACCTCCTGTGATGTCATTGTTTGTAATAAAGCATGTAGGCATATATCCGCTTTTTGAGGCATAGTGTCCATACTCTTTTTTATTATACAGATCGATAAGTCTCTCAGGTACATCGAACTCATAGTCGCCTGGTTTGTATTTCTGCATTACCCCGTCGAGTGTAGTGTACCAGTTATAATAAACCGCATCATAAGGATAATAGTCAGCAACTTTGCCATAGGTCAATCTCATTGTGAAATTTGCGTCGGGATAGAGTGCCTTTTCAGGTTGGAACTCCATAACACCGGCAATGTATAGCCGTTGTCCTTTTATGAGGGCATGATTATATACACCCAGATCTGACTCGAGTTTTGAAATGACCTTATAAATTGATACAGATGCTACGTATGCCGGGTCTTCCCTGATAACTTCCAGTGTGGGATTGTCAAGGAATGCAATGAGCTTTTCAGGGCTGGCAAAGACTGTTCGTGCAAAGAGATTATCAACATATTTGTCAATATTGCCTTTGAACTTCTTCTTAATATGCTGGTATAAATCAGGATAATACACGGGATCTATATCGTTCCTGTAGAGGCTCAGCATTACCTTTGTGTTCTTCAGGTCA
>QKCK01000195.1 GCA_003245695.1 Bacteroidota bacterium | reverse complement strand
AAAGAGTCATTTTTACTTAAGCAATCAGAAAACTCTGCGAATGATTTACCTCACACGAAGGGAACGTTTCAGCTCAGCCCACCGCATGTACAGGGATGAGTTAAGTGAACAGGAGAATTATAGGATCTACGGCAAATGTGCAAATCCACTTTGGCATGGACATAATTATACTCTTTTTGTTACAGTAAAAGGTTCACTGGAAGGAGACCTTGGATATGTTATGAATTCTTCAAGACTTAAGGAGATCATAAATGAGAGAGTTATCAGCAAGCTTGATCATAAGAACATGAACCTTGAGACTGATTTTATGCTAGGCAAAGTAGCTACAACAGAAAATCTTGCTGTCAGCATCTGGAATGAGCTGGAAGAGAGCATAAAAAAGGAAGGCGCCATTCTTCATTGTGTGAAAATAGAAGAAACAGAAAACAATTTCATTGAATATTACGGATAATGGAAAGAATAAATGATGGCAGCGGAACCATAGTTGATGGTTACAATAAAATTGAACGCTGGGATGACAAATCAATTGAGGAGATAGCAAAATATTACCGCCGGATACTTGAACTGCTTGGAGAAAACCCTGACAGGGAAGGATTAAGAAATACGCCTGAAAGGGTTGCTAAAGCACTTAGCTTTCTTACCAGAGGATATAATCAGGAGCCGGGAGAGATATTAAGAAGTGCTATGTTTAAGGAAGAGTACAGGCAAATGGTTATAGTAAAGGATATAGATCTCTATTCAATGTGTGAACACCATATGCTTCCTTTCTTTGGTAAAGCACATGTTGCATACATTCCTGACGGTTACATCACCGGACTCAGCAAAGTAGCCAGAGTTGTTGAAGCCTATTCAGCCAGGCTACAGGTACAGGAACGTCTTACTACCCAGATCCGAAACTGCATTCAGGATAATCTTAAGCCTCTGGGTGTCGCAGTTGTTATTGAGGCACAGCATATGTGTATGCAGATCAGAGGAGTACAGAAACAAAACTCTGTTACCACTACCTCCGCTTTCACAGGTTGCTTTCTTTCAAACATGAATACAAGGGAAGAGTTTATACATCTGATTGGCAGTAAACTGCATTAGTTTCCGAATATATCAGACTCTTTCGTCTGCTCTGTAACATGGAGTCTGCACAATTAACAATTTAATGTGTATTTTTGCGCAAACAAACAAAAAAAGAAAATGAGAGCTTATGTATTCCCCGGACAGGGGGCGCAGTTTCCTGGTATGGGAAAGGATCTATATGAGAAGTATCCTCTCGCCAAAGAGATGTTTGAGAAAGCCAACAGCATACTTGGGTTTAGAATTACTGATATTATGTTCAATGGCACTGAAGATGAGCTACGTCAGACCAGGGTTACACAGCCGGCGATATTCCTGCACTCGGTAATCCCCACATTCATAAAAGGAGCTGAGTTTAGCCCTGATATGGTTGCAGGCCATTCCCTGGGAGAGTTCTCAGCTCTTGTTGCAGCAGGAGCAATCACATTTGAAGATGGATTGATACTTGTCTCTAAGAGAGCTATGGCGATGCAGAAAGCATGTGAGATAAAGGAATCAACCATGGCTGCAATTATTGGTCTGGAAGATTCAGTTGTTGAGGAGGTATGTGCCACCATAACAGATACTGTAGTTCCGGCAAACTATAACAGTCCGGGGCAGATAGTCATTTCAGGAACATTAAATGGCGTTGATAAAGCCATTGAATTGTTAAAAGCTAAAGGGGCAAAACGGGCAATACCGTTGGCCGTAAGCGGAGCATTTCATTCTCCGTGTATGGAGCCGGCAAGGGTTGAACTTGAAGAGGCAATTAAGGAAACAATGTTCAGCAAGCCAGTGTGCCCGGTATATCAAAATGTAACAGCATTGCCTGAAATGGATATAGAAAACATTAAAACCAACCTTATTGCCCAGCTTACATCACCGGTAAAGTGGACACAGACAGTGAGAAACATGTCACAAAACGGTGCAGATAACTTTGTGGAGTCTGGTCCGGGAAATGTTCTTCAGGGCATAATAAAGAAAATAGTACCAACAGCTACATGTGAGAGTCTGACTTTGTAATCAGAATAAACCATAATAGAAAAAGGGACATAAAATACTATGTCCCTTTTTTATTTTATACAACCCCTCAGTCAGGGTTACACTTCCCATGTTGAACCGCTATGAAGCAGGTCATCAACACATTTGATCTGTGCCTTTTCTTTTACCTTGGCTATCTGTTCAACAAGGGCTGAATCATATGTCTGTGACTCAACAGCCCTTATGATACCCATGGCAACAGGATAGTCGGGATACTTCATACCTGCAAGCATGTAATGGATACCCGGGTTTGGTTCGTGAGCGTCATGGATCAGTAAATCTTTCTCAGTAACGCCATTCTCACCCAGTTTTACTACCTTTAACTTAAGACCGTCAAGGATTATACCCTTGTCTCTTTCTTTGCCAAATATCATTGGCTCTCCGTGGCGTAAAACAATAGTGCGGTCATCACGCACCTCCTTATCCAGAATGCTATCGTGAATTCCGTCATTGAAAATCACACAGTTCTGAAGTACTTCCACAACCGAAGTTCCTCTGAAGTTAGCAGCCTGTTTATATACGTCAGTTGAGAGAGTAAGATTATAGTCAGCCGTACGGGCAAAAAAGCGTCCGTTGGCACCTATTACCAGCTCTCCAACTTTAAAAGGTTCTTCAATAGTGCCATAAGGAGATGTCTTGGTGACAATTCCCTTGTGAGAAGTAGGTGAGTACTGTCCCTTTGTGAGGCCATAGATTTCGTTATTAAAAAGCACAAGATTGATATCAATATTGCGTCTGATAATATGAATAAAATGGTTACCTCCTATCGCCAGGGCATCGCCGTCACCTGTTATCTGCCATACCATAAGATCTGGATTTGCAACCTTCACACCTGATGCAATTGCAGATGCCCTTCCATGAATTCCATGGAAGCCATAGGCATTCATATAATATGGAAACCTTGAAGAACATCCTATTCCGGAGACAAAGGCATACTTCTCTTTGGGTATGCCAAGTTCAGCCAGTGCTTTCTGAATAGAAGCCAGTATAGCATGGTCTCCACAACCCGGACACCACCTTACCTCCTGATCACTCTTGAAGTCCTTGGCTGTATATTGAATTTTTGTTGCTTCAGCCATTTTTTTTGCCCTCCAATAATATGGTACAATAATCTTTTATCTCCTCAACAGTAAATGGAAGTCCCTGCACCTTGTTATACTGATGATAGTTAAACTGCTGGTGTTTCATCCTCAGGTAATTAACAAACTGCCCTCCATTTAACTCACAGACAACCAATTTTTTGTAATTGGCAAATATCTCAGCTGTATTCTTTGGGAGAGGTTTAATATAATTGAAATGAACGGCGCTGATATCATATCCCTCTTCACGCATCTCACTTACAGCGGTTAAGATGTGGCCATATGTTCCGCCCCAGCCAATAACAAGAAGATCACCCTTACTTTCGCCAAAGACTTTCAGGTCAGGTACTTCAATCCTTTGTACCTTGTCTTCTCTTAGCTGAGTCATCTTTTCATGATTCTCAGGGATATATGAGACTGTACCTTTAATTGTTTTTTCAAGGCCGCCTATTCTGTGTTCCAATCCAAATGTTCCAGGTATAGCCCATTTTCTGACAAGAGTCTCAACATCTCTTTCATAAGGGAGAAACTCTTTCCCTTCATATTTAGCAATTGGCGGTTTTATCTCAGGCATATCCTTCATTGAAGGTATACGCCATGGTTCTGAACCATTTGCAAGATAACCATCAGTAAGCAATATTACCGGGGTCATGTGTTCCAGTGCAATTTTAGCTGCCTTGAAAGAATAATTGAAACAGTCAGAAGGAGTGCTGGCAGCAATAACCACCACAGGTGACTCTCCGTTACGGCCATAGAGTGCCTGGAAGAGATCAGACTGTTCTGTCTTTGTCGGGAGGCCGGTAGAGGGTCCGCCACGCTGAACATCTACAATAACAATTGGCAATTCAGCCATAACGCCCAATCCTATTGCTTCAGATTTAAGGGCAAGACCCGGACCCGATGTGGATGTTACTCCCAGGTTACCTGCAAAGCTGGCACCAAGTGTAGTACAGATACCTGCAATCTCATCCTCTGCCTGAAAACTCTTTACCCCTAAGTCTTTACGGGCTGCAAGGTCTTCAAGTATTCCTGTAGCAGGCGTAATAGGATATGAACCTATGAACAGGTTCAATCCAGCCTTTTCAGCAGCAGCAATCAGTCCCCAGGCGGTAGCTGTATTACCGGTAATATTACGATAAGTCCCTTTTGCAATTGGAGCCGGATTGATTTTAAACGATGAGTTCAGTGCTTCGACTGTCTCTGCATAGTAATAACCAGCCCTGAGGACTATTTTATTTGCATCAGCAATAAGAGGCTTTTTCTTTTTGAATTTATCATCAATATAAAGCTCTGTATTTTCAAGATCCCTGTCAAAAAGCCAGAATACTATTCCAAGGGCAAACATATTCTTGGTCTTCTGAACTGTCTTGGGGTCCATATCCATATCCTTGAGCGCCTCTTTCACCAATGTTGCTATAGGAGCAGCAATAAGATTGTTATCGTTGAGACCGTCCTCAACGAATGGATCATCTTTATAACCAGCCTTCAGAAAATTCTTCTCGGTGAAGTTGTCAGAATCGTAAATAATAGTAGCCCCTTTTCTGAGCCATTTTGCATTTGCACGTATGGCAGCCGGATTCATTGCTACCAGAACGTCTGCATAGTCACCGGGGGTATTTATTTCCTTGTGACCAATGTTCACCTGGAATCCCGAAACCCCGCCAACAGTCCCCTGAGGGGCTCGTATTTCAGCGGGATAATCCGGGAAAGTGGCCAGGTCGTTTCCGAATAAGGCCGAAGCATTGGAGAAGAGTGTCCCCGTTAACTGCATGCCATCGCCGGAGTCGCCGGAGAACCTAATCACCACCGCATCCCTTTCGATGACCTGTGATCTTTTTCCCATGATAGATTGTGTTTTGTTACTTGTTTTGTTTTGCAAAAGTATATTCTTTTTATATCCTATATGCATAATAAAGATCGCTTTACAACATGATTTTGATCATTTTTACGATCATAGTTGTAAAATGCCTTAAAACGATTTAAAAAAGGTAGGATATGTCTCAGGTCCAGATATCTGCCCTCTTCAGGTCAAGGTTTCCCTCGAAGAACATTCTGGCAATCTTTTCAAAATATTCTGTGTAGTCAGAAACGAAAAAAAGATCTTTACCCCTTGATGAGGAATCATTTAGCAGCGACTCACTCTCAAGCATCTCCCGTAGTCTGACGGCTACTATCCGGGCAGAATCAACCACTTCTATATTAAAATTAAAGAATTTGCTTATCTGGTTACGTATTATAGGGTAATGGGTGCATCCCAGAATAAGCGCCTCTATGTTTGAGAGGCCTGGATCAGAAAGATAAGTACGGATTATTGCGTTACTGATGTCATCAAAGATAAATCCCTCCTCGATCATTGGGACAAAGAGAGGAGTTGCCATAGAGAAGACCTTTGTTCCAGAAGCTGCAGTGCCAATTTTATCGCTGTATGTCCCGGAGCTTATTGTTCTTTTGGTACCTATGACACCTACACTGTGGAATCCCTTATTTGCAATATAGTCAACAACAGGATTGATTACATCAAGTATTTCAGCTCTGCCCGAATAAGTCTCCTTCAGACTCTCGTATGCTGAGGCTGAAGCTGAGTTGCAGGCAATGAGTATCATTTTTGCGTCATACCCCAACAGAAATTCAGTTATCCGGTGTGAATACCCCTTTATTGCTTCAGCTGATTTATCTCCATAAGGAAGATGAGCAGTATCTCCGAAATAAACAATGTTCTCATTTGGGAGTATCTGTTTAATTGCACTGGCCACTGTCAGTCCTCCTACTCCTGAATCAAATACTCCAATTGGTCTCCGACGATTATCCATAATAGCAAAAAATAAAGGCTGCTCACCAAAGAGCAGCCCTGCATTTAATATGCTTGTATTAATTTATCCCCAGCTTGGTTTTAACAAGAGGTGTAATATCAGTGCTCTTTGCAGGATCGAAATAGATAAGGCTCCTGGCATCATAAATATAGATGAATCCACCTTCTTTTGCCACAGTGTTAATGGCAGTTGTTACTTTTTCTATAATAGGATTCAGCAATTCTGCCTGTTTGTCCTGAAGCTGTGCCTGTGCATTCTGCTGGAATGTTGCAATGCGGTTCTGCATATCAGCCAACTCCTGCTCCTTGCTTGCCCTTACAATTGCAGAGAGGTTCGGGCCTTCTTTAGTATACTGATCATATTTATTGTTAAGCTCAACCTGCATAATCTCAAGAGCATTTGAAAGCTCCTGACCAAAATCATTGTATTTCTTCATTGCTGAATCATACTCAGGCATGGCCATAATGATCTCATCTCTTGTAATATGTCCAAATTTAAGCGCCTGTGCTGCAACCTCCTGTGCTGAGAAAATCATCACTGCAAACAGAAGTAATCCAAATATTCGTTTCATTATTATTCTTTTGTTTTCAAGTTTTGAATTATGCAAATGTAAATAATTAATTCTTATAACCTAACTTTTGAAGTACCATGTCAGAAATATCATATTTAGGATTGGCAAACAGGATATTTGAGCCCGAAGCAGTGTCAAAAATAACTGCATAGCTACCTTCAACTGATAATTATTTTATAGCCTTTAGGATCTCATCCTGAACCGGTTTTACCAGTTCTTCTCTTTTCTTGTACAGTTCTCCATCCATTCCAAAATATCTGTTCTGAAGATCTTTCACCTCCTTCTCTTTAGCTATGATAGCCTCCTCACGCTTTTTTTTCTGATCAGGAGACAGTAATACCAACTCTGCCTGATATTCTTTATACATTTTCTCCACGGCGGCATAACCGTCAGATACCTCTTTCTCCCACTGTGCAGAAATATCGTTTATCTGCTGCTGGGCTGCATTATAAGCAGGAATATTATTACGTATATATTCACTGTCAACAAAAGCAAATTTCTGTGCTATACTGCTCACTGAGAAAGCAAGCACCAATACTGTCAATAATAATATCTTCTTCATAGCAATATTTTTTGTCGTCAATTAAAACTGTTGTCCTATTACGAAGTTGAAATGTCCGCCTGGAGGATTACCATTTACAGCGGTATCAAATCCATAGCCCCAGTCAATACCCAGAAGACCAAACATAGGAAGGTTAGCTCTCAGGCCAATACCAGCCGCACGACACATATTGAACGGGTTATATTCAGATAGTTTTTCCCAGGCCCTACCTGTCTCAAGGAATGCAAGGCCATATATTGTTGCCTGCGGATTCAGTGATATAGGGTAACGTAGCTCAAATGATATTTTTGAATATACGTTGCCGGATGGAACGGATCTGACGCCAACAGTTTCCTCAGGTGTGAGGACACCGTCTTCATAACCTCTCAGTGCCACTATCTCACGTCCGTAGAAGCTGTAGCCTGTCATACCTCCACCCCCAACATAGAAATTCTCAAAAGGTGAAGGACCAATACCTTCATCATAATTACCAAGGTAGCCAAAAGCAGCTTTAGCATTGAGAATCAGCTTGCTGTCGTTGGTGAGTGGGAAATAGTAGTCAGCTTTAAATACTATTTTATAGAATTCTATCCATTTATATTTTTCATTATCACTTAACCCTGCATAACTTTTTCCGGTAAAGGCTGAATAAGGAGGTGTAGCCTGAAGCGAAAGAGAAACAGTTGAACCGCTGCGCGGGAAGATATTATTAGGCCCTGCTGAGAATCGGGTTACCCTTGCTGTAAGAGAGAGAAGGTTAGAGGTACCATCGGTAAAGAGGAAGGCATACTGGCTGTAATTCTGAAGGAGATACCGCTGATATCCCAGCTCGTAGTAAACTGAGAAATAATCATCGGGCCATGTAAGTCGTTTCCCAAATCCTATAGAACCACCATCAACAATCATAGCCTGGCGGTTGTCATTGGACTTCTTCTGTCCGTTGGTCATCAACGAACGGTAATATGACACAGAGAGGGAATTAGGCTTTTTGCCTCCAAGCCACGGCTCAACAAACGAAAAGTTATATGACTGATATATTCGTCCGTTTGACTGTACTCTTATGCTTAATGACTGCCCGTCACCTGAAGGGTATGGTCTCCATTTCTTAACGTCAAAGAAGTCCTTCATTGCGAAGTTATTAAACCTGACGCCCACAGTACCTACCAGCATATTGGCACCCCAACCGCCTGATATTTCGAACTGATCGTTTGCCCTTTCCTCAAGGGGATACAGAATGTCGACTGTACCATTAACCTGATCAGAGATAGGCTGAGGTATTATTTTTTCAGGGTCAAAATGGCCAAGAACACCAAGCTGACGAGTTGATCTTATTATTTTCTCCTTGCTGAAAAGGTCTCCCGGAAGAGTATACAGCTCTCGTCGGGCAACATGTTCATTGGTTCTGGTGTTACCCGTAATAAGAACTTTGCTTATATTGGCCGGATCACCCTCAAAAATTCTTATTTCAAGGTCAATTGAATCACCTTCTACCTTCTTCTCTACAGAACTCACCTGTGAGAAAAGGTAACCATTGTCAAGATACAGGGAATTAACAGCATCTTCATCAACACGCAGGCGCTCTTCCACATGGGTCTTATCATAGACATCACCCCTGGGGATACTGAACACAGCCGAAAGATACTCCTTTGAATATATACTATTCCCTACCCAGTCAACATTCCTGAGATAGTATTGAGTTCCCTCATATACATATATCTTGAGTTTCAGCCTGTCATCAGTATAGGGAACTGCAGAGTCAGCCAGAATGCGAAAGTCGCGGAATCCGTTTTTATTATAAAAGGTAACGAGGCTTTCGCGGTCTTCTTTAAACTTCTCATCAATCAGTTTTGATCCTTTGAAAATGTTAAGGTCTTTCTGCTTGGTGTTTTTCATCACCCGCCTCAACTTCTTGTTTGTAAAGAAATCGTTGCCAATAAATTCTATCTCCCCTATCTTTACTTTCTCGTTCTTCAGTACCTCAATAGTAAGTATTACATTATTGGGCATATCAGGATCATCTTTCTTAAGGAAGTTTACTTCAACATTAAGAAAACCTTTTTCCGTATAATGGTCAACGATTGCTTTTCTGGCCATATTCAGAAGGTGATCGGTCAACTGTGATCCGTTGGGCAGATTTACCTTTTCCGTAAGGTCTTCAATCTCACCCTTTCTTACTCCTTCAAACTTGACGGACGAAAGACGCGGACGCTCCTGCAGTCTGATCTCAAGCCATACATTTTCATCCTCTGTTTTTTCTATAACTATACTGACATCAGAAAAAAGGCCCTGATCCCATAGCTTCTTTACTGCGTTAGTTATCAATTCACCTGGCACCTCTACCCTCTGACCTATGCGCAGACCCGAGATGCCAATAAGGGCATTCTGGTCAAGAAACATTACACCGGAAACAGTTATTCCTGCAATAGTATATTCTTCAGGATAGAGGTAGTTAGCAATCTTCTCACGTTCCTGACAAAATGCAGGATTGCCAATAAAAATCAACGTAATAATAAGGAATATAAGTCCCCCGTAATGTTTTTTCATCATATCAGTTATTATCCACTAGCTGTTCACTTGTTAATCCAAATCTCCTTTCCCGTTTCTGGAAGCTGAGAATTGCTTTTAGAAAGTCTTCCTTACCAAAATCGGGCCAAAGTTTATCGGTAAAATAAAGTTCAGCATAAGCCAGTTGCCATAAAAGGTAATTGCTTATCCGTTTCTCACCGCTGGTACGAATCATTAATTCAGGGTCTGGTATTCCTCCGGTAGTAAGGTTTAAAGAGAAAAGTTCTTCATTAATTGAGTCTATATCTATTTTGCCATCTCTGACATCGCCCGCAATTTTTTTACATGCATTTATTATCTCCCAACGCGAAGAATAACTAAGAGCAATAATCAATGTCATCCGGTTACATTTGTTTGTTGACTCTATTGCATCGCTCAGTTTTTTTCGCACCAGAGGATTCAGACGTTCTGTATCTCCTATTACAGTCAGCCTTATGTTGTTTTTTATCAATGAGTCTGTTTCATTGCTTAGTGTTGAGACCATAAGATCCATAAGTGCAGAAACCTCTTCATCAGGTCTGTTCCAGTTCTCAGTAGAGAAAGCATACAATGTCAGGTAGTTGATGCCAACTTCAGCAGCAGCTTCAATTACTCTGCGTACAGCCTTTACTCCCTGGTGATGTCCGAACACTCTCTCTTTGCCACGCCTGCGAGCCCAACGCCCGTTTCCGTCCATTATCACAGCGACATGCCTGGGTAGTCTTGAAATGTCTATTTGATCCCTGTATGTCAATTTCTCTTTCTTTTTCTGTTTCGCTCAATATTGGTGTCATTGATTGCCGGACAGCCTGAAAGCTTATTGTACATTTTCCATGTAATTCCTACTCCCATATAATTGTACCAGTCATTGTTATGAGTCCAGGTACGATCCTCCGGGGCAATCATGTCATTAAGGCCGTCAAAGTTATCATAAAAAGTTTTACGAAAACCATACTCGAACTCCAAACCAATATTATTGTAAACATTAATTTTAAAACCTGCAGAGAATGGAATAGAGGGAAAGAAGCTTATACCTCCTGTTGACACTGCTGATAATGCCACACCGGCGGAGATATAAGGAGTATAATCTGTCTTACGTCCTTTAACTGTTGAATATGGGAAAAAATTAAATTCAAAGTTAGCTCCCAGTTCTGTCACCAGAGCTGAAAATGATCCTGCTCTCTGCTGCTGCAGAGGATTATCGAAATCGAGGTCATTGCCCTTTACGTTCCCCGCCAGTAGGTTTATTCTTACAGCCTGACGTGGGTTGAAGTTATATCTGTAAAAGATCTGTCCAGCTGGCCCGGGTCTGTAAAAAAGACGATTTTGGTTAATGTCACCCAGATATGAAGTCACCCCTGCCGAAAAACCATAATCGGCATTACGTTGTGAAAACAGCTGAAGGGAAAACAGAAGGGTCAGAAAAACCAGTGCGGGTCGTCTCATATCTTAAAAGGGAATCATTTAATGTCTTACCCCTGAAGGGAACCTTGTCCTTGAAAGTTTGAACTTATAGTTAAAAGTAAATCCAAGGGTATAAAACAGATCATTTCTTGAAGAGAACTGTGACGTATAGCCATCGAGATAATCAGTCATTGTCTCATGAAGAATCAGTTCAGCTCCGATAGAAATGTTAGGGGTCATTACCACTGTTGCTCCTATGCCAAATGGGACAGAAACAGTCACCCCACTGACTTTCTCTGCTCTCAGCTCCAGAGTCTCATTAGGCGATACACTATATATCGCAGCACCGATACCAGCGGTAGCATAAACATCAATCATCTGTATAAGTGATGTTGTGGTCATCCGGCCCTGCATAAACAGATAACTGTTACGGGCCTTGTTCCTGATAAAGTAATATTCACCACCAACAATTGGCTCTATAACCATTGTGACATTCTCAAATCCCCGGGCTTCATTCGAGCCCCTCAGGTCTGTACCATGAAGCAGAGTAAAAGATAACCCCCCTTTAATAGTTGCATCTTCAACTACCCAATACTTTAGATATCCACCAATGGATACCCGTGTCTGGTGCAGAGTAATATCCTTGAAGCCTATAACATTTTCACCTCTGGAGTATCCACCAACATCACCAAAAAACTGAGATATCCCTATATACCCTGAAGCCTGGTATCGCTTATACTTCCAGAGCTGTGCATTAGTGTCAGGCAAGAAGAGCAATGACACTAACAATATGAAGATCAGACGTTTCATCTTTATGCCTCGGCTGTTACGTTTACAAATATAAAGAATGTATCAAATTAGTAACTCAATCAGTTACAAAATATTGTCAATTGCGGGGATCAACCCCCCATAAAAACTTGTTTCTCAGAGTACTGAAAAAATCATCTCCTTTAAGCATTGCTGTCTTAAGGCGGTTTGGTGCCTGACATATCTCTACAGTCGTTTCTATTGGCATATGAATGAAACGTGAGTCACATGTTAAAAGGTAACTTGAACCCCTGCCAGATATATCCATCGTGATGGAGCTGCCACCCATAATGACAATAGGTCTTACTGTCAGATTATGTGGTGACATGGGAGCTATAACAAAACTACAGTCAGAAGGAGTAAGTATAGGCCCGCCAACACTTAAACTGTAGGCCGTTGAACCCGTGGCTGTAGAAACAATCAGGCCATCAGCCCTGTAAGTATTTACATGTCTGCCATTTATACTAACTGAAATCGTAATCATTCTTTGATCTGCCTTTTGAACTGTAATCTCATTCAGAGCAATGCATTTATTAGCCTCAAACGCCCCGGCTGGTTTGATAATCTCCAGCATAGAACGTTCAATAATATCATAATCACCATTACATAAACGGTCTACCGAGCCCTCGATATCAACATCAGAGATATTTGCAAGGAAACCAAGCTTACCTGTGTTTATTCCAGCAACCGGAATATTCAGGTGATTAACCTTTTTAGCGGTTTCCAGAAAAGTACCATCGCCACCAACACTAATAATCAGGTTTATGTCCTTCTTTATCTGATTGAGGTCATCAAAGAAAAATATATCCGGTTCAGTTGATAATTTTCCCTTCCCCTCCCCCATGACATTGAGATACATCTCATCATTTCTGCTCCTTATGTATTCAGCAAGATGTAAAACACCAAGTCGTGTCTTCTCTGTCACATCACTGCAATATACCGCCACTTTGAAAGCCATAGGCTTTTTTTTACATGTTAAGATATTTCATCAGCATATTATACCTGTCGGTATAAAAGCGGTCAAGATCATCATTTGGAGTAAGCCAGGTGGTAACATCATATGAATATCGTTCAAAAGTCTTTATGATTGACGTCAGATCATCTGTGTTGATTTTAAGTGTCAGCTCCATTTTCCTGGTATCAGGGATAAATGATGCTGTCATGCAAATTATACGTGCATTGTTGCTCTCTACAATCTGTGATATTCGATTCATAGAATACTCATAATCCATCATTTCAAGTACTATAAGCCCTCCTGGTTTGTCAGCAGAGAAAATACTGGCTGTGGCAGCAATTATCTCATTATAAGAGATAGAGCCCTTAAAATGGTCAGACTCATCAATTACAGGAACAACAGAAAGCTTGTGTTCAGCGGCAACAGATACAACCTCGCAAAAATGTGCTATGTCACGAACAAATGGTCGGGGGAGAGAGAGTTCATGATTCCCTATGGGCTCGCCGGGAGCATTCATATCGTATATATCGCTATCAGATATCAATCCGAGATAATCAACATTATTAACAATAGGAAGGTGTGAGACTCTGAATATTTCCATCCAGTTCAATGCCGTCTGTGCGGTGTCAGAGGTCTTTAATAACGGTATTACATCTGATATCAGGTCCTTTGCAATCATAATCTGCTGCCAAATAAATAATAAAAGTACAAAAAAACTGAAGAACTAGTAACTTTGTCTCTTGATTTGAAAAACAGAGAATATGACAAAGCTAAGTGTAAATATTAATAAGATAGCAACCATCAGGAATGCACGGGGAGGTAATGTGCCTGATGTACGGCTCGCAGCGATAAAGTGTCAGCAGTTTGGGGCAGAGGGTATTACTGTTCATCCCAGGCCTGATGAGAGGCATATACGATTCAGCGATGTCTATGATCTCAGGGAGATAGTTACCACAGAGTTCAATATTGAAGGTAACCCCACAGAGTCTCTTTTATCACTTGTTTCGGAGGTAATACCTGACCAGGCTACCCTTGTTCCTGATGCCCATGACGCAATAACATCTAATGCCGGATGGGATACTGTAAAACATCAGTCGTTCCTCAAGGAAACCATAGCCAGGTTAAAGGATAAAGGCATACGAACTTCTATATTTGTAGGTACTGAGCTTAAAATGATTGAATATGCCGCCCTGGCCGGTGCTGACAGGGTAGAGCTCTATACAGAACCATATGCAGCATCATTTCATGAAGATCGTGAAGCTGCCATAGCCCCCTTTATTCTTGCAGCCAAGGCAGCCTGTGAACTGGGTCTGGGCATCAATGCCGGACACGATCTTGATCTTTACAACCTGGGATATCTTCACATGAATATACCATGGCTGAAAGAGGTTTCTATTGGTCATGCCCTCATATCAGATGCCCTATATTATGGACTGGAAAAGACAATAGCCCTCTACAAAGCCGAGCTTCAACACTGATAGTTTTTAATGAAACTTTTTTTCAGAAAGTACGGAACCGGGCCGGCAATTTTTATATTGCATGGGTTGTATGGCTCATCAGATAACTGGATTAATATTGCCAGAGCCCTCGGTAACAGGTTCACTGTGATTCTTCCCGACATGAGGAACCATGGCAGATCTCCCTGGTCAGATGATCATTCATATGAGCTTATGAGCGGTGACGTGATTGAGCTGGCAGATGATCTTGGAATACCTGATTTCTTTATTGCCGGACACAGTATGGGAGGTAAAACAGCTTCAATACTGGCAGTTAATAACCCCTTAAGGGTGTCAGGACTCTTTATCGGTGATATAAGTCCTTTCCCTTACAGCGCTGACGGAGCTGCCAATGAACTTCACAGAGAGATATTGAGAATAATGAACACCGTTGATCCTGCTATGTATAAGTTCAGGTCAGAGCTGGAGGAATATCTTACCACACTGGCAGGAGAAAAGACAACTCGTCTGGTGTTTGCAAAAAATATAATCAGAGAGAAAGGTCAAATGAAATGGAGGCTAAATGCTGCAGCCCTTCTTTCAAATATTGACAGGTTCCTTGAGGGGATAAACAGACCTTCTGATGCAGTTACAGATAAATATTACTTCCCTGTAATAATGCTCAAGGGTGACAGGTCAATATATATAGAAGAAAGAGACATTGATGATCTTATAAAAGTCTTCCCACATGCAAATGTCAGGATAGCTGAAAACTGCGGTCACTGGATTCACACTGACAACCCCACTGCCGTAATTAATTCACTTGAAGATCTAGTCGCCTTAAAGAGAAGGAAAGAGAGTCACTGACTCAATATTTTCATTATTTATCAATGGCTCTGATCGCAAAGCAAGAAAGACCTGAGCAACAGCAACAACGTCCTTTTCACAATATACCGCTATGCGTTTAATGTCCTTGTCGTTGTAATATACTGTCGCCACCATACTACCGTCAATGTCATCCTTTGGCGTTGGGATACCAAGAATATGTGTAAGCAGATTCAGTGAGGTAAAATGCTTATAATCGCCAAATTTCCACATATCCATTGTATCAAGAAGTCTTATCTCCCAGGGTTTTTTACCTGCATTATCCAGAATCACAGGAATCTTAAGTCCATTGATGATCATTCTCCGGGCAATAAAAGGAAAATCAAACTCTCTTCCATTATGAGCACACAGGTTAAACTCTCTGTCAGCTCCATACCTTGACAGCATTGAGGAGAACTGAATGAGCAACTCCTTTTCATTATCACCAAAAAATGACTTTAGCCTAAGTCTGTACGGATTTTCAGCCGTAATTATCCCAACCGAGATACAGATTATCTTTCCAAACTCAGCATAGACACCGGCTCTCTGCCATGTGTCACCTGCACTCTCTTCATCACTTCGGAACTGTTTAGACTTTTTATCCCACAGTTCCTGCATCACCGGAGAGACTTCCTCCATAACAGGTGCAAGCGGCACTGTTTCAATGTCAAGAAAGAGAATATCACCTATCCTTATATCTGACATCATATACTGCTACTTCAGATGTTTCTCAATAATTGTCTTCAAAACATCAATCCCAACCAGGTTATCACCACCACCGGGGATTATTATATCTGCATATCTTTTTGATGGTTCAATAAACTGCAGATGTGAGGGCTTAACCGTATCGTGATAACGATCAAGAACTTGTAATACAGACCGTCCCCTTTCAACTATATCACGCTGAATAACACGGCCCAGGCGGTCATCAGGATCAGCGTCAACAAAAACTTTAATGTCAAGCATAGATCGCAACCCCGGATCAGTCAAAACAAGAATTCCCTCCACAACAACAACATGAGCGGGAGCAATGGAGATAGTTTCCTTTGACCTCAGACATGTCAGATATGAATAGATTGGCATCTCAATCGACTTTCCAGACTTAAGCATTGAAAGATGCTCCATAAGAAGAGTAAACTCTACAGAGTCGGGATGATCAAAATTTATTTTTTGTCTCTCTTCAATAGGGATATCCTTATTATCTCTATAGTAACTGTCCTGAGGTAATATTACCACCTCTCCTTCAGGTAACATCTCAATTAGTTTCCTCACCACAGTGGTTTTACCAGAACCAGTTCCTCCTGCTATTCCTACAGTAAGCATAAAATGATTATTTTTGTATCAAAATTAACATTTTATCTTCATGATAAAACATATTGTAATTTTTAAGCTTACTCCACCGTATACAGAACAGGAGAAAACGTCAGCACTGGAGAAACTGCAGGCCATATTTACTCCCCTTGGTGAAAAACTCAGGTATATAATTGAGTACCGTACCGCAGTAAATATTGTAACCACTGAAATGTCAGGTGATTTTGTTATTGACTCTGTCTTTGAGTCAATTGATGATCTGAAACGGTACCAGTCAAGCAGGGAGCATCAGGATGCTATTTCTGAGGCTTCCGGGATAAGAAAAACAAAGACAGTTATTGATTATGAAATTTGAAGAACAGGTACTTTACCCGATAAAGTTCAGACCGCGGTTGAAAGAGACGCTCTGGGGAGGTAAAACCCTCGGCATGAGTTATGGCAAAAAGGCAGATGAAACGAAGAATATTGGTGAAAGCTGGGAGATATCGGGACTCAGTGGCGATAGTTCGATAGTATCAAATGGCTTTCTCAAAGGCAATACTCTTGAAGAGATAATAGAGGTTTACATGGGAGATCTCGTAGGTGATGGCGTTTACGAGAAATTCGGGACAGAGTTCCCGTTACTTATAAAACTGATAGACGCCCGTGATACTCTTTCCGTACAGGTGCATCCTGATGATGAGTTAGCTGCTGAGAGACATCATGCCTGGGGCAAGACTGAGATGTGGTACATACTTGAAGCGGCTGATGATTCTGTCATCTACACCGGGTTCAGGGAAAAGACATCCAGGGAGGAATACTTGTCTCATCTGAGTCAAAAGAGCATTAATAAGCTTATCAATGCATCAAAAGCTAGCCCCGGAGATGTGTTCTTTATCCCGGCAGGTATGGTTCATGCAATAGGTGCTGGCATCCTGCTGGCAGAGATACAACAGACATCTGATATTACCTACCGCATTTACGACTGGGATCGTGTTGACTCAGCTGGAAAAGCAAGAGAACTTCATACTGAACTGGCTCTTGATGCAATTAACTTTGACCTTACCGATACAGGAAAAATAAGAAAAGAGCCGGAGATAAACGAATCTGTAGTATTGGCTGAGTGTGACTATTTCAAAACACTCCAGATTAATCTTGATACACCTTTGATAAAAGATTATAGCCTTACTGACTCATTTATCATTTATGTATGCACCTCAAGCGCAGCTATAATAGAGTGTTTCGGAAAATCAGAGCGAATTGAGAAAGGCGAGACAATACTCATACCCGCTGCGGCAGATCATGTTACAATTATTCCGGTAGGAGAAGCATCTCTGCTGGAAATATATATCCCATCACAAAAAAAATAATTCAATGAAACAGTTATTATCAATTTTATCGATTATCACTTTAGTTTTTGCTGTCTCATGCAACCAGGGCAAATCTGGAAACTCAGCAGACAGTATGCGTGGTTCAAATGTGCCAGACACTGGTTTTACAGGAACACAGAGATATAAACAGGGTGATAATATTCACCGTACTGTTGAATTCAAAAATGGGCTGAAAGACGGGATTACACGTACATTCTACAAGGGGGGAGCCCTGGAACAGGAAATTACCTATGTAAATGATAAAAAGGATGGCCCTTCAAAATGGTACTACCCTGACGGAAAATTATTCAGAGTAACCCCATACGAGAATGACACCATTAATGGAGATCAGATACAGTATTATAAGAACGACAGGAAGCGGGCTATAATTTCATACAATAATGGCAAAAGGGTTCCTTCAGTAATTGAGTATGAAAAAGACGGAACCAAAATAACAGACTATCCAAATGTGACCTTCAGGGTAACCGATAACTATAATGAAAAAGGTGTCTATAAGATCTTTATTGAGATGTCTGACCTTTCTGAAAACAATCTTTATTACAGGGGTGACTTTGTTAATGGATTAGTAGATCTTGACTCTCTTGAACAGCTGAAACAGAACGCAACTACCGGTTATCTGGACCTTAAGAAGGCAGAAGGAGTATCATCTGATTCTGTAACTGTTATTGCCGGTTATCTGACTTCTTCGGGAAACAGATATTATAGGAGGCTTGCAATACCATTACCATACAAAGACCTAAAATAAACATTATCATGTCAAAAGGATTAATACCAGGAGTCACACTGACAGTTGTAAAGAAAGTTACGACACAGGATACTGCAGCAGTATATGGATCAGGTCTGCACAATGTGCTCTCTACACCGGCAATGATAGCTCTTATGGAAGGGACATCCATGAAAGCTGTTGAATCCTATCTTGACAATGGAGAGGGGACTGTGGGTACAGAGGTTAACATAAAACACCTCAAGGCAACACCTGTGGGAATGGATGTGACCTGTACCGCTGTTCTGGAAAAGGTTGATGACAGAAGACTTACATTCAGGGTTGAGGCATTCGATTCCGAGGGTAAAATAGGTGAAGGAATGCATGAGAGATTCATCATTGACAACGAGAGGTTTACTAAGAAAATAAACATCTGATGCTGATATCATCTGCAGACTTTGTCAAAAGCAGTTCTATAGTAAGTCAGTGCCCTCCGCCTGACAAGCCTGAATATGCCTTCATCGGGAGATCAAATGTTGGAAAGTCATCGTTAATAAACATGATAACTGATCGGCGGTCACTGGCAAAGACATCTGTAAACCCGGGTAAAACCCAAACAATAAACCACTTCCTTATCAATGACAAGTGGTACCTGGTTGACCTGCCAGGGTATGGCTATGCCAAAGTATCTCATAAGATAAGAGAGCACTGGGGTAAGCTCATAACCTATTATATAAGGAACAGGTCCAATCTGATAACCCTCTTCGTTCTCCTTGATGCGAGACATGAACCTATCGCCAGTGATATTGATTTTATGAATAATCTTGGATTAAACCAGGTTCCGTTCGCAAGAGTATTTACAAAGAGTGACAAAGTAAGTAGCTCTGAACTTGAGAGTAACATTTCAGCTCACGACAAGCTGATGCTTGAGAGCTGGGAAACCCTGCCTCCTACCTTCATCACTTCCTCAGTGAAGCGAAAGGGAAGAGAAGAGCTACTTGAATATATTAATAGTACATTGATGGTATTTTATCATCATTAGTTTATATGATTATTTCTATTTTTGCAGCACTAATTTCAGATTTAATATTTCAATTATTTTAGTATGTATACCAATGCGCCTTTTAAGGTTTTTGCATGCCAATCATCAATTGGTATAGCAAAAAAGATTGCAGAACACCTTGGGATAGAGCTTGGAAAAAGCTCATTGGTGAGGTTTAGTGATGGTGAATTTCAACCCTGTTTTGACGAATCGGTACGAGGATGTCATGTATTTATTGTTCAGTCAACCAACCCTCCGGCCGAGAATCTCCTTGAGCTACTGCTCATGATCGATGCTGCCAAGCGAGCATCAGCATATAAAGTGAATGCGGTGATACCGTATTATGGCTTTGCCAGGCAGGACCGTAAAGACAGGCCGCGCGTTTCCATAGGTGCAAAACTGACAGCTGACCTGCTGACAACAGCAGGCGTTGACAGAATAATGACTATGGACTTACATGCTGACCAGATACAGGGATTCTTTAATGTCCCTGTTGATCATCTCTTTGGATCAGCTCTCTTTGCTCCCTATATTCAAAAGCTCAAACTTGAAAACCTCTGTGTCTCTGCGCCTGATATGGGTGGATCCAAAAGAGCAAATGCATATGCCCGTCATCTGCAATGTGAGATGGTCCTCTGCTACAAACTCCGCAAGAAACCTAATGTAGTTGAAGAAATATCTGTAATTGGAGACGTTGAGGGCCGTAATGTGGTTATCATCGACGACATGGTAGATACAGCCGGCACCCTCACCTTCGCTGCCCAGGTGATGAAAGACCGAGGCGCAACATCTGTGAGAGCCGTTGCTACTCATCCGGTTTTGTCAGGTAATGCAATAGAACGGATAAATAATTCCCCACTTGAAGATCTGGTGGTAACAGACAGTATACCATTGCTTGTTGACTCCCCAAAGATCAAGGTTCTGCCAATTGCTGAAATATTCGCAGAAACAATCAAGGCAGTTTATAACAATAAGTCTATTAGTAGCGGTTTTGTTTTTTAACCATTATTACTATATTTGCAGGCCAATTTTTAACAATATTGTCAAACGTGCGATGGGAGATTATCCGGCAGATAATCTTGAGTAACACAACAACTTAGCGACAAATGAAAACTATTGAAATTCAGGCAAAACTCAGGAAAGAGTTTGGCAAAAAAGGTGCAACAGCACTTAGAAATGATGAAAACGTATTATGTGAGCTCTACGGAGGTAAAGAAAACGTACATTTTTATGCCCACGAGAACACTTTCAAGAGTCTTGTTTACACTCCTGATGTACACCTTGTATCCATTGATATCGAAGGAGCAAAGTACAATGCCATTATGAAGGACATTCAGTTCCACCCGGTTACTGATAAGATTCTGCATATTGATTTCATACAGGTGTTTGATGATAAGCCTGTTATGATGAATATCCCTGTCAAAATTGAAGGTGCCTCTGCTGGTGTAAAAGCCGGTGGTAAGTTGAAAATAAAACGCAGATCTCTTAAAATAAAGGGCTTTGCTAAAAACTTCCCGGAACATCTTACCATTGATATCACTAATCTTGGTATTGGCGATTCAATAAAAATAGGTGATCTGACATACGATAACATAGAGATTATCGACAACAAACGCACCGTAATCATTACTGTTGCTTCAACACGTAACTCACAGAAAGAGGGTGGAGAAGCCGAAGCAGCAAAGTAATAACCTGCTTTAACACTTAAAAACCGAATGCCTTGAAATACCTTATCGCCGGTCTTGGAAATATAGGCGAAGAATATAAAAACACACGGCATAATGTCGGATTTATGATATTGGATGCACTAGCCAGTGCATCCAATGCTTTTTTTAATGACAAACGTTATGGCGCTGTCACTGAAATAAAGTATAAGGGCAGAACATTCATCATGCTCAAACCCTCTACTTATATGAACAGAAGCGGTAACGCAGTGAATTACTGGCTGCAGAAGGAAAAAATACCGTTAGAAAATCTGCTGGTTATTGCTGATGACATAGCTATACCAACAGGCAGCATCAGACTAAGAGCCAAAGGAAGTGCAGGTGGACATAATGGACTTGCGAATATAAGTGAGATACTGGGCACCAATGATTATGCCAGACTGAGAATCGGAATAGGTGATGCTTACCCTAAAGGACGACAGGTTGATTATGTACTTGGAGAATTCTCACCACAGGAGAAACAGGCTGTGAATGATAGAATATCCCTGGCAATTGATATCATAAAATCATTCGGTACTGTTGGATGCGAGCTGACAATGACAGCTTATAACAAATTGGGAAAGGAACCTTTGGGTAATGGAAATAAGGATTGATAAATTCCTCTGGGCGGTGAGAATTTATAAGACACGAAGCATTGCTGCAGAAGAGTGTAAAAAAGGCCGCGTAATTATTGGTGACGTTGCTGTAAAACCATCAAGAACGATCACCAGTGGCGAAAAGATAATTGTAAGAAAACCACCCGTTGTTTATACTTTTCTGGTTTTAAACCCCATAGAGAACAGAGTAAGTGCTAAGCTGGTGGGTGAATATATCAGTGACCTCACTCCTGAGGAAGAGAAAAACAAAACCAACCCTGATAACAACCTTATCAGCGGAGTACGGCCAAGAGGTT
>QKCK01000329.1 GCA_003245695.1 Bacteroidota bacterium | reverse complement strand
CGGCATTAACAGTAGAGTTGTCGTAAATGATACCGTCGACAACAAACAGAGGCTGGTTGTCACGCGATTCGCTGGCTGAATTACCCCCACGGATTATAATTGTGGAACCGGCACCGGCAGAACCACTCGACTGAGTGATATTAACACCTGCCACCTTACCAGCCAGAGAGTTGATTACATTGGTCTGTTTGTTCTTCAGGATCTCTTCACTCTTAATATCCTGAACAGCATAACCCAGCGCTTTCTTTTCCTTCTTGATACCCAGAGCTGTTACAACTACCTCCTGCAAAGCCTGTACAGACTCAGCCATGGTAACGTTAATAACAGTCCTGTTCTCAACAGGAACACGCTGGCTCTCCATCCCTGTGGATGAAAATAGAAGAACACCATTTGCAGGAACCTCGATAGAATATGTGCCATCATTGTTGGTGGCAACACCAGTCCTGGTCCCCTCAATCAACACTGTTGCACCTGGCAGAGGTAAACCGGTATTGTCAATGACTGTTCCGGTTACTCTAATGTTCTGTGCGATCAATGTCCCTGATAAAAGTATCAGGCTGAATACCGAAAGCATCACCCGCTTGCGCCATCCATTCATTTCTTTTGAACCATACATAGAGTAAAATTTAGGTTAGTTTATAAAATAAAGTTAAAATCACATCAGAAATTAATTCAGATGTCATACAAATATGGCAAAAATTACTCGTTTTTGAAACTAAGATGCAATTATTTTAACTTTTTAAGGGTAAGAAAAAATAGTTTTTGATCTTCTTTTTCATATTATGAATAATTATTCCATTCTGATGCCATCGTTAAAATAATCAACTAAATAGTCATCCCGGAAGTAAAAAACAAGGCATCTTGTATTAATGGTTTGGTTCTGAGACAGAAAAACCAGAATAGCAACAACCGGTTTCTGTAGGATGTATTACATAATACGATATCACCAATAAAACTGGTATCAGCATAAACATCACGTGTATCCTATATCTTAAATGGCTATCCAAAACAGGTACAGATACCTCATTCAGAGGCTATGAAGAACTTCACACAGCTAATACCCTCAACCATAGTAAATCAGAAATTGCATTTATGCGAAATAAGAACTTATTTTACTAATTACCTATTTATATATAGGTATGGTACATTTTAATTTCAAGAGAAATCATTTTTATGAAAAGCGTTGCTTTTTGAACCTCAGTGCTTAAAAGAATATTATGAAAGAACTTGTGAATAGATTCACCATCAGCAAAAACAAAACTTCAGGTATCAGAAATGAGATCATGGCTTCTCTCATCAAAAGTAAAGATGTCCCAATCAAGATTTTCCTCCTGATATTGACTTTTACATTACTGCCAACATGCACCCCTGACAACATGCCAACACGAGAGAGACTCGATCTGCGCGGCATATGGCAATTTGCCCCTGACAAAAACGAAACCGGAATAGACGGGAAATGGTTTCAGGATAACCTTCCTGACTCAGTAAGACTTCCCGGGACAACAGACTCAAACAACAAAGGGATACTTAATACCGATACCACCACTATGCATCTCAGCCGTATATATAAATATGAAGGAGCTGCATGGTATCGTAAAAAAGTCATCATCCCTGATAGTTTTGCAGACAAACATATCAGGCTTTGCATTGAACGTACAAAGTCGTCAATGCTATGGGTTGACTCTTTATATGTTGGCAACTCATCCCTGTTACAAACACCTCAGTTTTACGATATTACAGATTACATAACCCCGGGTGAACACACTATAACGCTTTGTATCGACAATAGCCTTTCAAAAACACCTTATGGAAATGTCCATATCTACTCCGATGACACACAGACTAACTGGAACGGTCTGCTGGGTGACATTTATCTTGAAGCAACTCCTGCAAGCTATATTACAAATCTGAAAGTGTATCCGGATATAAAGGAAAAGAAGATCCGGATAAAGATGGAGATTGACAACCATCTGAACATCGACGAGGCCGACATAAGTCTGAGGGTGAAACGGGTTGATAATGGCAGAACAAAAAAATTAAAAACCGTTAAGACAAAATTGAAGATTACCCCTGTTATGGAGTTTGAATATAGCCTTGAGAAGGAGTGCAAGCTATGGGACGAATATCAGACACCTATATATTATATAACTGCCGAAATAAAATACGAAAACTCAAAAGACTCATATTCATCTGTTTTCGGCATGCGGCAGTTTTCAGCATCCGGATCTCACTTCGAAATAAACGGAAGAAGACTTTTTCTCAGAGGTAAACATGATGCTGCTGTCTTTCCTTTGACAGGCTACACTCCGATGAATGTTGAAGAGTGGCTCAATGTATTCAGAGTTGCCAGAGCATACGGCATAAACCACTACCGGTTTCATTCATATTGCCCCCCTGAAGCAGCCTTTACTGCTGCCGACATATCAGGCATCTATATACAGGCTGAACTACCATTCTGGGGTGGATTGGAAGCTGATTCCATCGCATCGTTGCTGAGAAAAGAGGGTATTGCAATGCTTGATGCTTATGCCAACCATCCTTCATTTGTGATGCTGTCTCATGGCAATGAGATCTGGAGCGGACATGAACGCGTGGAGGAAAACATATATGCCTTTAAAAAATATGATGAAAGGGTTGCATACACCGCAGGATCTAATAACAATATCGGCTTCACCCCACCTCCCCCATGCTCAGACTTCTTTATCGGAGCACGGACACCCTACCCATTTGATACTACCCTTACTCATCTCAGACTGTCACAGTGCTATGCCGACTCAAAGGAAGGCGGAATATTAAACAGCCATCAGCCATCAACAGACTACGACTTTAGTAACGCTATCGCCGGAATGAATATTCCAGTTATAAGTCATGAGACAGGACAATACCAGATTTATCCCGACTTCAGTGAACTGGAGAAATATACAGGAATATTGAAACCCTGGAACCTGGAAGCATTCAGAAAGAGACTTATAAAAGCAGGAATGGGCGATCAGGCCGTAGACTTCTGTAAAGCCTCAGGTAAATGGGCAGCGCTATGTTATAAGGCAGAGATGGAGACAGCATTACGAACAGCAGATATGGCCGGGTTTCAGCTCCTGGACCTTCAGGATTACCCCGGACAGGGAACTGCTCTCGTTGGAATACTGGATGCCTTTATGGACAGTAAGAATGTGATATCAAGGGAAGAGTGGCTCCAATCTTGCAACGATGTTGTATTACTACTGGAATTTCCCCGGTACTGCTGGACAAACAAAGAGAAATATACTGCAAAAGTATTGGTTGCAAACTATTCAAACAAAGACTATAAATCTGATATAGCATGGGAGGTACATAACCAGGCAGGAGAAACACTTATCAAAGGCTCTTTGTCAGATAGTAAAACAATCGCAGAGGGATTGTCAGATGTGGGAAAAATCTCATTTGACCTTATCCCTTTCACGGAATCAGAGAAGCTTACTGTTTATCTCTCATTAAAAAACACTCTGTATTCAAACCAATATCCTTTATGGGTCTATAACACACCTGACATATCTGAATTAAGTAATGATATAATTATCACAACTGAATTAAATGATAATATAATTGTAAAAACGACAGATGGAGCAAAGGTGCTTTTTATGCCAGAAAAAGAAAAGATAAAAGAGGGTTACTTACCCGGCCATTTCCCTCCTGAATTCTGGAATTATGGTATGTTCAAAAATATAAGTGAGTGGGTCGGAAAACCAGTATCACCTGGTACCCTGGGATTGCTTATCAACCCTGACCATCCTCTCTTTAACTTCTTTCCCACAGATAGCCATACGGACTGGCAATGGTATAACATAATAATGGCAGGCAATTCCCTGATATTAGATAGCACATCAAATGACTACAGACCAGTCGTACAGGTTATAGATAATATTGAGCGGAATCATAAGCTGGGCCTTATATTTGAATTTAAGCTGGGGAAGGGCAGACTATTGGTCTGCATGTCACAGCTTGATAAAATAAAGGACAAACCTGAAGCTTCACAACTCTACTACTCTATCCTGAAGTATATGAAATCCGAACGGTTCAACCCATCATATGAGATCGAAGCCAAAACATTAAATAGCTGGTTCTCCTGTACAAAACCGGAATGATATATCATGATCAGACCCTGATTTATTACCCATAACCAGGCAATTACATGGCCTGAAATACCAGACATAAATGACTGTAGTGTATTCAGATCATTTATACTCTGCTTTTAAATATCCATTTTTGATTTTTACACATAATAAATGTTATCAGATTTTATGGCTATCGTTTTGAAAACTCAGGACTATGTCGTATGTTTGCGTCATTAGATATAAGTCATGAATAAATCCGAACACTTTGAAGAATCACTCCAGGAGCTTGCAAGGTTCTCCAGGTGCCTGGCACATCCTGCACGGCTTGCAATATTGAAATTCCTTGCTGAATCAAGAACATGTATCTCAGGAGATATTTCAGATTACATACCTCTGGGGAGAACAACAGTATCGCAACATCTTAAGGAATTAAGAAAGCTTGGACTGATAAAAGGAGAGATTGATGGCCTGAAAATTAATTATTGCCTGAATTGTGATGAAATCAGGGAATATCTCAGGCTTTTTGAAAAGTACTTTGATGATATTAAAAATGCCGAGATCACATGTTGAGATTAACTATTCACATGCCTTAGGATACTCGCACTATATAAATTACTTTACACCGCAGACACATATGAACAGAGGCTATATTACAGGATATATTAATGTTAAAAATCAGACTATTCCGCGCGTGACGTCTGAAATAAAAACAGCAGATTTCGGAGGAGCAGTGATGGTAAGATGGGGTTTCGGCCGTGACAGGTATATGGTTGCTCCCGGATTATATGCTATAGGTGCACCTGGCTCTACATCCGATGTTTTTGTTACCTCAAATTATAAGCTCTCTTTTGATCATTTAAGGAAAAACCTTAAAGAGGATGACGCCTGGATACTTGTACTTGACACTAACGGAATTAATGTTTGGTGTGCTGCTGGCAAAGGAACTTTTGGGACTCAGGAACTGATATCAAGAATAAGGTTGGTAGAACTTGAAACGATAGTAAACCATAGGCGGTTGATACTTCCTCAGCTGGGAGCTACTGGCGTTGCCTCCTATAAGGTTAAGGAGGAGACAGGCTTCAATGTACTGTTCGGACCTGTGCGAGCTTCCGACATAAAGCGGTTTATCAAAGAGGGATATAAGGCTGACAAGGAGATGAGGAAGGTAAAATTTGATTTTATTGACCGCCTTAAACTTATCCCTAATGACTTTTTATATGGCAAGTTTTATCTTTCAGGGGCTGTGGTCATCGTACTGATTCTTTCACTATTAAACAGCGATGGAATATCACTCAGTCATATATCAGATCAGGGCTCTAAGGCCGCCCTTATTGCCTCCCTGGCGTATCTGTCAGGGATTGTGTTAACACCAATGTTTCTACCATATATCCCCGGCAGATACTTTTCATTAAAGGGGCTCTTTACCGGCTCACTGATATTCATGATCTACCTGCTCTTTTTCTCAACATCACATAATCTGGCTGTAATTATTTCATGGCTGTTTATAGTCATGGCTATTTCATCTTTTACAGCAATGAATTTTACCGGTTCATCCACCTATACTTCATTGTCAGGCGTCAGAAAGGAGATGAAGATATTTATACCTGTGCAGATTAGCCTTGGTGTAGCTGGCATACTTTTACAACTAGCGGGCAAACTAATAAAATAACTATTATGAAGGATCCGGTTTATATACATGATATTGTAACCTTGTCTCTATGTGAAGAGAGTTGTAACGGATGTGGGATGTGCATTAAAGTATGTCCGCATGAAGTACTTGAGCTTTCAGGCAGAAAAGCACATATTGTCAGAAAAGATTATTGCATGGAATGCGGTGCCTGCGCATTGAACTGTGCTGCAGGCGCAATCACTGTGAAGTCAGGGGTTGGCTGTGCCTCTGGAATTATCAACGGGCTTTTACGTAACTCCGGACCTGAATGTGGATGCTCCGGAACAAATTGCTGCTAATGATAAAAAAAACACTACCCCATGACAAACAGACTAAAACTACTCGACAGATTTCTTACACTATGGATATTTCTCGCCATGTTCATTGGTGTAGCAGCTGGATGGATGTGGCCAGGCATTGCTGAGTTCTGGAACGGATTAGCATCAGGCACCACCAACATACCTATTGCTGTCGGACTTATATTGATGATGTACCCACCACTGGCCAAGGTAAAATATGAAGAACTGGGGGATGTATTCCGAAACACGAGGGTCTTAGGTCTCTCATTGATTCAGAACTGGATCATAGGCCCGGTTCTAATGTTTGTACTCGCCATCATCTTCCTTAAGTTCAATATTGACTACATGTATGGTCTTATTCTTATTGGTCTTGCCCGATGCATTGCTATGGTAATAGTGTGGAACGAACTTGCCAGAGGAGACAATGAATATGCAGCAGGACTGGTAGCCTTCAATTCAGTTTTTCAGGTGATTTTCTTCTCTGTTTATGCCTACTTCTTCATAGCTATGCTGCCAGGATGGTTCGGTCTCCCTACTAATGACACAGTAGCCGGAATAACTATAGCCCAAATAGCAAAAAGTGTCTTTATCTACCTCGGAATACCCTTTATTCTTGGTTTTACCACAAGATTTATACTCATCAGGATAAAAAACAAAGAATGGTACAACACAGTCTTCATTCCTAAGATAAGCCCTCTTACACTGGCAGCACTGCTTTTTACAATTTTTGTTATGTTCTCACTAAAAGGTGAATACATCGTAAGGATACCTCTTGATGTAGTACGCATAGCCATTCCGCTGGTGATCTATTTTGTCATAATGTTTCTTTTATCATTCTTCCTGAGCAGGCGTATCGGCGCAAACTATGAGCAATCAGTAACGCTGTCATTTACTGCTGCCAGTAATAACTTTGAACTGGCTATTGCGGTTGCCATTGCAGTTTTCGGTATAAACTCCGGTGAGGCTTTTGCCGCAGTAATAGGTCCTCTGGTTGAAGTACCAGTGATGATAATGCTCGTGAGATTAGCGCAGCAACTTAAAAAGAGCTTATTCTGATATAACAGCGATACACCATCCGTGGTTGTATTACCAAGAAAAGTAAGGTAGAAGGCCGGCAGAATCAGTTTCCTCTCCTGAGTCAGTATGGGTCCGGCGACGCAGGAGCCGGGGGGTGGCGTTGAGTAACATTTCGCTGCAACATCGGTTAGCGTGCTCAGTGGACAACCCGTGCGCGTTGCCTTCTTTGTTTTCTAATCTCATATCTGCAAAAAAATAGCCGCAGAGCGGTGATATCTCTGTGGAAAATTCATCAATCAGGCTTTTGAGCCGCGTAGCGGTGATATTTCTTTTCGTTGATTGCAAAAGCCAGTCTTTAAGATGTCGCCACGCTGTGGCTTAATTGTTTATTATATCTGATCCTAGGGAGATTTCGCAGCTATGCTGCTTATGATTTTTCTGACATTTTATCCGTAATGAGTAATTCAACCAGGGCTGGTTTCGCCTGGCTCTTCACTGATTATCGTCACGACTTCGGTTCGCGCGCTCCGTGGACAACCAGTGAATAGGGCGGGAAATTTAAAAGATACTTAGTATTTACTTTCATTCACTCCAAAACATTCTATAGATTGATTCCTTATATTATTATTAAATCCAAGAAATTCCGGATGATCCAGGATTACTCGCTCCGCTCGTGATCCTCTATTGAAGTGCTGCACAATGAAAAAGCCAGGAGCCTCCTGCGTCGGCTCCTTTCGTCTTTTTTATTTTCAGCCAATTCCGCCTCGCTTGCGCTTGACAGTATAGGAGGATTACTCGCTCCGCTCGTGATCCTTTATTGAAGTACTGCACAAAGAAAAAGCCAGGAGCCTCCTGCGTCGGCTCCTTTCGTCTTTTTTATTTTCAGCCAATTCCGCCTCGCATGCGGGCGGAAGGCTGAAAATAAAAAAGCCGGGTCTCCTTTCAGTCGACCTGGCTTTTTCTTTGTAGCGGAGGGAGGATTCGAACCTCCGACCTTTGGGTTATGAGCCCAACGAGCTGCCACTGCTCCACCCCGCATTATGTTTTATCATTGTGGTTTATTTACTTTTGGGTCATAAGCCCGGTGATTCGTCAACTGGCGAATCCATCACCACAATGTGGGTGCAAAGATACTAACTTCAATTTAAATACCAAAAATTTTATCTCTTTATTCTTATAATTGCCTTCCATGAGATAAAAGTGTCTAAATATAAGGACGTTGCATTATAAAATAAGCAGGCCGGATCTTCATCACCATGCCTGCTTGCTACTATTTTACTCAGACAGCCTTTCGCTGTATCTTGAAAGAAAAACCCCCGGAATCAGACCTAGGGGGGGGAAAGGAAAGTAGTTACAGTCCTACCAGGGGGTTTGCTCGAAAAATCAATTCAAATCTCTTACGATAATTGTGTAAACAAATGTCAAAAATAAATCGCCTCCGACAAACCGGAATTTTTAAACGTAGCTTTTTTCAAGATAAGCGTTGAAAAGGGCATAGAAAATAGTAAATTCACGTTAACCAAAAGTGCTATCTTTTGTTAATAAATAAAAAGAGTATGCCACGAGTATTTAAAGCCCTTGAGATTGAGAATGAGGATAAAGAGGTAATGCGCGATTATCTTGACCGTCATATGCCACATGTCTTATGCCCTGATGAGGTGAAAAAGGGAGAAAGATTCATGATAAAGGTAAGAATGGGAGATGAATATCCTCACCCCGATGACCCTGATCACTTCATAAGTCTTCTGCAGCTATGGAACAGAGAGACACTTCTTGCAGAAGCACGCTATACATCAGGTGTAAATGGCCGTAAACCCACACATATCGAGATTGACTTTTACATTGTTGCACCTGAAGTATCTATGAATCTGAGTGCTATGGCAGTCTGCACAAAACATGGTTTATGGCAGAGTGAGGATAAAGCTGTAAAGGTTATCTGACCGTCTGTTTAAAATGTGCGGTGGTTCAGTTCTTTTTAGTAAATTGCGGCCGTAGTTCGTGCTCATTGAATGAGACAAATTTCCGCCATATTAATCATCTGTATAACAGTCCTTTCAGGATGCCGGAAGGATAACATTTTTAATGACGGTGTATCAAAAAAACTTGCAGAATATCGCTCTGACATAGTAAGTGACGTTACTTACAGTCTCACATTCATCATTCCAGAGGGTAAAGACGAGCAAATATCCGCTACTGAAACCCTTGAATTCAATATGAAACGAAAAGGCGGCATAATGCTTCTTGATTTCAGGGCACCGTCTGATTACCTTTATAAGATATCTGTCAATGGGAAGAGTATTAAACCCAGGATAAAAAATCATCATATAATTCTTGGCAAAAAGTTACTTGACACTGGGTTAAACAGTGTTACAATGGAATTTAGGGCTGGAGATCTTTCACTTAACCGTAACAACGACTATCTGTATACTCTTTTTGTCCCCGACAGGGCATGTACCGCCTTCCCATGTTTTGATCAGCCTGATATAAAAGCCGTTTTCAAGCTGACACTTGATCTCCCGGCAGACTATGAAGCAATATCAAATAATGACATCATAAGTTCAGATTCAACCAATAACCGAAAGAGAGTCGTCTTTGCCAGCGGGAACAAAATCAGCACTTATTTATTTGCTTTTACAGCAGGTCGCTTCAAGAGGATTGAGAAAGAGATCGACGGATTTAAGATGGAGATGCTTCATCGCGAAACCAACGATGAGAACATTGAAAAAAACAGTGATGATATATTCAGATTGCACTATGATGCAGTCAGATGGCTTGAAGAATATACTGGGATCAGATACCCGTTTTCAAAATTCGGATTTGTCCTGTTACCAGATTTTCAATACCGTGGCATGGAACATCCTGGAGCAATAGACTACAGGGCTTCTCTCCTCCTGCTCGACAAATCACCCACACTCACTGACAGGATGAGCAGAGCCTCTCTCATTGCACACGAGACTGCCCATATATGGTTTGGTGATCTTGTTACCATGAAGTGGTTTGATGATGTATGGCTGAAGGAAGTCTTCGCAGGCTTTATGTCTGATAAAATTGTCGCACCCTCCTTCCCCACTATAGACCATAATCTGCGCTTTCTGCTTTCCCATTACCCGGTAGCATATAATGTTGACCGCACCAAAGGAACAAACCCTGTAATACAAAAGCTTGATAACCTTAAGGATGCCGGCTCTCTCTATGGAGCTATCATCTATGATAAGGCGCCTATAATTATGAAACACCTGGAACTGATAACAGGTGAAGATGGCCTTAAAAAGGGGCTGCAGGAATATCTCGACCGTTACAGTTACAGCAATGCAAGATGGGATGATCTTATTACTATAATGGAAAAGAGCAGCTCAAAACAGCTGACCCCCTGGAGTCAGGCATGGACCAGAGAAGCCGGGATGCCGATAATAACGCCTGTGATCTCTGAACGAAATGGTTATTACAGGCTTTCATTCGGAGAGAACGACTCACAAGAGAAGTTAAGGCACTGGCCACAGACATTCAGAACTAAAGTGCTCACCCTACAGGAACTGGTAAAAGGAGAACTGATACCTGGAGATACGTCATCATATATCAATTGTAAAACCCTGCCAATGGTTATTATTTCCGATACAGCAGGATTGGCATATGGTTGCTTTGAGATGAACAACCACCCAATAAATCTTTTCAGAAAAAACATAAAAGACTTCCCAAATCCGATTGAAAGGGGCGTTATCTATATAAATGCCTTTGAAAGTATGTTTGCAGGAACACTTTCACCTGAAGTAGTATATTCATTATACTTTTCCTCACTTCAGAATGAGACAGAGGTACAGCTTCTTTCATTCCTGGCAGAGAGAATACCAGTCTTGTTCTGGAACAGGCTGAATAACCAGGCTCGATCCTTTTTTGCTCCTGATATAGAAAGATTCCTGTGGGAAAAGATAATAAACGAAACTGATCCGTCACTTGAAAGAGTATGGTTTAACCTCTTCCGTGACATTGCCATTTCTGATAAGGCCCTCTCCCGATTGTATTCACTGTGGGAATCGGAGATGTTGCCAGGAGACCTGAGATTAAGTGAGGATGAGCTATGTACATTAGCATTCAATCTGGCTCTCAGAGAATACAATGATAGTGAATACATTTTAGCCCGTCAGTATTCGAGAATATCAAATGATGACCGGAGGGAAAAATTCACCTTTATCACCCCGGCGCTGTCAGCCCAGCAGGCCATACGTGATGCTTTCTTTGAGAGCCTTTGCCATCCTCAGAACAGGGAGAAAGAGACATGGGTAATAGAAGCCCTGAGATATCTCCATCATCCGCTGAGGGCACAGTCATCTGAAAAATATATACTCCCATCTCTTGAAATGGTTGAGGAGATAAAAACCACAGGAGATATTTTTTTCCCATCAGCATGGATTAACGCCACGCTGGCAGGACATAATACAGATGAGGCACATATGGTAGTAGAGTCATTCCTCTCTTCGCACCGTAAATATCCGGAAGATCTGAGGATGAAAATACTTCAGGCTGCCGACCTTATGATCATTGATAAGTAACTTAAATAAAAAAAACATGTCTCTCTGGCGAGTAATATTATGTATAATCTTCCCTCCTCTTGCTGTTATTGACAAAGGCTGCGGATCAATTCTCATTGTCTTCTTACTCACTCTCTGCGCATGGGTTCCGGGGGTAATTGGAGCCCTGATAATTAATAAAAAATGAGTCACAGCCTCCTCTTCAAAATCACTCTGCTCTAACTCATTGATATCCTTAACTCCACATCTGCTGTCACATTATGACTTTTCTCTTTTTACTTTTGTGTTTTATCTTTATTTTTGCAGCTATTTAGATTAATTCTAAAAAAATCAACATAAATCAATAATGCTTGTTAAATAAGCAAAATGTTGACTTTGCTATGGACAACAACCAGGATAAAGTATTAAATGAAGTAACCCAGGGTGAATATAAATATGGTTTTGTAACAGATATTGACACTGAGAAGATACCTGTTGGGTTAAATGAAGAGATAGTCCGGCTCATTTCGGCAAAGAAAAATGAGCCTGAATGGTTATTGGAATTCAGATTAAAGGCCTTTCGTCACTGGCAGACCATGAAGATGCCTTCATGGGCAAATCTGAAGATACCTGAGATAAAATACCAGGATATTATATACTATGCCGCACCAAAACAGAGAGTAGCACCTGAGAGTATGGATGATGTAGATCCTGAACTCAAGAAGACTTTTGAGAAGTTAGGTATACCTCTTGAAGAGCAGAAGAGGCTCACAGGAGTGGCTGTAGATGCAGTAATGGACTCTGTATCGGTAAAGACCACATTTCGTGAGACACTGGCAGAAGAGGGTATCATCTTCTGTTCCTTCTCTGAAGCAGTCAGGGAACACCCATCCCTGGTACAGAAATATCTTGCCTCTGTGGTTCCTTATACTGATAACTTCTTTGCGGCGCTGAACTCTGCAGTATTCTCAGACGGATCGTTCTGTTACATCCCCAAGGGTGTAAGATGTCCGATGGAACTATCAACATACTTCCGTATTAATGCTGCCAATACAGGACAGTTTGAACGCACCCTGCTTATCGCCGATGAAGAGGCATATGTAAGTTATCTTGAAGGCTGTACTGCACCACAGCGTGACGAGAACCAGCTACATGCAGCAGTTGTGGAGATAGTCGCCGAACGAGGGGCAGAGGTAAAATACAGCACAGTCCAGAACTGGTATCCGGGAGACAGGGAAGGTAGAGGTGGCATTTATAATTTTGTTACAAAACGAGGTATCTGCAAGGGCGAGAGCTCAAAGATATCATGGACACAGGTAGAGACCGGTTCAGCAATAACATGGAAATATCCATCATGCATCCTCCGGGGTGATAACTCTGTCGGGGAATTCTACTCTGTGGCAGTAACGAACAACCACCAACAGGCTGACACAGGTACAAAGATGATTCATCTTGGGAAAAACACCAGAAGCACTATCGTCTCTAAAGGTATCTCTGCCGGACTGAGTCAGAACAGTTACAGAGGCCTGGTAAAGGTTGTAAAAAAGGCTGATAATGCAAGAAACTTCTCCCAGTGTGACTCTCTGCTGCTGGGTGACAGATGCGGAGCACATACCTTCCCCTATATTGAGGTTGATAACCAGAGTGCAGTAGTTGAGCATGAGGCAACAACTTCCAGAATTGGTGAGGATCAGATATTCTATTGCAACCAGAGAGGCATCTCTACGGAAGACGCAATAGGGCTGATCGTTAACGGATATGCCCGGGAGGTGATCAATAAACTGCCCATGGAGTTTGCAGTAGAAGCAACTAAACTGCTGCAGATAAGTCTTGAAGGCAGTGTTGGTTAATATGAACTATAAATAACATTCATTATATGAATAACAGTTTTCTTTTACAGATCAAGGATTTAAAAGCGACTATCGATAATAAAGAGATACTCAAAGGATTAAACCTGGAGGTTAAGCCAGGTGAGATACATGCCATTATGGGACCCAACGGAAGCGGCAAAAGCACTCTTGCTTCAGTGCTTACAGGGAGAGAGATTGCACAGGTAACACACGGTTCTGTCAGCTTTGACGGGAAAGATCTGCTGTCATTATCACCCGAGGAGCGTGCCAGGGAGGGTATCTTTCTAAGCTTCCAGTATCCTATCGAGATACCGGGCGTGAGTATGGTTAATTTCATGAAGACTGCTGTTAATGAACAAAGAAAGCATCGTGGCCTGGATCCGTTATCTGCTTCTGACTTCCTGAAGCTCATGAGAGAAAAGAAAGAGCTCGTAGAGATTGACTCAGCCCTCACTAACAGAAGCGTAAATGAAGGGTTCTCGGGTGGTGAGAAAAAGAAAAACGAGATATTTCAGATGGCTATGCTTGAACCACGGTTATCTATTCTTGATGAGACTGACTCAGGACTTGATATTGATGCCCTCAGAATAGTAGCTAATGGCGTTAACAAGATACGTAAGCCTGACACCTCAGTAATAGTCATCACCCATTATCAGCGGTTACTTGACTATATTGTGCCTGACGTAGTACATGTGCTATATAATGGACGTATAGTCCGTACTGCAGGCAAAGAGCTGGCCCTGGAGCTAGAGGAAAGAGGATATGACTGGATAAAGAGAGAAGCTGATAACGTTGAGGCATGATAGACTACAGACCTGAATTGATACAGAAGCTCACTCACCTGTGGGATGCAGGCAGAGAGGGGCTCTTTAAAAAATCACCCGGGCTGTTCAACAGTTTTCGTGAGGAGGCTTTTTCAACTTTCCTCTCCCTGGGACTGCCTGACAAGAAAAACGAAGCCTACAAGTATACCGACCTCGATAAGTTTTTTAGTTATGACTACAGGGGTTATTATGTTCCATCAACCGCTGATTATACTCAGGCAGAACGCTTTAAGTGTGAGGTTGAGGATCTCGACGTCTGGAATATTGTCCTGATGAATGGCTTCTATCCGCATTCTGACCAGGGACTAATGATGCTTCCCGGAGGATTCTGGGCTGGCAGCATGACAGCCGCAGCGAAACAGTTTCCAGGGCTTATACAACGGCATTATAACAAATATGTCACAAATGATAAGGATGGCCTGGTGCATCTTAATACCGCACTGGCGTCTGACGGACTATTTATTTATGCCCCGAAAGGGACAACAATCTCAAAACCACTTCAGATAGTTAATCTGGTTCACTCTGACAGGGATATCTTTGTTCAGGACCGCAACCTGATAGTGGTAGAGGAGGGTGCCGATCTGACACTTCTGGTGTGTGATCATGCATTATCGCCGCAACATTTCCTCACAAACACTGTGACTGAGGTTTATGTGGGACAGAATGCCAGGTTCAATATCATCAGGGTCCAGAATCAGCATAATGATGCCGGAAAGATAACACAGACATTTATCCACCAGGAACGCGACAGTTATGCTTCATCAAATAACATAACCCTTCATGGTGGTCTGGTACGTAACGCCACTTATCACACTCTGGCCGGTGAGAATGCAGAGACACATTCATACGGACTATTCCTCTCAGACAAATCTCAGCATACTGCCAATTATGTTTTCGTTGATCACTCAGCCCCACACTGTAACAGCACACAGTTATTCAAGGGGGTTCTTGATGATGATGCTACAGGGGCTTTCAATGGCCGTATTCTTGTCAGACCCCTGGCACAGGGCACAAATGCCTACCAGGCAAACAATAACATTCTCATGACCCCTGAGGCAAAGATGAGCACTAAACCACAACTTGAGATCTTTGCCGATGATGTCAAATGCAGCCATGGAGCAACCGTAGGTCAGCTTGATGAGGAAGCACTCTTTTATCTTCGTTCACGAGGCATAGATGAGAGGGAGGCACGATTGATGATGATGTTTGGATTCGCCCATGAAGTAATACAGAATATTCATATTGAAGCACTTAGGGAACGTATTGATACTCTTGTCATGCAGCGTTTGCGTGGAGAGTTGTCACGTTGCGCCTCATGTGCAATTAAATGTAACTGAGACCAATGAATAAAAGTATTGAAGAGATCAGAGCTGATTTCCCTATCCTGTCTCAAAAGGTATACGGCAAACCACTGATATATCTGGATAACGGAGCCACAACCCAGAAACCTGAGGTAGTAATCAGCCGCGTAGCCAATCTCTTTCGCCACACCAACGCTAACGTTCACCGCGGAGTACATCTTCTCTCAGACAATGTCTCAGAACAATATGAAGCAGCACGAGAGACAGTCAGACAGTATATTAATGCCTCAAAGAAAGAAGAGGTTGTTTTTACTGCCGGAACCACCTCTTCAATAAATACCGTTGCCTTCTCCTTCGGTGAGAAATATGTCGGTGAAGGTGATGAGATACTTGTCAGTGCCATGGAGCACCATGCCAATATTGTTCCATGGCAGATGCTTTGCGAGAGGAAGAAAGCCATACTCAAAGTAATACCTTTCAACGATCAGGGCCTCCTTGACATGGAAGAGTACAAAAGACTGATATCGTCACGTACGAAGCTGGTTGCTGTAGCCCATGCCTCGAATGTACTGGGGACAATCAACCCCATCAAAGAGATAACGGCTATCGCACACAAAGAGGGCATACCTGTCCTCGTCGACGGCGCACAGTCGATACAGCACGGCATTGTGGATGTGCAGGACCTTGACTGCGACTTCTTTGTCTTCTCCGGTCATAAAATATATGGGCCTACTGGCGTTGGAGTATTATATGGCAGGGAGAAATGGCTTGAAGCAATGCCTCCATACCAGGGCGGAGGCGATATGGTAGCAAATGTGACCTTTGCCCGAACAACATATAATGACCTCCCATTTAAGTTTGAAGCAGGGACAACAAACTACCCGGCAGCAATAGGACTTGCCACCGCCCTTGACTATGTGACCTCAATAGGAAGAGAGGAGATAGCCGGTCGTGAGAAACATCTGCTGGAGATAGCAACTAGAGAGCTGTCAGCTATCAGCGGGGTCAGGATTTATGGGACAGCACAGGATAAGGTGTCAGTCATCTCCTTTTTGCCAGGTGAGGTTCACCAGTATGATGCAGGGATGATACTTGACAAGATGGGAATAGCAGTACGCACCGGGACACACTGTGCCCAGCCTGTCATGGACAGGTATGGCATACCTGGCACTGTGAGGGCATCAATTGCTTTCTACAACACCGAAGAAGAGATGTATGCACTGGCTTCAGGTGTCAGACAGGTAATGGAAATGTTTGCTTAGATAACTTGCTATGACAATAAATGAGATACAGGACCAGGTGACAGAAGAGTTTGCAATCTTTGATGACTGGCTTGACAAATACAACTATCTGATAGACATTGGAAGATCGATGCCATCCATCGACATTAAGTATAAAACCAATGACTATCTCATTGAAGGATGCCAGTCAAAGGTATGGCTTCACCCCTCATTTGAAAACGGCATAATAAGCTTCTCTGCTGACAGTGATGCCATTATTACCAGAGGTATAGTGGCCCTGCTGATAAAAGTACTCTCAGGCCGTACACCGGAAGAGATAATGAACGCTGATCTCTATTTTATTGACCGCATCGGTCTGAAGCAGAATCTCTCTCCCACACGCTCAAACGGCCTCCTGGCAATGGTAAAACAGATAAAACTATATGCATTGGCTTTCAGCACAAAAACTCAAAAATGAATAGTCAGGAAATACAGGATACAGAAGCAAGGATAATCACAGTCCTTAAGAGTGTGTTTGATCCCGAGATACCGGTAAATATCTATGATCTGGGTCTTATATATGAAATACGTGTCGATGAGGAGCAGGTTGCCCATATTACCATGACTCTTACTGCACCCAACTGCCCAATGGCTGAAGATCTCGTTGAAGAGGTCAGATACAAGGTTGCAGGGACAAGAGGAGTAAAAGAGTGCGATCTGAAACTGACATTTAATCCCCCATGGGATAGAAACCTGCTCTCAGACGAAGCAAAGCTTGAACTGGGTCTTATGTAACAGCCACATACAGGGCTGATGAGGACAACACTGACAACCAGGATAAAAGAATCCCTGACTAATGAGGGATTTAGTCTCACGGGTATAGCCAGGGCAGAGCCACATCCTGATGATGCTGCCATCATAGATGGCTGGACAGCAAAAGGGATGAACGGTTCTATGGCGTACCTGGAAAAAAACAGGGATAAACGAGCTGACATTACACTTCTTGTCCCCGGAGCACGATCAGTAATAGTGGCAGCTCTCAATTACTATAATGAAGACCTTCCTCCCACTTCCGACAGATATTTCATCTCGCGATATGCCAGGGGAAAGGACTATCATGACCTTATCAGATCAAAGCTTTATAATACTGTAAAGATTATTAGAGAGGCATATCCAGATTCACAATGCAGGGTTTTCTGCGACTCAGCCCCTTTAACAGAAAAAGCATGGGCACAGAGAGCAGGCATAGGATGGAGAGGCAGGAACAGCCTGATCATAAACAGGTCATTGGGCTCTTTCTTTCTCCTGGGAGAGATAGTAACTGACGCTGAACTAGAGTATGATGAACCAATCACAGAGGACTTTTGCGGCGAATGCAGGAAGTGTATTGAAGGCTGTCCTACCGGTGCCATTAATTATGACCATACAATAGATGCACGAAAGTGCATTTCTTATCATACTATAGAACTGCGGGGAGAGACACCTCCATATATCATGGATGGCATGACAGAGACCATGATCTTTGGCTGCGACCGGTGTCAGGAAATATGTCCCTGGAATAAGAAAGCAACACGCCACCATGTCAGAGAATTTGAACCATCAGAAGAGATGCTTCTACTGAAACGTGACGACTGGCATAATATGACAGAAGAGAGGTTTAAAAGACTTTTTGCCGGCACTCCTCTTGAGAGAGCAGGCTATAATGGTCTGATGCATAATATTGCACTGGCACGTGAACAAGGCACTACCTGAATAATGGATTAACACGTTGCTGGTTGCCATCATTATCTGCCGGCCTGAGCCCTAGTATCCTACATACAATATTATAAACATCAACATTATAGAGGGTATCGACCCTGGCACCTTCTCTGAATGACGGGCCCTCTCCATAAAAGATTGAATGCATATCACGGTATTTCCAATCGTAACCATGATCACCTTTGCTATATGATTGATTATCTGGCTTCAGTCCGGCAACATACCCGGGTTCTGCAATGATAACCACCTCAGTCATGCGGGGATGAGTACCGTAATGCAGATAATCAGGCACCTCATTACTCTTATATGCCCTCACTCCCTTCTGCATGTTGACAAACCAGACCAGGCTGTCTGCCTTGCCATCCACCGGATTACACAGCCATACAGGTGAGCCACCATATATATCCTTTACAAGGCGTGATGGCAGGGTATCAAGAATGTTGTTATACCTTGTGGTTGCCCCCATGCCATGGTCAGAGAGAATTATGAGGTTTATTTTACCGGCATCAGGCACATGTCGCAGCCCTTTCCTGAGTACACCCACAAGGCTGTCAAGTGAGTAGACCACCTTTGCTGTCTCAGGCGCCAGAGGACCATATTTATGACTTATAGCATCAGGCTCTTCAAAGTAAAGAGTGACTAAACGGGGTCGTCTCCCCTCAGGATAAGAGAGCCATTTAATTACTGTGTCAATACGCACATCAAAGGGTATCTTCGAATCAAACCTCTTCCAGTAATCAGGTTGTACACCCATTACAGGAGCCTCAGACCCTACCCAGAAAAAAGATGCTGTTACCATACCCGCCTTGTGCGCTGTCACCCAGAAAGGTTCACCTCCATAGAAGCCCGGGTTCTCCACCATGCTCCTGTCACCTATCCTGTAAAGCAGCCCCAGGTCAGGTGCAAAAAAGGTATTGTTAATCAAACCGTGATGATCAGGATACAGACCGGTGGCAATAGAATAGTGATTGGGGAATGTCTTTGTGGGGAATGATGGTATCATCCTTATTGCCTCAACACCTCTCACAGCTATATCATTCAACACAGGTGTGTTATATAATGAATCATAATCCCACCTGAATGCATCAAGAGAGACAACAACAACTATCTGATCGTTTTTTGTGTTTTCCCGTCTGGTGGCTACACACCCGATACCAACGAGGATAAGTAGTCCAAAGCAGACTGACAAAGTTCTGATTCTCATGTATAAAAAATAAAAGATTAACCTAAATACTATCAGGATCAATAAATATTATGCGGTGACCTCATATTAATATCTGACTCACTTGTGATCAAAAAACGTCACACTCCCTGTAAGCTTTTATCACGTTCATCTCGCCATCTTTACCGGCAATGCTTCTTCCATGCTCCATACACAACACCCCCTGATATCCTTTATCAAAAATGAATTTAAAGATATTTTTAAAGTTCACTTCGCCTGTCAGAGGCTCATTACGGCCGGGGTTATCACCAATATGAAAAGCCCCTATCCGGTCCCAGCATGCTTCAATATTAGGTATCAGGTTGCCCTCAGATATCTGCTGATGGTAGAGGTCGTCAATGATCTTTACAGATGGGCTGTCAACAGCATCGCATATCTGGTATGCCTGCGGCATTCCTGTGAGGAAAAGGCCCGGATGATCACGCCTGTTGAGCGGCTCTATTACCAGTGTTATCCCCTCCGGCTCAGCAAATCCGGCACAGTATCGTAGGTTATCAATAACATTTGACCGCTGGAAGTCAGGATGAAGACTCTCGTCATATCGTCCTGGCACAATAAGTGCTCTCTTAAAGCCAGTCCTTTTTGAAATTTCGACTGCCGCTTTCATCTTTTCCGCTATCAGGTCTCTGACTTTCTGATTGCTGAGCACGAATGAAGTTGTGCTGAAGTCAGCATAAAGTACATAAGGTCCAAAATCCATCCCCAGACGAGTCAGTTCAGCTGCAATTTTATTCTGCTCTTCCACACTTCTGCCCGGGAAACCGTTATCAAAAACAGCCCGGAAACCCTGATCATGTATGAACTTGATATTCTCAACCGGATCATCTGTTCCACTCATGTTGCGAAACATACCAATGGAAGGTGCATATTTCAGTTTAAAAGGGTCTGCACCTGCCGTTACTGCAGATGTCTTTTCACTGCCCGGCCTGGCCATAAGGGCAGGAGAGGCAAGCAATGCGGCTCCAGCAACGCCGGCTTCGGCAAGGAACCGTCTTCGTGATCTGTTTCTATGTTCCATGATTATGATTGTACTTCATCTTACTTTTCTCCAGGAACAGGCACTGACTTATCAATATCAACGTCTCCCAGTACAAATACCTTAGGCCCCAGTTTTAACTCTGAATTCATCACCTCATCCCAAGTCACTTTTTTGCCTGTGTAGGCAGCAATACGTCCCATAATGCCAGCCATGGTAGATATGGCTGTTTCTTCTGCCTCATTGAGAGGCACACCTGTACGTATTGAAGTGACAAAGTCAATATGCTCCTGATCATAGGGGCCAACAGGCAGGTCAGTTGTGAGATTGCCTTCACCATCCTTCCTGTAATCCTGGTAACGCCATACCTCCGCCCCGTTATTATCCCATATAATATTCTGACAGTTAGTTCTTCCTTCTGTGCCCTGTATCCATTCCGACACATTATTTTCGCAACCATTTATCTGGCGACACATACTGTGAACATGTATGTCACCTTCATATATGAAGTCTGTACTGAAAAAGTCATACTGGTCACCTGTCGGACGGCGGTTGCGGGCACCAAAAGAGACGGCAGAGACAGGCTTGCGGCCGGTGAACCAGTTGATGACATCAATATTATGTACATGTTGTTCAACAATATGATCACCTGACAACCATGTCCAGTTAACCCAGTCGCGTATCATATACTCCATCTCACTCCATGAAGGGTTAGGATCACGATACCATAACTGTCCCTGATTCCAGTAACAGTTTGCCGAAACTATATCACCTATCATACCACCCTGTACCTTCGCCCAGGCAGCAACATAGTCACGCTGATGATGCCTCTGTGTGCCCGTCACCACTGACAGCTCCATACCCCTGGCTTTTTCGGCTGTTGCCATCACCTGGCGTGCTCCTACAGGGTCAACACAGACAGGCTTCTCCATAAATACATGCTTCCCGGCACTAACGGCTGCCTCAAAGTGATCAGGTCTGAATGATGGCGGTGTAGCCAGTAAAACGATGTCAACACCTGACTCAATTACCTTTTGGTAGGCATCAAACCCAAGAAAACACTTCTCGTCAGCTACCTCAATATTCTCCTTTTTAAGTCGCTCCCTGCATGATGTTAGTCTGTCAGTGAAGAGGTCACCCAAAGCAGTAATGGTCAGATTCGGACCAGCCTTGAGAAAGTTCAGGGCAGCACCTGTACCTCTGCCACCACAACCTATCAACCCTGCTTTAAGAAGAGGTCCGTCAGGAGCTGTGTCATTCATCACAGGGACAGCAACACTTCTTATCTTTTTCTTAGGCCCGCAGGCAGTCATGATTGTTGGCGCTACAATACCGGCAGCTCCGGCAACAGCTGCCTTACGACGAGAGATGTGTGAGTTTTTCATTTTATGTTTTTTTCTGTTGTCAGTTTCCAAATTCCAGGGTCAAAAAGTAAACATCCTAATTTAATAAATTCATCCGAACAAAATCCTCTCAAAACCACTAAAAGCATCAACGAATCAACGAATCAACGAATCACCACCCCTTACTCTCCCTTTTGTCTTTTATCTTCCTCATTCCTCATTCCTCATCCCTCATTCCTCACTCCTCACTCCTCAAGCCTCACTCCTCATTCCTCATTCCTCATTCCTCACTCCTCAAGCCTCACTCCTCACTCCTCATTCCTCACTCCTCATCCCTCACTCCTCACTCCTCACTCCTCATCCCTCACTCCTCGCACACAACCCTGAAACCTACATAGAAGCAGTCAGAATACCACCATATGCTCTTTGGCATCTGAGGATCAG